>JBNMLQ010000037.1:0-14504 GCA_050874925.1 Candidatus Enterosoma sp. | reverse complement strand
TTTTTCATAATTTCATTGATTCAAAGACACATAGATTCTATAATGTACCAGTCAAGTTTCAGGAGGAAATATCACAATGGCTGACAAGCGTACAAACATCATTCTTCGCTGTAAGGAATGCAAATCCGAGAACTATATCACAACCAAGAACAAGAGGTTGCATCCGGATCGTTTCTCCACGAAGAAATACTGCCCGAAGTGCAACAAGATGACACTTCACGAAGAGAAGAAATAAACCTGATCAGGGAGGAAAAAGAACATGGCTGAAAAATTAGATGCCGGCGAACTCAACCCCGGCAAGATCTTCATCTACAACAACGACCTTCTCCAGGTCATCGACGTCATTCACAACAAGACGGCAATGGCCAAGATGAAGCATAAGATCAAGGCGAAGAACCTTCGTTCCGGTGCCACCATCGAAATGATGCTCTTCTCCGGCGATAAGGTCGATTCTGCCTTCTTGGACAAGAAGAACATGCAGCTTTCCTATCGTGATCCAAACGAAGACGGCTTCGCCCATTTCATGGATCAGGAGACCTATGAATTCGTCGAACTTCCGATTTCCAGGATCAAGAACGAACTTCAGTATCTTCCGGACAATGCCGAAGTCATCATCACCTACTATGGTTCCGAGATTCTCGGTATCCAGCTTCCTGACAAGGTCGCTCTCGAGATCGTCGATACCGATGACAATGCCATCGCCGGCGACACCGTCAACAAGGCCAGCAAGGATGCCGTCCTTGAGACCGGTCTCAAGATCAAGGTCCCTATGTTCATCAAGAACCACACCAAGGTCTGGGTCAAGACCGCTGACGGAACCTACGATTCCAGAGCCTAAGCTCTATATCTGTCCTAAGGCCGTTTTATTGACGGCCTTTTTGTCACATCAAGGAGGCTCAGAATTATGATGAGTATTGCCATTGTCGGATTTGTCTTTGCCCTGATAGGCTGCCTTGTCGTCGGCCTTGTCGCCGGCTACTTCATCGCCAGAAAGCTTTTCACCAAGGCCATGAAGGACAACCCGCCCATCAACAGAGACATGATCAAGGCGATGTACCGTTCCATGGGAAGAACCCCTTCCGAAGCCCAGGTCAACCAGACCATGAAGGCTATCGAAAACGCCCAGAAGAATCCAAAGAAGAAGTAAAAAACAGCCATCCGGTCAACGCTGGGTGGTTTTTTATTTGGCGACAAGTCATTGTTCTAGGTTGAAAGTCGACAGCTTATGGCTGACTATGAAAGTCTTGCAAAACCAAGAAGGGTGATAAAACAAAAAAAGAAGGGATCACAGAATCGAAACCATACAAAGAGGAAAGTGATACCTAGGTGACATGCAATCAGGCTGAGGTTCCCTTTGACAAGGTCTTCAGCGGAAACCAGCAGCACGATTTACAAACACGCCTGAAAGCAAGATTATTTGGATGTAGGTTTGAGAATCGCGATGTATCTTCTGAGACGTTGGGTAAGGTATTTTGCAAATAGTTTTGCCATTGCCTTAGGAGAATCTGTCCTTGCATAGGAATCAAAGGCATCATAATAGGCTTTACGATCCGTGAATTTGATGTCGATCGGCGGAAAACCTGCCTTCATGAGTTCAAGGTTGAGGATAAGTCTGCCGGTTCTCCCATTGCCGTCGATGAAAGGGTGGATGGATTCGAATCGGATATGGAGAAGGGCAAGTTTTGTTAAGATGTCGTCTCGGTTGTCTTGCGAATACCATTCGATCAGTCCTTCCATCCTGTCATGGATCAGGGAAGGCTCCACGGGGGAAATCAGGGCTCCGGCAATCGTAACAGGAACCATACGATATACGCCTCTGTCTTTCCGATGCATGGAAAGGACGAGAGAATGAATCTGTTTGATGACAGATTCGCTCAAAAGTGCCTTTTCCTTGACTAGGTCTAAAACATAGTCAAAAGCTTCTTTATGTCCGACGGCATCAAGATGATCCATCAAAGGTTTCTTGTCAATCGTCAGTCCTCTTAAGACCATATCCGTCTCACGAAGGGTGAGCGTGCTTCCCTCGATTGCGTTCGAGTTGTAGGTGTCTTCGATAGCAAATTCTTCATTCAAGGCTAAGGCTTCACCAGGAGTCAAAGGCCTCAGAGAATCCAGTTCAGCTTTTAGCTCTTGAATCTTATCCAGGTAAGCAGGCACGGATTCCCTTCCATCAACTGGTTTTGGCGAATCTTCCGGGATGAGCCAGGTTTTGCCTTGCAAAACGGCTCCATCGACTTGGCCATTTCGGCAGAGTTCACGGACTCTACGCTCGGAGATATTCCATTTTGCTGCGGTTTCTTTTGTTCCGATATTCATAAATTGTCACCTATCGGAATGATTATAGTACAACACCGGAATGATAAGAGTGTAAAAATCAAGAAACTCAAAGTCATCGGAATAATGATAAAAGAGAAAATGATATCGAACACTGCCATTGGCTCAGACATTCCAAGTAGCAACGAATGAAACAAATAGGCGGGATTCGTGTAGAGCTAAAGAAAGGTTTAGACTTCATTGTTACTTAAAAAGAGGTTTTTATAAAACCGGTTCCATCATCATGACGAAAAAGGTGTTTAAATCAAAAAATAATTTCACGTGCTTTCGACATTTTCCATAGTTCTTTGCTTTTTGTCGAAAGTTTTTAGGTGCAACAGATTTGATTTTTTTGAAATGCAAGATAGTGTTGTAACTATAAGTCATTCAATATCATATAAAAAAAGCAGGAGTCGAAACAGATTCAGGGGTTTTTATTCAAAAATAGCTATTTCTTTATAGACGATGAAAAAAGGCCATGGGTGTATGACCTGTGGCCTGAGATATCAGTCTTTCTTGTCGACAATGTTTTCGAAATGCGTATCCGGTTCTTCGCCTTTCTCGAGCCTCTTGATGTTGCTCTTATGGCGATAGACAACAAGCGACGCACCAAGGAAGGAACAGATAGGGGTGATGTAGGAAAGATGTAGCATGTAGCTTGATGTGATATAGATGCCTCCGTTGAAATCCGTCGGATTCTTCAGGACGGTGAAATCGAGAATCATGGGAACGAAGGTAAGAAGGAAGATACAAGGGACGGTGATGACGGAGCATAGGGAGACCTTCCTAGTGAAATAGAAGAGAACCAGGAAGAGGGTGATGCCGACGACAAAGAGAATCGGAGAGACAAAGAGGATGTATCCTGCGATGCAGCTGACAGCCTTTCCGCCTTTGAAGTGGGCAAAGACAGGGAAGGTGTGTCCAAGAAGGACGGCGATGGCAGAAAGGCTGATGAGAAGCTCATCGATGTGACGATACGAGACAAGGACCTGATGGATTGGGCTGAAGGAGAGGATAAGAAGGATGACCATGAGGGGAACATAGGCTTTCAGCATATCCAGGGCCATGGTGGTGATGCCAGCTTTCTTGCCAAGCGTCCTTCCGACGTTGGTTCCTCCGGTATTGCCGGACCCAAAGGCACGGATGTCGATGCCATGAAGCCTTCCGATGATGACGCCGGTAGGAATCGACCCAAAGAGATAGCCAAGAAGCATACAGGCGAGGCTGATTAAAACGGTATATAAAATTTCCATAGATGATTTCCTGAATAACATGTTAATTATATAGGCAAATGCTTTATTTTTAAAGCTTTTCTCGGTAAAATTATAGAATGAGGTTTTAACAAATGAGCTCGAATTACAATGCATCATCCTTAGCCATTCTCCATGGGCTTGAACCGGTCAGGGAAAGACCTGGCATGTATATCGGTTCCACATCCACACTGGGTCTGCACCACCTGGTATGGGAAATCGTCGACAATGCCGTCGATGAAGCCAACGAAGGGTATGGAAAGAACATTTTTATCACCATCCATACCGATGGTTCCCTTGAAGTCGAAGACCAGGGACGAGGCGTTCCCTGCGATTACAACGAGAAGGAAAAGATGAACGGTTTCCAGATCGTCTATCAGACTCTCCACGGCGGAGGAAAGTTCGATGAATCCAACTACAAGTCTGCCGGTGGCCTGCATGGTGTCGGTGCTTCCGTCACCAATGCCCTTTCAAAATGGATGGAAGTCCATTCCTACCGGGATGGCATCGACCATTTTGCACGCTTTGAAAAAGGCGGAAGCAAATTCAGCGGCATCAAGGAATTAGGAAAGACCACGAAGCGCGGAACAGACGTCCGTTTCTTTCCGGATGATGAGATCTTTGAAGACATCACATTCAACTTTGACCGCATCGCCAGCCATCTTGATGACCAGGCATGCCTGACCAAGGGCGTCACCTTCCACCTCTTTGACGAGAGGACGGGAAGAAAACAGGATTTCTTCTATCAGGACGGACTCAGGGAATACTATAACCGCCACACCGTAGACAAGGAAGCATTGACCAAGCCCTGCAGGTTTGAAGGAGAGGATAACGGCATCCGTCTGGAAGTCGTCTTCGGCTTTTTGAAGAACGACTACAACGAAAAGATCATTTCCTTTGCCAATGGCGTCAGGACCGGAGACGGAGGATATCATGTCACCGGACTCAAGAAGGCCTTGACGACCATCTATAACCAGTATGCTCAAAGCCATGGGCTCACAAGGGCAAACCAGGCCTTGGACGGAGACTGCCTGAGAGAGGGCCTTGTTGCCATCCTTTCCGTCTGGGTTCCGGAGCACCTCCTTCAGTTCGAAGGCCAGACAAAGGGCAAGCTCGGTACCAAGGAAGCCCTCAACAGCGTCGATGGCATCATCGAAAACAAGCTTGCCTATTACCTGGAAGAACATAAGGACGAAGCAGAGAACGTCGTCAAGAAGACGGTCGAGGAGATGCGCATCCGAGACAAGACCGAGGCTGACAGGAAGAAGGAAAGGGAACTTGCCAACAACAAGCTTTCCGGCATCGAAATCTCCAAGAAGCTCACGCCTTGCTCCAGCAAGGATTATATGGCCAATGAGCTCTTCATCGTCGAAGGTGATTCAGCCGGCGGTTCAGCCAAGAAGGGACGAAATCCACGATATCAGGCCATCCTTCCTTTGAGAGGCAAGCCGAAGAACACCACGGATGTCGATGACGAGAAGGCCCTTTTGGGAAACCTTGAAATCGCAACGCTCATCTCCACCATCGGCGCCGGCTTCAACGACGACTTCAACATCAAGAACATCCATTACGGAAAGGTCATCATCATGACCGATGCCGATGATGACGGAAGCCACATCCAGTCCCTGCTTCTGACGTTCTTCTATAACCATATGAAGCCTCTGATCGAGACCGGACACGTCTATATTGCCTGCCCGCCTCTCTACCGTGTCTATAACGGAAAAGGCAAGGAAATCTATTGCTATGACGACAAGGAGCTTCAGGAGGCCATCAAGGTCATCGGAAACGGCTACAAGGTCAACCGTTACAAAGGTCTTGGTGAAATGAACTATTCCCAGCTCAGCCAGACGACCATGGACATCGAGCACAGGAAGCTTTTGAAGGTGAACATCATCGATGACGAGGATGCCCATGACAAGGTCAACATCTTCCTAGGAAAGGATTCCGACAGAAGAAAGGATTGGATTGAGAACAACATCGACTTCAATGTCAGCGATACATTCACGGCGGAGGTTGCAAAGAATGAAAAGTAAAAAAGATGAGAAGAGGCTGAGCGAGAACATCGTCGATTCCCCGATTTCCGATGTCTTGATTTCTGCCTTCAACCGCTATGCCAAGGAAGTCATCACCGACCGTGCCATCCCGGATGCAAGAGACGGTCTCAAGCCGGTCCAGAGACGTATCATCTTCGATATGTATGACCAGGGGCAGGTCTATAGCAAGCCCCATGTCAAGTCGGCGACCATCGTCGGTCACGTCATGGGTCATTTCCATCCGCATGGAGATTCCTCCATCTATGATGCCTTGGTCCACATGTCCCAGAGCTGGAAGATGGAAGCACCCCTCATCGACTTCCAGGGAAACAACGGTTCCATCGACGATGACCCTGCCGCCGCCAACCGTTACACGGAAGCAAGACTGAGCAAGCTTAGCGAATACCTTGTCAAGGATATCGACAAGGACTGCGTCAAGATGGTCCCGACATTCGATGACAAGCATCTCGAACCGACGGTCCTGCCGGCAAGATACCCGAACCTTCTTGTCAACGGCACCAGCGGCATCGCCGTAGGAAGTGCAACCTATATTCCTCCCCACAATCTAGGCGAAGTCGTCGATGCCACCATCTATAGGATCAAGCATAAGAATGCCACCTTGGACGACCTGATGAAGTTTGTCCAAGGTCCGGACTTCCCGACCGGCGGCATCATCGATGACAAGGCCGCCTTGCATAGCCTTTATGAAACCGGAAGAGCCAATTTCTACCTCTATTGCAAATCCCATATCGACGAGGGCGAGAACGCCATCGTCATCACCGAGATTCCCTATGGCCTGGTCAAGATTGACTTCGTCAGTTCCTTGAACAAGAGGAAAGACACCGACAGGCTGGACAACATCGAGGAAATCATCGATGAATCGGCCAAGGATGACGTCCGCATCGTCATCAAGATCAAGGACAACGCTTCCCCCTATGACATCTACAACTATCTCATGGGAAAGGGTGCCTTGAGGAATACCATCTCCTGCAACTTCCTAGCCATCGACAAGGGACATCCGAAATGCATGTCCCTGATGGAACTGGTGGATTCCTTCATCAGCCATCAGAGGGATGTTTCCACCAAGTCCTATCAGTTCGATTTGAAGACCGACCTTGACCGCCTCGAGATCGTCGAAGGCTACATCAAGTGCTATTCCATCCTCAACGAGGTCATCGACAAAATCAGGAAATGCAACGGCAAGGACGGGGTCAAGAAGATGCTTCAGGCTGACTATGGCTTCTCCGAAAGACAGAGCGAAGCCATCGCCATGATGCCTCTTTACCGTCTTTCCAACACCGACATCCTCGCCTTGAGGGCCGAGCAGGATTCCTTGAGCAAGGACGTCGAAAGGATCAAGGGTATCCTTGAAAATCCTGACAAGCTCGATCAGACCATCATCAAGACGCTCGAAGAGGTCCGCAAGGACTTTGCCTTCCTTCGCAAGACCGAAATCAAGGATGAGAAGATGACTTTCTCGAGTGTCGACCCGACCAAGCTCATCGCCAAGGAAGACGTGATGGTCGCCATCACCTCCGACGGCTATGCCAAGAGGACGAGTCTGAAATCCTACCAGGCTTCCGTCAAGGCAAACAAGGACGAAAACGATCCTTTGACTTTGCCCAAGATCAAGCCAGGTGACCACCTTGTCTTCTCCCAGCAGATCGACACCCATTCCGGTCTTCTTCTCTTCACCAGCCTTGGCAACTACGGATATATTCCCTGCCACCTCTTAAGCGACATGAAGTGGAAGGAAGAGGGAAAGCATCTCAACAACCTCATGAAGCTCCAGCCGAACGAAAAGATCGTCAAGGTCTTCGAAGTCGACGAGTTCAGGAAGGGACTCAATATCGCCCTTCTTACCAAGGCCAACAAGATCAAGAGGACGACCTTGGAAGAGTTTGCCCAAACCGCTCTTACAAAGAGGCCTCTAAGAGCCTGCAAGATGTTAAACAAGGATGACAGGCTTGTCGATGTTGCCGTGACAAGCGGCAATTCAGACCTCATCGTCGTCGATGAATTCGGACGCTGCTCCAGGTTCAACGAATCAGACATACCTCTAGTCTCTACTTCCGCAATGGGTGTCAAGGCTATCGCCAGCGGTATCGAAAACGCTTCTTTAGTATCCTTGATAAGCCTCCACTCCAAGGAAGTATGCCTGCTTCTCGTATTAGGAAACAAGAGAGCTGCCAGGGTCATCTCGACAAGCAAGATCGAAACGACGGAAAGGCTCTCTGCCAAGACGCCTCTCATCAAGGTGCTCAAGAAGAATCCCTGGAAGATCGTCAACGTCAGCAAGGTCGAAAAAGTCCGCGGTCAATCCAGCTATGTCTGTATCACGACTTTGGACTCCATGGTCGCCTTGGACATCAACAACCTCACGCCGGTGGAAGTCAATTCCGAGATGCGTGAGAACGTTCCGAACCTTGGAAAGCTCGACGTCATCGGCTTTGATTCCATCGGTGAAAGAATCACCTCGGATACACCCATCGAGGAGCCTAGGGCTGCCAAGACCGAGACCAGGAAGGCCGATGTCGACCAGGCCGACACACAGCTCTCCCTGTTCGATCTCTTCGAAAGAGATTCCAACAAGAGATAATTTTGATATACTATAAGAGATAATGAAAAAAGTAAAAGTTGCCTTCCATGCCAAGAATATCTATGATGTCTCCACGTCATTTTTCAAAAGTCTTGGCATCAAGGCTGTCGTGACGGATCTGGACAATACGCTGGATACCTATGACGTATCTGCGCCTGGAAAGGAAGCCTTCGAACTCAAAGACAGGCTTCAGAAGGTAGGCATTGCCCTGATCGTCGTTTCCAACAACACAAGAAACAGGGTCAAGCCCTATTGTGAGAAGCTTGGGGTAGACTATCTTCATGATGCCCGCAAATACTTCAAAAGAAGGATTGCCCGGTTTCTGGAAAAGGAAGGCTATGAAGTAAAGGATTGTCTTTTTGTCGGAGACCAGCTCTTCACCGACCGCATCTATGTAAGCAAACTGAAGGGCAGGCTTCTGTTGACGGAACCTCTTTCGACAAAAGATCAGTTCTTCACCAGGTTCGTCAGACGATATGATATCAGGATCAGGAAAAAATGGCTCAGACAGGGCCGACTCGGACAACTTGCCGAGTAAGAAAGGAGATTCGCTATGTTCTTCAAGAAAACCAAGGCCAGTGGACTCACTGCCGAAATCCGTGTCCGCAGATGTTACGGGTGCGGTGCCATCCTTCAATGCGATGACCCCAACGAGGTCGGTTATGTGCCAAAGGAGAAATTCGCTTCTGAGGAGGAGACCCTGTGCGAAAGATGCTATAAGCTTCGCCATTATTCCCAATACAAGGACCAGGGTGACATATCCGTGGATTATGCGACGATCCTAGACTCGGCAAGGCAGGACGATGCCTTGGCCGTCTATGTCTTCAACGCCTTTTCCCTCAACGGTTCCATCCTCGATGGCGTCGGCGAGTATTTCCCGTCCAAGGCATTGGCCGTCATCAACAAGAGAGACCTTCTTCCCAAGTCCTTTGATGACACCTACCTCATCGCCAAGACCAAGGAGCTTCTAGAGAAGGAGAACATCCATCCTCTGGAAGTCATCGTCACCTCGAGCTCTGCCTCTAGAAGCAGCAACATCGATACATTGCTAAGCAAGATCAACCAATATCGTGCAGGCAAGGATGTCTATTTCATCGGTGCCTACCAGGTCGGCAAATCCTCCCTCATCAATGCCCTCTTGAATTCCTACAACAACGATACCGACAGGGTCATCACGACCTCTCCATATCCGGGAACGACCTTGGATGTCATCAGCATCCCCTTGGATGAGAACAGCTCCATGTATGACACTCCTGGCATCAACAATGCCAAGAGCATCGTTTCCAAGATCGAAGGAAAGATCGTCAAATACGTTCTTCCGAGAAACGAAGTACGCCCCGAGACCTATAGCTGCAAGGAAGGTCAGTCCTTCCTCTTCAGCAACATCGCCAGGTTTGACTTCGTCAAGGGTGGCAAGACCAACTTCACCTTCTACAAGTCCAACGACCTCTCATTGCAGAGAGCCAAGATCAACAAGGCCGATGACCTCTTTGAGACGCTGGCCAAGAATGGTTCCCTGGAGACGAGAAGCGAACGCTTTGGCACCATCCATGCCCTGAAGAAGACCTCTTTGAAGGCCATCAAGGGTGTGAGCAACAGAATCCGCATCTATGGGCTTGGCTTCATCGACTTCATCGGCGAGGACCAGGAGATTGATGTCTATGCCCCTGATGGCGTCCTTGTCACCATCGAGGAAGGCGGAGTGCGTCTTTAAATGAACAACATCGCCGTCTTCTACGGTAGGTTCTCTCCCGTCAACCTCACCCACCTGTCCCTGACTCTTTCTATCATCACGAGGCTGAAAATCAAGGAATTCTGCTTTTTCCTTCTTGGGGATGACGTCCCTTTCCTAGTCCGCAAAGGCTTGCTTAGGAAAGGGATCCGGGATTATGGCATCCAAAGAAACGGCTTCTATTTCATCGATGGCCAGCATAAGCCGCTCTATCAGGAGATACTCCTTCTTCAAAACAGGAAGCAAGGAAAGGTCTATCTTATCTCAGGCGAAGATAAATTCCCCCTGCTTGAAAAGGAAGAGCAGTTTGAGAAGATATCAAAGCTTTCTCATCTTGTCCTTCTTCCCAACAGAGAGGAGCACCTCTATCCTAAGATGGGCTATCTTGATATCCCGGCGACAGATTTCGATAACAGCCTGTTACGAAGCGGAAGTGACTTGTCTACGACGGAGTGTGTCCTAAATGATATCGCCGATAACCGCCTATATTTCTGCAAGGAAGTCGCTTCCCTGATGAAGGAACATAGATATCTTCATAGCGTCTCGGTTGCCAAAACCGCCTATAAGATGGCAAGCAAGAACCAATTAGGTAAACCATATCTGGCTTTCCAGGCCGGCATCTTCCATGACTCCGGAAAAGACCTTCCCGTCGAAGAGCAGAAGAAGATCGTCGAAACCTATTTTCCCGAATTCCTTCCCTGTCCGGAATTTGCCTACCATCAGTTTGTCTCACGCTACCTGGCCAAGGAGAAATTCCATGTCAGGGATGAAGATGTCCTAAACGCCATCATGTATCACTGTACGGGAAAGAAGGACATGGATGTGCTTGAGAAAATCATCTATGCGGCAGACAAGGACGAGCCGACCAGGCCGTTTGAAACCAAAAAAGGAAGGTTGGCCTGCTATCAGGATATCCAGACCGGCTTCATAGTCACCCTGAAGGAGCAGGTAAGTTATTTCAGGAAGAAGAACATACCATACATGGAACATTTCCTTTCCAAGGAGATGTACCATGAATATCTAGGAGAAGAAAACAATGCTGAAAACAAGTAACACGAACAAAGCAAAGAAACTGGAAGACAAGGGAAGGATCACTTCCCAGAGAGCTCTTCACATCGCATCCGACCTCAGCTGGAACTATGGAGAGGATGTCGTCGTCTATGACGTCAGGGAAAGGACTCCCTATGTCTCTTATTTCATCCTTGCCTCGGCAAGCAATGACAGGCGTCTGAGAGCCCTTGTCCAGACAGCCAAGGATTCCCTCTATGACAACTTCAAGGATGTCGACCACACCGAAGGAAAGAATGATTCCAACTGGATTCTCATCGATGCCAAGGATGTCGTCGTACACCTCTTCACCAAGGACGAGAGAAAGAGGGTCGACATGGATGCCCTGTATGAAGAATGCCCTCACAAGATCGTCAAGGTGAGTGAAGAACCCGTCTATCGCAAGAGGAAGAAGCCTGCTTCCCAGATGACCACGATATGAGAAACTACCTCGTCGTCACTGCGATGAAGGAAGAGATGGATGCTCTTCTTTCTTATTTCGATGGTGTCATAGACAAGGGGGATGATATCTTTTATGTCAAAAAGGATGGATTCACCCTCTATACCATGATCGGTGGAATCGGCAAGGTCTCCATGGCCTATCGGCTTGGTGTCTTTTTGGCTACCCATAAGATAGATACCCTTATCAACGTCGGCGTGGCAGGAAGCATATCCAAAAGGCTGGTTCCCTTCAAGAGCCTCATCGCCGACAAGGTTGCCTACCATGACGTCGACGTGAGAGCCTTCGGATACCATATCGGTCAGATGTGCCAGATGCCCTTGTACTTTCAGCGTGACAGCCTCCTGGTAAGAAAGGCTCTTTCCATCGGCAAGGAAGACGCCGTGAAAGGTTTGATCCTATCCGGCGATTCCTTCATCACGAAGGATAACCTCAATCAGAATGTCTATGCTGACTTCGATGATCCCCTTGCCATGGACATGGAGTCGGCAGCCGTCGCCCAGGTAAGCTACCAGGCCAAGATTCCTTTCCTCATCATCCGGAGTATCAGCGATGATACGACAAGCGATGATTCCAACAAGGAAGAGTATGATAGGAACCTGAAAAAGGCAAGCAACAGGGCAGCCGAAATCGTTGCCAGGTTGATACTTGAGAAATAGTAGGTTTATGGTACTAAATAGGTACTAATTCTCAAAAAAATCCAATTTTCGTCGAAATTATTGTAATAGTATTATTCTAGTACTAAATATTTACTAAAGTTAAATTCGTTGATTGGAAGCAATGCATATCACTGCTTCACTATTTACGTTCAATTATAAATAGTAGTTAATTAGTATATTTAAGATGCCTATAGGTGGGTGAATCCCACCTATATATAAATTCAGTTACCTTCGTATAATGTTTATTATGTTAACAAAAATAATTTGGAAGTGATTCAAAATCAGTATTAGTTAAAATATAGTACTAATAAAGTACTATTTTATAAATTGAAACAAATTTGTTTAGTTTGTATCAATTTAATTATTAGTGAAAATATAGTACTAAAAATATACTATTTTAAAAACAACCGTTGAGAATAAACTATTTTCAAAGAAGCTTTTTAAAACTACTCTTAAGCCCATTGAAAATAATTATCGCTATATGCTTCATATATTTTGACAAAATAAAAAAGCATCGTTTGCTTAATCAGGGAGTTGATCGCCAAACCAACAACAGAGATCTCGCCGTATGGTGCTTCTTTGGTAATTCTATAACTCTCGAATAATGATTTCAAGTACATAAACAACCCAGGGAAGAAGAACTATGGTTTAGCAATCGAAATTCATAGATTCAAAAGTTTTGTTTTAAGGAAAAGCTATTTGTCCGCTTGTTAATTTTGATATTTTTAAAATGCCTTTTAATTTTTTAAAAACGCCCTTGTTTAAAGGCGTTTTGCATTTTATTAAAATTAAAAAACATTTTAAACTAAAAGTTGAAATAATGATAGCATCAGACTTAAAATAATAGTACCTTCAGGGGAAGGCCGTAAGATTCCTGGAGCGAAAAAGAGCAACCGCTGAAGGGTAACGAGGCCCCGCACTGCCCGCGTGTGTAACGTTGGGAGAAGGGGCAAAGAATATGGAAACCTTAAAAGATCTCCTTGGACTTTTCGCATTCATCCTTCTAGTTGTGCTTCTTATTCTTATTGTCCGCAGCCCTCGCAATCACAACGAGGACAACAACGGCAACAATGAAAAATAAGAAGCTGCCGACTCCGTTTATCCGATCTAATAGAGACCTCGCAAATCTCTATTAGGGGGGCTTTAAGCCCTAGGCGGTTGCTTCTTGCGAATATTCTAATACAACAAAGTGCAAGTTTCAAGCCGTTAAGAAAGGCAAAAAGAAACTTTAGCAACAAAAGAGAGCTTAAAATCAAAATTATTGAAAATGAATTCATTCCGCCTCTCTAAGATCAATGAAAGCAACCCGACTACATGTTTCAATTATGCTGGAAAGGCAACTCCAAGCCTAACCCATTTCTCCGATTCCAAAAAAAGTGCTGGCCCTCACTTCCAGCACTTTTTATGTTCAGGTAAATCCTTGCAGGTCTACGAATCCAGTCTTCAGTCCTCAATCAGCTTATCGATCGGATATCCGATCTGATTGGTACTCGGTGTGACTTCAAAGTTCTTCAGGATGGTCTTTCCCATGCAGGCAAAGGTAGGGACCTCTTCAATCATCCTTCCATGCTGATAGGATTTGCTGTAGCAGAAGAGAGGTACTCTTTCCCTGGTATGGTCACTTCCCCACCAGGTCGGATCGTTTCCGTGGTCGGCTGTGACAAGAAGAAGGTCATCCTCCTTGAGAAGAGAGATGAGGTCTCCTAAATCCTTGTCGAACTCTTCGATGCACTTTCCGTATCCGATCGGATTTCTTCTATGTCCGTATAGGACATCGAAGTCAGCCAGGTTGACAAAGCAGAGTCCTTCGAAGTCCTTCTTGGCGACATCCATCGTCTTCATCATGCCGTCATGGTTGTTTTCGATGTGATAGGACTCATCCATGCCGGTTCCGGCAAAGATGTCATGGATCTTTCCGACGGCGATGACTCTTCTTCCGCTGTCAAGAAGGTCCATCATGGCCGTCCTTCCATCCGGCTTCAAAGAATAGTCCCTTCTGTCGCTCGTCCTTGTGAAATGGCCTTTTTCATGTCCTTTGAAGGGTCTTGCGATGACTCTTCCGACACGCCATTCCTTCTTCATCGTGATTTCCCTTGCGATTTCACAGGTCTCATAGAGTTTTTCAAGCGTGAAGTCTTCCACGCTGGCAGCGATCTGAAGGACGCTGTCGGCAGAGGTATAGAGGATCATCTTGTGTTCCTTGATGGCTTCTTCGCCAAGCTGGTCGAGGATGACCGTGCCGGAGCTTGAATAGTTTCCTAAGAAGCAGACACCGCTTTTCCTTTCAAGCTCATCGACAAGCTCCTTTGGAAATCCGTGTTCCGTGAAGGTGACAAGGGGATTCTTTGTCTCGATTCCCATCATCTCCCAGTGTCCGGTAAGGGTATCCTTTCCCATGGACTGTTCCCTCA
>JBNMLQ010000036.1:0-14716 GCA_050874925.1 Candidatus Enterosoma sp. | reverse complement strand
CATTCGAAAACCTGCTTCTTGCTGCGGTGGAGGAGATGTCTCAGTCTATTTTCCAAGCGGTAGTATTTCACTATCGATTCAATTCCATAATCCTTTGCCATCCGCATCGCTTCATGGAACTCACACTGGTTCCTTTCGATGAGGCTTGCCAGGAAATATACGCAGAAGTCCTGTATCATGAGCAGGTTGTTTATGGATACAAGGCTCCTTACACGGAAGCTCTCCATTCCCATCTGTGTCTTCTTGAAACGGAAGAATTCTTCAATCTTCCATCTCTCACCATAGCGTCTCGACCATTCGAGGACGCTTTCCTTCGAATCAAGGACGGCATTGGTGAAGAAGATCTTAAGGGGTTCCTCTATGTCGCTGTCAGTCCAGCAGATTATAAGCCATAGCTTTCTCTTCACGCTGCCAATCTTTACAAGCTTTACCGTCAGCTTTGCATCATACTCCATGCCTTTTATCCTTATTTTAGTTGCTATCTTTCCTTTGTATCTTTTCGCATATTCGAAAACGTTTATCGCTTTGCCTTTTTCAATTACATTTCTTTTCGACGTTCCACGGATAAGAAAATACTGATGCAACTTGTCAATCTCGTTGAAAAATTTCACGCTGTCGTATCCTCTGTCGAAGATAAAGGTCGCCGTATAGTCGGCCAATCCGGCACAGCAATACTTTATTCCTGCAAACGTGATGTCATTTACCGATGTGTATCCGTTCGATATGCTGGAATGTACCCTGTCAAAGACCGGCACGGGCTGTCTTCCGCTTTCGGACAGCCCTACAATGCTCGTCACATGGTATCCCTTCACCAGCTTCTTGTCGGGAGAAGATGCATCCCTGACCGTTCCAAGGTCCTGAAATTTCTTTCCGTATATCTTTGCAATGTCGCTGTCATCGACACAGAATATCAGCCCCTTCTGTGGCATGATTTGGGAAACAAGATGCCTGTAGTTCTTTTCCCAACCTTTCGGGAATTCCTCCGCAAGATGCCTTGAAAGACGTTCGATTCCTTTCTTCAGGCTGCACTTCCCGGACAGGGAATGTGCGATTTCGCCCAGCACGGTGCTTCCGGAGGACAGCATTCCAAACATCGTCTCGGCAAGGAAACGCCTGTCCGTAACGCTTCCGGAGGAAAAGACCTCCATTGAAAAATCTTCGATTTTCGATAGTAATATGTCGAAAATACTGCTAGAATATGACACGTAAAAACCTCCCGTTCCGGCCTTTGCCGGCAGTTTAAATTTGTGACCACAAATAAACTATAAAAAACGAGAGGTTTTTTCAATAAAATTTAAAAATATTATGAATTTTCATTGATTTCTTCAAGTCGAAAAAACAAAGCTTGCAAAAATGGGGAAACTCATGTATTCTTGCGATTGCCATAAAAAGCGAGTGGATTTATTGTATAATGTGACTATGCTTGTTTTTGATACCATCTGCGCTTTGGCGACTCCTCCGTTCAAAGCAGCATTAGCGACAGTAAGACTTTCCGGAAGCAAATCACTGGATATCCTTTCCCATATCATCAAGAAAGACGTCCATTCCATAGTTCCAAACCAGACTTATTTTGTAAAGCTCTATAGAGACAAAGATAATCCGAAAGAGATGATTGATGAAGCAGTCATCACCTTTTACAAAGGGCCAAGATCCTATACAGGCTTCGACAGTGTCGACTTTTCAACCCACGGAAGCATGATTGTCGTCGAAGAACTTCTGGATACTCTGGTGGCTTATGGTGCAAGAAGAGCTGAAAAAGGAGAATTCTCTGCCCAGGCATATTTCAATGGAAAGATGGACCTTCTCAAGGCAGAAGGCATCAACGACCTCATCAATGCCACCAGCAGGCGTGCCAAGGTTCTTGCCACGCAGACGCTCAGCGGCAAGAACACTTCCATCATGATCGATTTGAAAAACACGCTTCTGGAATACCTTTCCAGACTGGAATACTTCGTCGAAAATACTTACGACGAAGATCAGATGGATGACTATTCTCCGGAATTAGATGACATCGCCTCTCTTCTTGAAAAAGATGTCAATTCATTAAACGATATGATCGAACGTACAAAATCATGCAATAGGCAATATGAAGGCTTCCATATCGTCATCGCCGGAGAGCCCAATGTAGGTAAGTCCACCCTTCTCAACGCCCTATTGAAGGAAGACAAAGCCATCGTATCACCGATTCCAGGAACGACAAGGGATGTCGTCGAAGGAGAAAAGGAAATCGATGGCATGCTCTTCCGTTTCAAAGACACGGCAGGACTCAGAAAGACAGAGGATTATGTCGAAAACCTTGGCATTGAAAAATCCTACAAGACCATGAAGGATGCCGATTTGATTCTTCTTGCATCCGATTCCGGATTCAAGGATATCGAAGACAATGCCGAAGTCATGGATATCCTCAAAGAAAAGCCATTCATCAAGGTTGCCACCAAGAATGACATCAACACCTCATTGGATGACTGCGACATTGCCATATGTTCATTGAAGGATGACCTGACCCCTTTGATTCATCTCATGCTGAAGAAGCTCAATCTTGAAAAGAAAGAGGAGGCCAGCTTCTTAGGAAAAAGGGAAGAGGAATATCTGGAAAAGATATCCCTTCAGCTTCAGAAGACCATCACAGCCATAAAAGACACCCATCAGATTGATATCATATCCGACACCCTTCGTGTTGCCATATCATACATCAACGACATGATGGGAAAACAGGAAGGACAGACGATGGAAGACATCTATCAGACTCTCTTCTCCAAATTCTGCCTTGGAAAATAAATAACATGAAAATCATTGATACCCATACCCATTACAATGACGATGCCCTCTTTTCGATTGCCGACGAGGCCATCAAAAGAGCCAAGGCCGTCGGCGTTGAAAGAATCTACAACACCGGTGATAGCCTGGCATCCTTTGATAGGATTCTAAAACTTCAGGAGGACCATCCCGGTTTTTGTTTTTCCGTCCTCGGAATCCATCCGGAATTTGCATCCAAGGATGAGGACTATTTCAAAGAAAGCTTTGATTTCATCACAAGAGAAAAAGAACGCATTTCCGCTATCGGCGAAATCGGTCTAGACTATCATTACAGCAAAGAACCTGAATATATCCAAAAACAGAAAGATAGGTTCCGTCAGCAGATTCGCCTTGCCAAAAGCCTTTCCCTTCCCATCGTCATCCATTCCAGGGATGCTGATTTCGATACCCTTGGAATCATCAAAGAAGAACTTCCTGCCAAGATTGACCTGCACTGTTTTTCAGGAAGTCTTGAAATCCTGAAGGAATACCTGAAGCTTCCCATCTCCTTCCATATCGGAATCGGAGGCGTATGCACATTCAAGAATGCAAGAGTCATCAAGGAAGTCATCCAATATGCACCAGAGAGCATCCTCCTTACGGAAACAGATGCTCCATATCTTGCACCGACTCCACACAGAGGCGAAAGAAACGAATCTAGTTATCTTCCTCTTGTCATATCCCAGATTGCCGCATTGAAGGCTTCTTCTGATGAAGAAATGGCTGACATCCTTTATCACAATGCGCTGGAGTTCTACGATGGAAAATAAAAAGTACCTCTACGTCGTCGAAGGAAACTCCGATGAAGACAGGCTGAAGAAGCTAAACGTCACCTATATCATCAAGACAGGCGGAAAGTTTATCCGTCCTGACATCCTTCTTTTTCTAAAGGAAGTCGCCAAGGAAAGAAATATCATCATTCTCACGGATCCGGATGGTCCTGGTAAAGAGATAGCAAACCATGTCCAAAGTAGGGTAGGAACTTGCATTCTGTTGAAAGCAGAAAAGAAGAAAGCCATCTATCACGGCAAGGTCGGTATTGCCGAAATGAAGCTGACGGATATCGAAGAGCTCATCCATCCGTATCTAAAGAAAGACGAAGAAATCAAAGAGAATGTCCTCACCAACATCGACATGGTCGATCTTGGGCTTGTCGGAGACAAACAGAAAAGAATGAAGCTGATTGAAAAATATCACATTCCCTATACCTCATCCAAAAATGTGCTTGACTGTCTGAATATGCTGGCCATAAGCAGGGATGAACTGGAAAAGGAGCTTACAGAATGACAGAACTCGAAAGAATTCAAAACCTATTGAAGGAATATGGCCTCTATGCAAAGAAATCATTCGGCCAGAACTTCCTCATCAATGAAGGAATCATCAGAAGAATCGTCAACGGAATGGATGTCGATTCCTTTGATTCCGTCATCGAAATCGGACCCGGACTCGGATCATTGACATTGCCCTTGAGCAAGAAAGCAAAGAAGCTCATCGCCGTCGATGCCGACAGGGACATGGTCATGGTGCTAAGAGAAATCTTCAAAGATGCAAAGAATGTCGAAATTGTTCAATCAGACTTTCTGAGATTCGATCCGGATTCCTGTTCCGAAATGAATCACAGGCTTCTTATCGGCAATCTTCCATACAACATCACATCCGAACTTCTGGAATACATGCTTGAAAAAGGCTTCAGAAGCGCAGGCATGATGGTTCAGAAGGAAGTAGCCGACAAGCTATCCTATGTTCCAAAGAAAAAGGAAAACTGCCCTCTAGGTGCCTTCATCAAGATGACAGGAGAACTCACGCTCATCAGCGATGTCGATTCCTCCTCCTTCCATCCTGCACCAAAGGTACAGTCTGCCTTCATCCGCATAGACCAGAAACAAAAAATCGACTTTTCTCTCTATCCGATACTGAAGGCTCTCTTCAAAGACCCCAACAAGACCATGGCAAACTGCCTGAAGCAGACTCCCTGCTATCAGAACGCCTTGGCGTACTTCAAGGATAATCAGGATGACCGTCTCTCCTATAGGGCAAGACAGCTTGAAGCAGACGAGCTCTATAACATCTTAAAAACCATCCAGGAGCACCTCTAGCGAACACTTTTACCTCCTTTTCAATCATGGTATGATACTTGAACAACATCATTTCCATGGATATGAAAAGGAGGTTTTCTTTATGAAAAGACAATTATTTCTTCTCTTGCTGACTCCCTGCCTCTTTCTTTCCTCCTGCAACAGGTTCGATAACGGAAACAAGGATAGCAGTCCATATGAATCCTCTTTTATCAATCAGCAAAACAAGCTTCATATTTCAAAACTTCCTGATAAAACAACTTATTTTGCCTATGATAACATAGATTTTGAAGGCCTTGAAATCAGCCAAGATACTTATATCGATGGAAAAAGTGTAGAATCCTCACTCATCACGGATTACACCCTGAAAGATGATGCAGGAACCACAATCGATGAAGACTACACCATCCCTTATAGCGAAGCAACTTCAATGACTATCCATGTCACAAAAGAAGGATGTGCGGAAACCACCTTTGAAATATCCGTGGATCAAGTTACCGCTTTCAGGCAATCCTTGAATATCAAGACAGATGCCAAGAAGTTATACATGCCGGGAGAGACATTTTCCGAAGACGGTTTGGAAGTCGAACTGACAACATCCTATAAGACGACAAAGAGAGTCACCAAAAGAAAGATCGTCTCGGACTATCAGCTGACGCTGAGCAAAGGAAATGAGGATTTAGGAGATCCTACCGGATATGTCTTCAAAGACATGGGTTCCTATACCATCACCATCTCCTATGAAGGTGAAGAAAACGAACTGAAGACCACCTACTCCCTTACCGTGACAAGCAAAGACAAGATCAGTCATCTGATTAACCTTGAAGGATATGGAAAGGATACTTCCATCGACTTCAAGGAAGACAGCAAAAAGATGACTGTCACCTTCAAAAACGATGAAAAGAGCAACGATGAATCCGATAAAGAATACTATGGAGCAGATGAAGTCGAAAACGCCTATAACATCAGCAGCTATGCCAAAAGAAACGTCTATAGCTGGCATTATACGCCATCCTTAGGAGAGGTACCCCTTCTTGTCATCCCTGTCATCACACCTGGTGATGAAGCCAAGGCAACAAAAGATAATCTCAATCTGATAGAAAAGGCATTCTATGGCAACTCTTCCGATCTTGATTTTGAATCTCTCCGTTCCTACTATTATCAGGCTTCCTATGGACAGTTGGATTTCAAAGGAGGGGTCACCGACTACTTCAACCCGGCAGAAGTCGACTCAACCTATAGTTCTATTTCCAAATACAATGCAAATACCATTGCCAAGCTTCCTCAGCTTGCCTTGGACTGGGCCGTAAATGAATATGGTATCGATCCTAAGGACTATGACTCTGACAAAGATGGATGCGTAGACGGCATATGGTTGGTCTACCTACATGACTATAACATGAGGGATACGAATACCTTCTGGGCATATACAAGCTCGACAGGTACCATCGGAAGCATCGACAAGCCTGTCTGCAATACCTATGCCTGGGCAAGTCTCTCCTTCATCGACGGTTCCTTTGCCACAAGGATGGGAGATGGTGAAAACAAGGATGTAGATGCCCATGTCGTCATCCATGAGACCGGACATATGCTTGGACTTGATGATTACTACAGCAACAGCGGAACTTCGTACAATCCGCTTGGAAACATCGATATGATGAGCAAGAACCTCGGAGACCAGAATCCGTTTTCCAAGCTCCTCCTCGGCTGGATCACTCCCACCATCATCTATGGAGATACCGCGATATCCATGTCTTCAAGCCAAAGCAAGGATTCCGTCTTCATCATTCCCTATGATGACAAGACGTTCAAAAAGAACAAGGAAGGAAAAATCATCTTCAATGTCTTCGACGAATATCTTGTCCTGGATTACTACACACCCAATAATCTGAATGCCAAGGATTATCTCTCCTACAGCGTCAAACATATCGACAAGGAAGGAGCAAGGCTCTATCATGTCGATAACAGACTTTTCAAATATACGCAATCCAAGGTGAATTACACCATCACATCCTATTCAGATGCAGATGCTCCGTTTGTTTCATCAACCAACGACACTCTCATCAATCTTATCTCCAACACGGAGACAGGAAGTATGGCAGAATCCGGATTGCTCAATGGTGATACAAGTTATGATGCCTGTGACAAAATCAGAATGATTTCCGCTGATGGAAGATATCTCTCTGATAATAACAATGCCAATGGCAATTCCTTGTTTGCCGTCGGAAACTCCTTTGATATTGCTTCTTATTCCAGCCAGTTCAATACAAAGCTAAAAAAAGAGAATACTACCTATTTCAATAATACAAAATCATTCCATACGACTTTCAAGATAGACAGCATTGCTTGACAAAATACATCCTAGCAAATCTTTGCTAGGATGTTTTAACGTTAAAATCAAGTCGTTTGATAGCAAATGTTTTTGATGAAGATTAAGACAAATGCCAATACAAATCAGTACGGAACCACATTTCCTCTCTTACTTCAACTTTAAAGTTGAAACGTCGTAAGGTTCTTCTTCACATATTCCTTTACAAAATCAAGTACTTGTAAGCCATGGAAAGCAGAATAGATATATCCTACGACATTATCATCCTGAGTGAGTGTGAACTTAACCTTCGTCGTGGAACAATAACCGATATCACCTTTAATCTCGGAATCTGATATCAAAGGAAAGAAAAAGCAATCAAATCTGATTGAATAGGACGATATGCCATCCTCACCTTCATCCTCAAAAGGACCGACTGTATCATCTGCGCAGGTCCTAAAATATTCACTGCAGCACACATCCTCAAAGCTTCCATCTTCTTTATTCTTATAACTGAAGCCAAAATCCTTGTACATTGGATACTCAGTCAAATCAATTTCTACAGGGTTCAGAAGCAAAGTTCTTTTCATGCCGGCTTTTTCTTCAGTATTATTCAAATATGATTTGAGGTCAGCAAACTCATCAAAAGATGCTATATCTTGATATTTCAAAACCAAATCTGCTTCATCATCCTGAACTCTTTTATCTTCAGGAATTTCATAGGTAGAACTGCTTTGATTGCTTTCAGAAATCGAAATTTCATCGCTTGGCGTAGAACCAGCCGAACATCCTACCAATAAGATTGCAGCTGTGAGCATCCATACTTGTTTCCTCATATGCATTCCTCCTCTGATTCAGTCAATGATGTCGGATCCGTGATATACCCAATAGTTTTTGAAAGGTTTACCATCTCTCCACAATAAACACAATTTGCATAGGTTATTGCACCAACACGATAAGATTTATCCTTATCAACCGAATGTTTCTCTAATATAGACAAGCCACATAACGAACACTTTTTTCGATGTTGTTCCGAAGAATATTTCTCATAGGAATAAGTGTGCCCGTATGTCATTATTTTTTTATTTTGGTAACAATACGCCTGACCACCAACTACATAATTATCAGAACAGGTATGCTCAAAATTAAAATGAATAGCCATTGCTGTTCTATAAATCTGATATCCATGATCCTCTACTCTCCTATGTGTCGTTGACCCGAACCATCCCATATTGCAATATAACGAGTCTGTTTTCTCATCATAATCGTATGCAACGACTACATGCCCAGTAGAAGAATTTTCTTTCTTCACAGATATGATGACAGGATTCCCTTTCATAACCTGATCAATAGCAAACTTTCTTACTTCCGGACTCATATTTTCATTATTTTCACCATTGATGCCTTCTATGCTATATTCATGTTCCAAAGAAAAGCCTCTGCATTTTGTCAAATAGCTATTAAGGATGTCATATCTTTTCTTATAATTGGTCAAGCATGGTTCAGCATTATTCTTCCAATTGTATAAACCCAATTCATTACCAATGGTAATCAATTTTGCATGAAGCGAAACATCCGCCATCGACTCAACCCAGGAATAATACTTTTCCGCCGAAAGCGATTCACCAAATTTAGAATCATTCTTGTCGTTATAGCCTAAAATAAAGTCGCCCATGATTCCCGGAGAATTCCTTCTCTCAATCATGTTATATTCATCTCCGGAAGAAACGGCATCATACTTTTCAGGAATAATGTCATCATTCAAATACGTATCATAATAAGATAACAGCATACCAATAGCCACATAGCCACATGAGCCTTTGTAATTGACTCCAAAATTTCTCGTCAAATTGTCAAAATAAGATGTTTTAAAATCAGAATAGTGAAAAATACCAGACGCATAACCCTTTTCCGATGCAGCAACTCCTTCATTTGTTCCCTTTTCTAAATCAACAACAGCATCACCATCTCCCTTCACAACATTCTTCACAAACGGGCCACTTCCAAGCAATCCTACAAGAGAAATCAACATCGTTATTTCTTTTAACATAGAAATATCCTCCTTGCTAAAATTCTAATCATGGAATATATGTTTTAGCAAGAAAAATGATGTTTTTCGATAAATTTCGCCTACTTTTCTTAAAAAATACATGGTTAAATTTTAAGATTTCATTATTTTTTAAGCTTATTTTAAGCTATCGAGTAAGAAAAAAAGCCGCTTAAATCCACATCCTTTCTCACAGCATCTATGATACTCAGTAAGCAAATTATTTTTCTCATCGGGCATCAGTTTGACCATTGATATTTTTTAGATAATATCCTCCGGTTTTCCTGGAGCCTCTCAATTCAATGTATTTCCTAAGCTCTCTCTTTATGGAGTTTCTCACCATATCAAGTGTGATTGCCTTATCCTCAGAAGAAAGGATTTCGTGGATCCTATCGGCTTTTATACCAGGATTGCCACTCACCGTCCTTAAGATGGAAAGTCCCAGTTCGGTTATTTGGTCATTTATTTGGTCATTTATTTGGTCATTTATTTGGTCATTTATTCGGTCAATGTAGTTAAGGTTCGGCAAATACACAATGAAGAAATTTTCGCTGTCATAGAACTCGGGATCCTTCCCTGTGCCTTTATAGGCATTCAGGGTCCTTGGAATACCTGTTCCGTAATTCTCAATCAACCCTAACTTATCAAGTAGATGAACCAATCTCTCGTTTCGATAGGTTTGAACTCCTTTCAGCATGTCCTCGAGAGTCGTCTTATATAATCCTCCGGGGCTTGTAATCTTCGCCTTGTCTTTATAGAATTCAACCTTAATATTCGACCTGATGAAATAATTCGTATGGCAAAACGCATTGAGGATGATTTCACGTAAGGAGTTTCCAGGATATGATGGAGTCTCAATTCTCTTCCATGTGACCCTATCGATAACTGCAGATATATCATTCATCCTCTCAGCCTGTTCTTGAGTATCCAAAAGGACCTTAAGCAAAGATCCCTCGAACGTCTTCTTAAGTTTGAAATTCATTTGATCATCATATTCGGCGACTTTCACGCACACTGGTGATTCATCCGAGAGAAGCAAACCGAGGTTGGTATATAAACCATTCGCCTTTCTTAAGCCCAGGGTGACCATCTGCTTGTCACTCAAAGAAATATTATGCTCATCGCAGAACTTGCTTAAAAAGCGGAAGGTCAAATCCTGGTTGTCACTGATGTCACTCTCGTAATCATAGGCCTTAGAGTCCATAATCATCTTAAGAATTTCATCCTCACTACATTTTCGAATAGATGTCCCAACCCTTTTGTATACGCCACTAGGCTTCGGCCCCTTATCCCTTAAGTAATATGGCTTATTGTTACCTTCTTCAACATCAATCTCTAATACCCCTTCTTCATTAAAATCGAAAGTGACGAGATTCGATGGAAGCGGATAAAACGCTTCTTGAAGCCACGATGCCAATTTCAAAGATACTGCATCCCTGCTTTCTTCAAGGAAAGATTCGTTGATCGTCCCATCATCGTTCACCCCAACATAGATTTTTCCACCTTTGGTGTTCAAAAAAGCAACGAGCTCATTCTTCACCTCATCAATCAGTTTACTCTTCAGCTCAATAACATTCGATTCATGAAACATAGACTCTGCACTCCTTTTTATTTAGTCATTTATTGATTAAATTATATTAAAGTTGACTAAATAATTCAATTCATAAAAGAAATATAGAGATGGTTTATGCATTGAATTTTAATTTAGAATGTCCTTTTGTTTTCGTTCCGTCGGCTAAACTAGGATTCTTTTTTTATTCAGCCTTCTTCTCTTCGTTTGTCTGCACAGGATAATCGAAGACATGGAGTTTTTTACTATGTATTATCAAAACAAGATATACGATGCCACCGACAAAGAGAACAATAGCCCAGAACTGAGATGGCGTGATACCGGGAATGAAATCACCGCGATGATCACCTCTCAGAAATTCAATCAGGAAGCGGAAGACACCATAGGAGATGCAATAGATAGGAAGCGTAAGAAGAGACTTCTTCTTAAAGGCAAGTATCAACAGAACAGCAGCAAGAATCAATAAAAAGATAGCTTCGATAAGCTGCGTCGGATAAACCTTGACTCCAGGCGTCGTCCTGAATTCGATACCCATCCAATAGAACGGAGAAGAAGGATCGATTGCTCTTCCATAGCAGCATCCATCCAAGGTACAGGCGATTCTTCCAAAGCAATGGGCAAGCGGAATCCCACCTCCGGCAATGCAGGTGATGGCGGCCATGGAATAGGGATACTTCTTATGAAGAAAGAGCCTCTGACCGATAAGAAATGTCGATACGCCTCCGACAAGACCACCAAAGAACGTCATTGCCCATGTCCATTTGTACGTGCTTGGATTTTCTATCAAGTCATAGACATTCTGGAAGAGAACAGCAAAGATGAACCCTAAGGCAACCGAGACGACAAAAAGAATCTCATAGTCTGTCGCCATCCCTTTTTTGATGTTGTTCTTCCTGAAAAAGAGCTCCAGGAAAACCAGAGCAAGGATGACACCGATCAACACGACAATAGGATAGATATCGAACGTAAAACTACTTGGTAGCATGGCATTTTCTCCTATATAGATAATATAACAATCCAAGATAACCTAAAACAAGCAATCCAATTCCTATGGAAAAGAGGACATAGGAAACATTCATGTCAACGGAATACAGATGGTTGAATACATCCGTATTCAGGAAATTGAAAAAGAAATGACCTAAAATAGGTATCAGAGGCGTCTCATATAAATAAGACAAAGAACCTAAAAGAAGTCCAAGAAGGAACGTATATCCTATCTGCATCAATACCGAAAGAGGATTGTTTCCAAAGAAGTTGATGCAGTGCATCAAACCAAAGACCAAAGAAGAAAAGAAAATCACAAGCAGCTTCTCATTCTTCTTTCCCTGGAAAAGTTCACCTAGGAAGGCAAAAAAGAAATATCGGAACAAAAGTTCTTCGACGACGACACCTGCCAACGTATTCAGTGTCTCAAGAAAAAACAGGTAAGTAAACATACTTTCAGCTTTTATCCGGAAGCATAGGCAATACAGGATATTGGAAGAACACCCGATCAGCAAAGGAAGCAAAAGAAGGAAATTTGGATGATTTTCATTTCTGGCAGGCTTCAGAAGAGACCTTTTTGATTCATAGACAATCAATACGACAAGACCTGAGAGCAAAATAAATTGAACAAGAAGAAAAGCCCATGTATAGGATCCGAACCACTTCCTTAAAGGAAGAAGCCGGATAGCCAGATACAGCGCAAACAGATATAGAAAGGAATAGAGTAGTTTCTCTGCTTTGTTTGTCATGGATATAGTTTACTTTCTTTTTTATGGAAAGCAAATGAAAAGGAACAAAAAGAAGGCCGGATACCATAGTCACCTGCCATTTTGATAGTTTAGTTAATTTACGGAATGTGGTTTTAAAATTGGCTTTTCGTAAATTATCTAAATTCCGTTTCTTGTAATATCATCGATAAAAAGCCTGTTTTATCGTTTTAATTCAAATTTAATATGATATAATAATTTACGGAATGTTATCTTAAAAATGACTTTCCGTAAATTATCAACGGAGGTATTGCATGTTCATTGGAAGAAAAAAAGAGATTGCCATCCTCAAAGATGCCTATCAAGCGGAAGAATCTCAATTCATTGCCGTATATGGACGAAGAAGAATCGGTAAAACATATATGATCCGCGAAACTTTTGATTATCATTTCTTCTTCGCACATACAGGTCTTGCCAACAAAAACACAAAAAGTCAGATTGAAGCTTTTTGTCTTTCCTTAAAAGAACAAGGCTGTTCCATTCAGGAAAAAGTGTCTGATTGGATGACCGCATTCTCTTGCCTTAAGACAAAAATCATGGCATCCGATGAAAAGAAGAAAGTCATTTTTCTCGATGAACTGAGCTGGATGGCCGGAAAACGCAGTACCGATTTTCTAAGTGCATTGGAATCATTCTGGAATGGATGGGCAAGCGGAAGAAAGGACATATTGCTGATTGTATCCTCTTCGGCAACATCATGGCTTCTAGACCATGTCATCCATAATAAAGGTGGATTATATCATCGCCTGAACCATTCGATTCATCTTACCAGCTTCAGTCTGAAAGAATGCAAAGAATACTCCGACAGACTCAATTTGGGATTCACAAAATCACAGATATTGGAACTATATATGGTCTTTGGTGGGATTCCATATTACTGGAGCCTTTTAAAAAGAGGAGACAGTGTCAGTCAAAACATCGACAGGCTTTGCTTTGCACGAAACGGAGAGCTTCACCAAGAGTTTCAATATCTATATGCTTCCATGTTCAACAAGCCGGAAGAATATGTTTCCATCATCACATCCTTGGCACAGAAAAGAAAAGGACTGACAAGAAAAGAAATCATCACATACTCAAAAATCGAGGATACCGGTTCTTTGTCAAAAAAGCTGGAAGAATTGGAAGAATGTGGATTCATTCAGAAATACCTTCCTTTTGGAAAGAAGAAAAAGGAATCGGTATTTCAATTGATTGATAACTTCACATTATTCTATTTCCAGATGATGACACCCAAAAAAGATGACGAGCACTTCTATCAAAACAATCTGCAAAGCGGAAACTACCATGCCTATCTCGGCTTATCATTTGAATCCGTGTGTCTGGAACATATCAAACAGATCAAGCAGGCTTTAGGAATCTCTGGCGTATTGTCAAAGGAATATTCCTGGATTTGTCTTCCAGACCCTGAAAAAGGTATCAAAGGCCATCAGATTGACCTTTTGATCGGTAGAGCGGACGGAGTCATCAATATGTGTGAAATGAAATATTCCATGACCGAATATGCTATCACTCTGAACGAGGAAGAAGACTATCGTAAAAGAATCGCAGACTTCACTTCCATCACCAAAAACAAAAGGCCGATCATTTTTACGATGATCACTCCATATGGAGTATTGAAAAACAGCCATAGCGGAATCGTATCCAAGTCACTGACCTTGGAAGATTTGATGGCTATCTGAAGAATGAAAAAGCTGCCCGTCATAATAGATTGAGCAGCTTGTTTTTGTTTTAGTCCTTATACATTCCGGTAGTATCGGAGATGGAACAGTTGTGATTGATGGCATCGATGACGGCAGCAATCTGAGGAGCCAAGGAAACGACCTGGACTGGGATTTCCTTATTGTTGACGAAACGATGATCAAGCGGAATGGAGTCCGTAACATACAGACGGTCAAAGATCTTGGCCGTGGTCAGTCTGTCATAGGCTGGATCAGAAAGAACTGGATGAGTGACAGCCATGATGATTCTCTTGGCACCATTGTTCTTCAAGGCATTGGCGGCAGCGACAGCACTTCCTGCGGTATCCATCATATCATCGATGATGAGGCAGTCATGATCCTTGACATCACCGATGATGTTCATAACTTCCGGCTGATACTTGTTGTTTCTTCTCTTGTCGATGATGGCAAGCGGAGCATTGAGCTTTTCAGCAACCTTTCTGGCACGGTT
>JBNMLQ010000035.1:0-14992 GCA_050874925.1 Candidatus Enterosoma sp. | reverse complement strand
GAATATCATTTTAGGTTATGAGCCGGCTACTAAGATGTTTGGCTTTCTCAAGCCGAAGACCGTCAGGAAATCGTTGGAGGATCTTTGCGAAAAGTTCCATTTCAATGTCCATTTGGATGAGAAAATCGATGATATGCCTGTCGGTGAACAGCAGAAGGTTGAGATTCTTAAGATGCTGTATCGTAAGAACGATATTCTCATTTTTGATGAACCGACCGCTGTTTTGACTCCTCAGGAGATCGATGAACTCATGGCATCGATGAAGAATCTTGTCAAGGAAGGAAAATCCATCCTTTTTATCAGCCATAAGCTGAATGAAATCATGGCGGTGGCTGATAGGGTTACGGTTTTAAGAAAAGGAAAATGCTGCGGAACCCTCAACATTAAAGATACCAACGCTCAGGAACTTTCCCGACTTATGGTCGGAAGGGATGTCCAGCTGGTGACAAAGAAGGATGAAGCAAAGATAGGTGACCCGGTCTTGAGTGTCAGCCATCTAGTCGTTTACAACAAGGATAAGAAAAAGGATGTCGTCCATGATGTCTCGTTCAAAGTGCGTCAGGGTGAAATCCTTTGTGTTGCCGGAATCGAAGGCAATGGTCAGACGGACTTGATTTATGCTTTGACCGGAATTGACAAAATCAAATCCGGTGAAGCAGTCCTTCACCATGTCGACACTGAGAAATACTGCCCGAAAGGTGTCAAAAAGGGAACGGAACGATTTGTGGATGTTCATCTTGAAAAGCTGTCAGTCAGACAGAGAAGTGTTGCAGGCATTTCCCATATTCCGGAAGACAGGCAGAAATATGGATTGGCTTTGGATTTCAGCCTGAAGGACAACCTTGTCCTTCAAAGATATTTCGAGGAACAGTTCCAGAGCTTCCATTTCATCAAGGAAAAGGCTAAGAAGAACTACTCTGCCGAATTGATTGAGAAGTATGACATCCGCTCCTCCCTCGGTGGGAACACGGTCGTCAGAAGCATGTCTGGCGGAAACCAGCAGAAAGCTATCATCGCCAGGGAACTGGAACGGGATTCCTCTCTTCTGATTGCTGTTCAACCGACAAGAGGATTGGATGTCGGCGCCATTGAAAACATCCACAAGCAGATCATCCGGCACAGGGATGCCGGGAATGCCGTCCTTCTTGTTTCCTTGGAACTGGACGAAGTCATGAATCTATCAGATAGGATCTTGGTCATGTTCAATGGTGAGATTGTTGCTGAACTTGATCCAAAGAAGACGAATATCAATGAAATCGGTCTATATATGGCAGGCGGAAAAAGGATGAGCAGTGAAGAGATGGCACGCTTTGAGGAGGAACACTGAAATGGATGATTCTCTGGAATTTCAGCCGAAGAACCCTTTTCTTCGTTTTTTCTATCGATTGGGGAAGTTCTTCCATAAGCTTAATGGTATCAAGGGAGTCGGAACTTTTCTTTCTGGATTCCTTTGCGTATTGAGCGGTCTTGTCGTTGCCTTTATTCTTCTTGTTATCCTGGATGCTCAGAACAGTCTCAAGGGATTTGGCATTTTGATGTCCTATGGCTTCAGCAGCACCAATGAAGTGGCAAGAATGATCTATAAGGCTACGCCGATGATGCTGTCCGGACTTGCCATCGCATTCTCTTTTAAACTCGGCCTGTTCAACATCGGCATCACCGGTCAGGTGACCATCGGTGCCTTTGTCAGCATCGTTTTGGGTCTTATCGGCTGTCCGTGGTACGTCTGCCTTCTTGCCGGCATGGTTTCAGGAGCCGTCATCGGCTTCTTACCAGGACTTCTTAAGGCAAAGTTCAATGTCAATGAAGTCTTAAGCGGCATCATGCTCAACTGGATTGTTTACTATGCCATCGGTCTTATCGGCACCTATCTTCCCAGCAGCATGAAGCAGATGACGACGCCTTCTGAACTCAGGAACATCCCTGCGGCCGCAAGAATGCCGAGCATGGGATTAGATAAAATCTTACCCGAAGTCAGCGTCGGCATCATCATTTCTCTTGTCATCATCGTCGTCTTCCAGATTCTCTTGAATCACACGACGTTCGGCTTTGAACTCAAACTGACCGGTTCGAACCGGTTTGCTGCAAAGTATGCCGGTATGAATCAGACGAAGAACATCATTCTGGCTCTGACGATTTCCGGTGCACTTGCCGGAATTGCCGGTTATATGCTCTATTCTAATCCCGGATATCCTATCCGCTTCAGGTGGGATAGCGGAAACAACTCTTTGATTTCCGATGGCTTTACTGGTATTTCTGTTTCCTTGATTGCACAGAACAGTCCTGTAGGATGTATTCTCTCTTCGCTTTTGCTTACTTTCATCGATTCTTCACAGTCTGCCTTGAAGAATGCATCCAATGCCTACAATGCCCACTATACGGAGTTGATCAAGGCTATCATCATCTATGTCGCAAGCTTCTCTTCCATGTTTGCCTTTATTCTTAGGAAAGGGTATGAACGTTATGATGAGAAACAGTCAAAGCGTCGTCAGGAAATCATGTATGCTTCCCTGACGGAAGGCCTTGAAACAGTGGAGGTGAAATAATATGCCATTCGGTCCAAGCAACTGGGGAAACCTTGTTCAGTATTTCATCATATATGGTGTAGGATTCATTCTCGGCTCCTTCGGTGGCATGTTCTCGGAATGCTCCGGAATCATCAATATTGCCTTGGAAGGATCCATGGTCTTCGGTGCCTATTCGGGCATCGCCTTTATGACTCTCGTCGGTCAGGCGGCTTCGACAAGCTGGCTGGTGACGACGACGGTCGGATGGCATATCTTCTTCCTTTTGGCGGCATTCGTCTCCATTCTATTCTCCATCCTCTTCTCCTTCCTTCTTTCTTTTGTCTCCATCCGCTTCAAGGCTGATCAGACAGTCGTAGGAACGGCTCTCAATACGGTCGCCATTGCCTTGTGCACCATCGTCAACACTTCCCTTGTCTCCAAGAAGGATTCCCCTGAAATCGGACTCACTCAGTTCAATGTCCAGAAGTATTTGAACCTGACGACAGGAAATACCTTTGTCGACAAGGCTTTTTCTGGAATTACCCTGGCTGTTCTTTTTGGCATCGTCATGATTGCTATCCTTTGGATTTGCATGAACAAGACAAGGTTTGGCCTTCGTCTCAGGGCGTGCGGTGAAAATCCCGCTGCTGCTGATTCCGTCGGTATCAATGTCAATAAGATGAGATATCTCGGTACAGCCATCGGTTCCTCTGCGGCAGGATTGGGTGGATTCATCATCTTTTCCTTCTCTGCGGCCTATTTCGGAAACTGGCAGATTGATGCCCTTGGATATGGTTTCTTGGTTCTTGCCATCGAAATCTTTGGCAACTGGAAGACCAATGGTATTTTCCTGGCTTCCTTGTTCTTTGCCTTCTTCTTTGCCTTTGCTCCGACATTTACGGCATATCTGGGAACGGCAGGAATGTCCGGAAGCTTCTTTGGAAAGAAACCTCTTTACTATATGCTTCCGTATCTCTTTGCGTTTCTGACATTGATTGTCTTCTCCAAGAGGTCCCATGCGCCGAAGGCGGAAGGCATTCCTTACGACAAATCATCGAGATGACATCGGCCGCCTTCGGGCGGTCTTTTCAAGCATTTCTTCTTTCTTTATCCTTGGAAGCATTATAATAACTATGTTTATATTTTAATTGGAGGAGATTTGATTATGCCTGATTTCAAAAAAGAAATCTATGAAGCTGTCACTTCAAAAGAACTCACCTATGAGCAAAAGCTGAAAACTTTGGCCAATCTGGCTGAAAATGAACTGGATGTCCTGAATATTCCTGAAAGGACAAAATATTATTTTTCCACCGGTGCCATCAACGACTTGTTTGAAGGACATGCTCCATATCGTCCAAGATATGTCATGCCTGATTATGAGAAATATCTGAAGAATGGTTCTGAATTTCTCAGGGTCAAACCTGCCAAGACATTCGACGATGCGATTTTCAATCTGATGATGATCTATCATCATGTCCCGTCCATCACTTCCTTCCCGGTCTATCTTGGTTCATTGGACTATCTTCTTGAACCTTATGCAGAAGGATTGTCGGATGACGAAATCAAGGATAAACTACGTCATTTTTTGATGTTCCTTGATCGAACCATCGATGATTCTTTCTGCCATGCCAATCTGGGGCCTAAGGAAACCAGGGTTGGGAATCTGATTCTGGAGGTGGAGGAAGAACTTCAGGATACTGTTCCGAATCTCACCATCAAGTATGATCCTGCCATCACACCGGATGGATTCATGGAAAAGGCCATCAATTGTTCTTTGAAATGTTCCAATCCTGCCATTTGCAATGATGTTGCAAACCGCGATTTCTATAAAGGCGGATATGGTATTTCTTCCTGTTATAACATTCTCCCTGTCGGTGGTGGTTCCTTTACATTGACAAGGGTTACGCTGACGAAGCTGGCCCTTGAGACAAATGATATTGAGAAGTTCATCAATGTCGTTCTTCCGGAATGCCTGAAGTGTATCGCCGACTATGAGAATGAAAGAATTGATTTCCTGTTTGAGAAGTCCAATTTCTTCACGACTTCGTTCCTGGTGAAGGAAGGTCTGATTTCCAAGGATCGTTTTGTTCCGATGTTCGGTGTCACTGGATTGGCTGAGTGTGTCAATACATTGCTTAAGGACAAGGGACTGAAGTATGGCACAGATAAGGAAGCGGATGATCTCGGTGTCAGAATCATGGATAAAATCAGGGAAGTCGTCGATACTTTCCATGCGCACCACACACCGCTTACCGATTATCATTTTGTCTTGCATGCCCAGGTCGGACTTGATTCGGACAAAGGTATCACTTCCGGCGTCAGGATTCCTGTCGGTGACGAGCCGGAGAACTTCTTGGATCATCTCCGCCATTCGGCAAGATATCACTGTTATTTCCCGGCTGGTGTCGGAGACATCTTCCCCATCGCTGACAATGTCAAACAGAACCCTGCAGCTCTTCTGGATATTGTGAAGGGAGCGTTTAGAATCGGTGTCCACTATATGTCTTTCTATTCTGCCAATACGGATTTGGTAAGAATCACAGGATATTTGGTCAAGCGTTCAGAGATGGAAAAACGTTCGAAAGGTTCGCCTGTCATCAAACAGACGACGGTTCTTGGAATGAAGAATTACAATGTAAACAACCTTAAGGAAAGAAAGGTCAGAATGGCTTGATGTACAGGGTTCCTGTCAATAAGATCATCGACCTTTCGACGGTCGATGGACCAGGACTCAGGACCAGCATCTTTGTTCAAAAGTGTAACATCCATTGTTTGTACTGCCATAATCCGGAGACCCAGAGGATGTGCATCCATTGTGGAAGATGTGTGAAGTCCTGTCCGTCTGGTGCCTTAGCGATACAAGACGGCAAGGTGGTCTGGAATAGGATGAAATGCATCTCATGTGATACATGCATCGCTGTCTGTCAAAACCATGCTTCACCGAAGATTGAATATCTTACTGCTGAGGAAGTCTATTCCCGGATTCAAAAGAATGTTGGTTTCATCCGTGGCATCACGACAAGTGGCGGTGAATGTTCCCTTTATCCGGAATTCTTGACAGAGCTCTTCCGGCTTGCCAAAAAGGATGGACTGACCTGTCTTATGGATTCCAACGGCATGGTCGATTATTCCGAGTATCCTGAATTGATGGATGTCACTGATGGTGTCATGCTCGACATCAAGTCCTGGAAAGAAGATGTTTATACGAAGTTGGTCGGATATTCCAATGCGATGGTCAAGAAGAACCTGAAGTATTTGGATGATGTTGCCAAAATCGAGGAACTGAGAATCGTCTATGTGCCAGGCTATGTCGATGCCAAGGATTGCCTTCTTGGCATCCACGATACGCTTGCTCCTGAACATATTAAGAAGACGAGAATTAAACTGATTTCTTTTCGAAAGAATGGTGTCAGGGGAGAACTTGCGAATCATACTTCACCGGGCAAGGAGGAAATGGATGAGCTTCAGGCATATGCTGAAAGTCTTGGATTTGAAAATATAGAAAGGAGATGACACAACATGAAAGATCAAAATTGTGCATACTGTATGAGAGAAGAAAAACCGGAACTTCATCAAGGATTCGGTTATTATGTGATGGACCTGAAGGTCAGTTCTTTATACATCTTCAGGGAACAATCCCATCCGGGAAGGTGTATTGTTGCCTATAAGGACCATGTTTCTGAAATCGTCGACATTTCCAAGGAAGAGAGAGAACTTTTCCTTGAGGATATTGCAAATGTTTCGTCCGCAATCCATGAGGCATTCCATCCGGATAAGGTCAATTATGGATTTTATGGAGATACAGGAAAACACCTTCATTGTCATCTTTGCCCGAAATATAAGGATGGATATGAATGGGGTGGCGTCTTCCAGATGAATCCACATCTTCATGATCTTTCTGATGAAGAACTTGAGAAGATTGCTCAGAAAATAAAAGCACATCTGAAATAGAAAAGGCACGGCTTGGCCGTGCTTTTTCTCTTCCTGTTGATATGATAGAATGTTTCCTGGAAAAAGGAGCTGACTATGATTGAAATTGTAAATCTCAGCAAAGACTATGGCAAGAAACTTGCCGTCGATCATATGAACCTGACTTTGAATGATGGTGAAGTATTCGGGCTTTTAGGGCCGAATGGGGCTGGAAAGTCAACGACCATCAAAATGATAACAGGCATTCTCCAACCGACTCAGGGCGATGTCTATATCCAGGGACATTCCATCGTCAAGAATGCCATCGATGCAAAGAAGAATTTTTCTTATGTTGCCGATTCGCCTGATTTTTTCCTCGGCATGTCTGCCTTGGATTATTTTTCCTTTCTTGCAAGCATCTATCATATTCAAAAAGATGTTTTTGAAAAGAACCTGAATACTTATAGCGAAATGTTTCATATGAGGGATGCTCTTTCTGACCTCATCATCAATGATTCCCATGGTATGAGGCAAAAGGTCTTTTTGATTGGTTCGCTCCTTTCTCAGCCCAAGAACTGGATTTTGGATGAACCATTGACTGGTCTTGATCCTGATGCGGCTTTCAAGGTGAAAACCTTGATGAGAGATATGGCCAAAGAAGGAAGGACGGTATTGTTTTCGACTCATGTTCTGGATGTTGCTGAAAAAATCTGTGATAGAGTCGGCATCATCAGCCATGGTCAGCTCAAATTTGCAGGAAGCCTTGATGATCTTAGGAAGAAGGAAAATATTCTTGATGGAGATTTGGAAGATCTTTTCCTCAACATGACGAAATGAAAGACTTTTTTAAACTTGTGAAGGCTATTGAGGCCTCAAACTTGGTCGTCAACAGAAAGAAGAATGGTAAAACCGTCAAGCCTCATTCTTTTGGTATTTCCATTGTTTTGACGGCTGTTATCCTGACTTTGACTTTCTTATATCAGTTCTATGGTTTGTTATCTATTGGTATCAATGCATCTGCCAGCATGGATGTTTTCCGCTCTTTGTTTCAGCTTTCTTTGACATCTTATTCTCTATACGGATTTTTCATGTGCGTTGTCTTTGCGTTTTCTGTTTTCTTTAGAAGCAGGGATGATATCTTTTTATCCATGCCTATCAGTGGTGGACGGTTCTTTCTGGCAAAGCTTGTTCTGACTCTTTATCTCAACCTGGTTTATGGCGGATTGACGATATTGACCACTGGAATCTGTCTATGCGTGATGCTGAAGCTGTCTTTCCTTGCTTATTTTTCTGTCGTTGTTGTCTTCCTTACCTACGTGGTTGTGACACCATGTCTGGCCTTCCTTGTTACGGATTTCTTTTCCCTGTTTGTGAATTTGAAAACCAGTCGTATGCCAAGCGTCATCTTGCAATCCGTCTTTGGCGGATTGGCGGGCTTGTGTGCCATGCTTGTCAGCTTTATTTCTTCCTCTTTCGGGGACAATCCGACGGCAGCTGACTTTGCTTCGGCGGTAGAGAAGATGTCAGGGATGTTTTCCTGGTGTGATTGGCTAGGTTATTTTCAGACAAAGGCTGTCATGTCAGATGGATGGGGAGATATGCTCTATCTATTGATCCATATGGTTATTTCTTTTGCACTTGTCATGGCTACCATTCTTGTTGCACGTAGAACATATTTCACAAATCTTGGTAAGACATATTCTTCTAAAAAGAAGAAAATGGATGCCAGGAAAAATGAAAAGAACATTCAAAAGGCGATAGATGGAATTTCAAATCAAAATAGGATTTTACTGAAAAAGGAACTGTCGAATTATAAGGATGACAAGACTGTTCTGGTAAACGGATTCATTTTCCCTTTGACTAGCTTTCTTTCGTTTTTCAGTGTTGCCCTTGCTCTATATCTCAGTGGGGTTTTTGATGAAAAGGTCTGGGGTTATCAACTGATTTGCCTCAGTTGTGCTATCGCAAGCATGCCGTTCTATCTCATTCCTTTCTCTTCCATGTCCATGGAACGCCAAAACATCTCTTTTATGAAGTCTCTTCCGGTTTCCCTGAACAAAATCATGGGATGGAAGCTGTGGCTATGCCTGTTGATGATTCTTCCTGTTTCTACTTTGTTTGGATTGACGTATCTGTTTCTTGCACCATTCAGCCTGGATTTCCTTTTCGCTCTTTTGGCCCTGACTTTTCTTTTTCCTGTTCTGATGGTGGTTTATAGTTTTTACATTGGGGTTCGCTTTCCGAATTTCAATGCAGGCAATGCTTCGGAACTGATGAAGAAAGGGGCTGGGCCTAACTTATGCCTGATCGGTCATTTCGTATTTGTTGTTCTTGTAACAGGTATCATGGTTTTTAGCAGCTTCGTTTTTCATCACTTTATTTACGGAGCCTTGATAGCCGGGATTTTGCTTGCACTGCTCATCGTCGTATTCTATGTTCTTGGAAGAAAAAGACTGAATCATCTTCTGAATTCAGAGATTTTCTAGAAGATAATCTGTAAATTTTGAAAAGGCAGAAGGAATGGAATAGGTTTCCTGTATTTCCTTTTTTCTTACTGGTATCATGTCTTTTAAAGGCTCTGAAAGGTAGATGACATAGCTTTGCATCTCCCAGATGAGGTGTGTGAAGACGTGCTTTGCCTTGGCACCGGTTTTGATTTCGGAATATGGAATGTTGTGTTTCCTTAGGTAATCGCAGACGTCATCATAGCTCAATTTGGAATCCATGTTGAAATATTCATATAGAGAAGCAAGCAATCCGTGCTCCTTTCTTTTTTGAATATAGGTTTCGTTCTTGTAAATGAAGAGAAAGATGGTCTTATCCACGATTTTCTTTTCTTTCTTTTTCTTTTTGACGGGATATTCTTCATAGGATTCTTTGCGGAAGCATAGACAATCGTCCCGCAATGGGCAAAGATTGCATTTTGGAAGCCCGTTGGGAAGACAAACAAGTTCTCCGAGGTCCATCAATGATTGATTGAAGAGACTGGGGTCGATGGCTATTCTTTTCATAAAATAGTCTTCACAGTCCTTTTTGGCCATCTCTTGGTCTATGGAATGTGGATATTGCGTAAGTCGAGAAAAGATACGAAAAAGGTTTCCGTCGACAGCTACTGCTTTTTCATGGAAAGCGATGGAAAGGATGGCGGATGCCGTATAATTGCCGATACCAGGAAGAGAGAGAAGTTCTTCTTTCACCTTTGGAAAAACTCCATGGTAGTGTTCTTGAATGAGGATGGCTGTTTTATGAAGATTCCTGACTCTGGAGTAATAGCCTAGGCCTTGCCATAATTTGAGGTAGACATCTTCTTCGCATTCGGCAAGGCTGGCAATGGATGGAAGGACGGAAAGAAATTTATTGTAATATTCTTTGACGGTTTCTGCCCGGGTCTGCTGAAGCATGATTTCGCTGAGATAGACATGATATGGATTGTCATCTTTCCGCCAGGGAAGATCCCTCTTGTTGAACTCGTACCAATAGGAAAGAACATCGCTGAAGGATGCGGTCTTTTCATAGGCAAGGCGAGGACTTCCGTCTTTTAAATGGATGATTCCGCAGTAGGTGAAACCCATCTTTTGAATCAGGCGTTGCATCGGGATGTTGTCTCTGTGGGTATCGATTCTCAGATGCCTCATCTGAAGGAAGGCAAAATGGATAAGACTTGAGGAATACCCTTTCTGATGCGTACGGCAAGCCAATTTGTGGATGGTGTAGTAAGGGGAGTCATCTTTCCAGCTTCCTTCTATTTCGGCATAGGTTTCCTCTTCTTCTTCTTTCAGGCTGAAAGCAGCTTCTATTCTTCCGTCGTCAAGAAGGACATAGGAAATACCTTTCTTGATGTCGGATAAGACAAGCCTTGTAATGTCTTCAAAATCCTGCCACTGGTTTGGATTATTGTTCTTTACCATGTATTCTCTTGCTTCCTTATAAAGGGAGAGAACATCGAGAGAATCCTGAATTGTTGTTTTTCTGATTTGAATCATGATGTTTTTGTTTTATGTATGGAAATAGTCTACGACAAGAAGTGGTGATTTTGAACAATAAAAAGAGGGTCAGCCGAAGCTGACCCAATATTGAATCTAGAAGGAATTAGTAAGAGTATTTTCCTTCGGCACGGATTGCAGCCTGAGCGGCAGCAAGTCTTGCACCGGGGACACGGAACGGAGAGCAGGAAACATAGTCGATACCGGCATCGTGGAAGACTGCGATGGATTCCGGATCGCCACCAGCTTCGCCGCAGATACCGCAGAGCAACTTCGGGTTGGCAGCCTTGCCTTCCTCGACAGAGAGCTTGATGAGTCTCTTGACGGCATCGGCATCGATGGTCTTGAACGGATCGAAGTCGATGAGGTTGTTGTTCAGATACTGGTTGATGAAGGCTGAGTAGTCATTTCTGGAGAAACCATAGGTGAACTGGGTAAGGTCATTGGTTCCATAGGAGAAATAGGCAGCTTCTGCACCGATTTCACCACCGGTGAGGGCGGAACGAGGAGTTTCAATCATGGTACCGACGATGTACTTCATCTTCGGATCGAAGGTGGATTCGGAGATGATCTTGTCGGCGACTTCGCTGACCAAATCCTTGACGAACTTGAATTCTTTGGCAGCAACGACCTGAGGAACCATGAGGGAAGCTTCAAGATGGACCCTCTTGCCGTTGTTCTGGGCAGTAAGGGTTTCTTCAGCTCTTAAAGCGGCTTTGATGACGGCTTCAGCCTGCATCTTACCGATTTCAGGATAGACGACATCCAGACGGCAGCCACGGAGACCCATCATCGGGTTGGTCATATGAAGTTCAGTGATTCTTCTGTTGACTTCTTCGACGGTCTTGCCAGTCTTCTTGGCGAGATCGGCGACATCTTCCGGCTTGGTCGGGAGGTACTCATCAAGCGGCGGGTCAAGCAATCTGACATTGAACTTGACGTTGCCAAGCTTGACGAACATCTTGTAGAAGTCTTCTTCCTGGAATTTCTCGAGCTGTTCGAGATATTTGACTCTTTCTTCGGTAGTGGAGGAGAGAATCATTTCCTGCATGATGATAAGTCTGTCCTTGCCACGGAACATATGTTCAGTACGGCAGAGACCGATGCCGTGGGCACCGAAGCGGATGGCATTGGCAGCCTCTTCCGGAGTATCGGCATTGGCATAGACTTTGATTCTGGCATACTTGTCAGCCCACTTGAGGACTTTGACGAAGTTCGGGTTGTCTCCGCCTTCCTTGGTTTCGACAGTGCCATCATAGATGGTACCGGTGGAACCGTTGATGGAGATGATATCGCCTTCCTTGTAGGAATGTCCACCTAAGGTCATGGTGCCAGTGGCTTCATCGACCTTGAGTTCACCGCAACCGGTGATGCAGGTCTTACCAATCTGACGGGCGACGACGGCAGCGTGAGAGGTCATACCACCGCGCATGGTGAGGACACCCTGGGCAGCGACCATACCACCGAGATCTTCCGGAGAGGTTTCGGCTCTGACCAAGATGAGCTGAGCCTTCTTGTCCTTGGCGACAATCTGCTGAGCTTTTTCAGCAGAGAAGCAGATGTGACCGACGGCAGCACCCGGGCCGGCAGCATTGCCGTGACCGATGATGACAGCCTTCTTTTCGGCTTCTTCGACAAAGGTAGGATGTAATAACTGATCAAGAGATCTAGGATCGACTCTCAGGACAGCTTCCTGTTCGTTGATGAGGCCTTCCTTGACCATATCGGTTGCAACCTTGAGAGCGGCAGGGCCAGTTCTCTTGCCGTTTCTGGTCTGGAGGAAGTATAAGGTTCCGTCTTCGACGGTGAATTCGAAGTCCTGCATATCCTTATAATGCTTTTCGAGCTTCTTGGCGGAATCAACCAACTGCTTGTAAATCTTTGGCTGAGTCTCCTTGAGGGCATCGATGTGAAGAGGAGTGCGGATACCGGCAACGACATCTTCGCCCTGGGCGTTGATGAGGTATTCAGCGAAAATCTTGTTGACACCATCGGTAGGCTGACGGGTGAAGCCGACACCGGTACCGGAGTTGTCGTTCATATTTCCGAAAGCCATCTGCTGGACGTTGACGGCAGTACCCCAATCGTATGGGATGTTGTTCATCTTTCTGTAGAGATAGGCTCTCTCGTTGTCCCAGGAGTCAAAGATGGCCTTGACGGCAGTCATAAGCTGATCCTTAGGATTGCTCGGGAATTCTTCACCGAAGGTCTTGAGATAGTAGGCCTTGTATTTTTCAATCAAAGTCTTGAGATCTTCGACTTCGACATCTTTATCATTGGTGATGCCACGGGCTTTCTTGATTTCATCGAGCATGGCATCCATTTCTGTTCTCGGATGTCCTTTGGCGATGTTGGTGAACATCAAGATGAAACGTCTGTAGCAGTCATAGGCGAATCTGGGCTTTCCAGAGAGCTTGGCCAAGGCTTCGACGGTCTCGTCATTCAAGCCGAGGTTCAAGATCGTATCCATCATACCAGGCATAGAGACTCTGGCACCGGAACGGACAGAGACAAGAAGCGGCTTCGGACCTTTGCCGAAGGTCTTTCCGGTTCTCTTCTGTAATTCCTTGATATTTTCCTCAATCTGCTTCTGGATGTTGGTCGGGATCTTCTTACCATTGGAATGATAGGCAGTGCAAGCCTCGGTGGTGATGGTGAAACCATCCGGAATACGGATTCCGATATGGGCCATTTCGGCCAAACCGGCACCTTTGCCGCCTAAGAGCGGTTTTCCTAATCCATAAGCTTCTCCGAAGGCATAGACGAATTTGCCAGGAACTGCTTTTGCGACAGTCTTTCTGGTAGTTGCCTTCTTGGTAGTTGCTTTTCCAGCAACAGTTTTCTTAGTTGTAGGCATTTTTCCTCCTAGTTTGTAATAAATTCAGGTTTTACCCGAAGGGTATTCTAGCATAAAAAAATAATGAAAGAAATAGAATTGAAGTCACTTGTTTCTTGTATACAAGTTTTGCCGATAACTAAGCCGATTTTCGACTTTTTGGATAGCTTTCAAGACCTGTGGATTTGAATTGTAAACAGGCTTTGTACAATGGTTACGCAATGGATTCGTACCGCTTACATTTCTCTTGCTATTTGGCTTTTGCTCAGTTAAAATATTATTACAAAGTGGTATTTTTGTATTAGTAAAAAATAACATTTTGCCTATTACAAGTTGCCTGTTGTTTCAGCATTCAAAGGAGCCTTGTCCATGAATAAGAGAAAGTATGAATTTGCTCAGGAATTGAACCGTCAGATGAAGAAAAAAGGTTTTTCCAAAGTTTCGATTTCTGACATTTGTGAGAGCATGAGATGCTCTCGTCAGAGCTTTTATTATTACTTCAACACCCTTCATGATTGCCTTGCTTATTTTGTCAGAGATTCTTTGAAAACCCAAATTCGCGAGGACTATTTGATTTCAGATGTTTTCAACTATTTTGACAACAATGCTTCTTTTATTGCTCTTTGCAACAGTGATGATGAATCCAGAGCCATTCTTTGGGACTGCATTTATGATTTTACCAAAAAGATATTGGACCTCATCTTCTCGAGGAACATCATGGAATATCTAACTTTGTATACGGAACAGAAGGATGCCTTGATTTCTTTCTATATTGCAGGCTTGCTGGAAGTCGTGAGAATGTATGTTCAGAATAATTATCTGCCTTCCAAGGAGAAGTGCATCGATTATTGCAAAGCTATATTCGGATCTGCTGAAACGACGAAGGAAGCGATTCTTAGATTCAATCGTTGAAGATTGTTTTTTTGTGATTTCTGTTAGGGAGATAAAATATGGATTTTGATTTTCAATGCCCGACAAAGATATATTTTCGCAATGAAGGTGTTTCCCAGATTGGTCACATCATCACCGAAGATTACCATTTCAGCAAGGTCTATTTTATATATGGTGGAAATTCCATAAAGAAGAACGGAACCTATGACAAAATCATCGATTCTTTAAAAGAATCAAAGATTGCTTATCAAGAACATTCTGGAATTGAAGCAAACCCCGATATAGAAGAAATACGTAAAATGGTTGAAGAAGTGAAATTGATGCAACCGGATCTCATCCTTGCCTGCGGAGGTGGAAGCGTCATTGATTCGGCAAAGAGTGTTGCTCATGGCTATTATTATGACGGGGACCCTTTGGATTTCAACAAGCACCTGGTCAAGCCTTTGCATGCCCTTCCCGTAGCAACGATTTTGACTTTGGCCGCTTCAGGTTCTGAGATGTCGGATTCCTGTGTTGTAAGCGACAGGCGACATCATTTCAAGGCCGGTTTCAATTCCGTGACGAATTATCCGTTGTTTTCTTTGCTTGATCCAAGCCTTACTCTCAGCGTTCCTGCTTATCAGCTTGGATGTGGCTTTGCTGATATGTTCTGCCATTCCTTTGAACGGTATTTTTCTCCGTCATCTTCTATCGAACCATGTGATGGCTTTGCTTTGTCGATCATGCATGATATCGTCAGGACTTCTTATGCCGTATTGAAGAACCCGGATGATATCTCGGCAAGGAGGGCAATGATGATTGAGGGAACTCTTTCACATAACGGATTCACGAACTATGGAAAAGGAAAGGTGTTCATCGTTCATAAG
>JBNMLQ010000034.1:0-15303 GCA_050874925.1 Candidatus Enterosoma sp. | reverse complement strand
ATATATATTTTGTTTTTGCTATAATCAGCCTGAAAGGAAGGAAAGCATGATGAAACATGAATTTCTGAACAAAGTGATCTATCAGGTATTCGTCCGTAACTATTCTGAAGAAGGAACACTGAAAGCGGTAACAGATTCTCTGGATGAAATCTTCCATAGCGGAGCGGACATCCTCTATCTCATGCCGATATCACCTATCGGAAGAAAGAACAGGAAAGGAAGCAAAGGTTCTCCCTACAGCATCATGGATTATCGAAGCATCGATGAGGAAACAGGAACCTTTGAAGATCTGGAAGAACTCACCAAAGGCATCCATTCCAGAAACGGGAAGGTCATCCTTGATATGGTCTTCAACCATACATCCTGTGATTCTTTGCTCAGCAAGAAACACCCGGATTTCTTCTATCATGACAAAAACGGAAACTTTGCCAACAAAGTCGGCTCCTGGGCCGATGTCATCGACCTAGACCATGCAAACGAAGAACTGGAAGATTATCTTGTCGAGACCTTGAAGCTCTATCAGGAACATGGCATCGACGGCTTTCGCTTCGACGTTGCCAGTCTGATTCCGCCATCCTTCTTCAAAAAGGCAAAAGCTGTCATGAAGGAAGATACCATCTTCCTAGGAGAAGTCATCGACACATCCTTTTTGGATTATACAAGGAGCCTTGGCTTTCCGGCCTATAGCAACGGGGAACTCTGTCAAAGCGGAATGGACCTTCTTTATCCCTACGCTTCCTTTCAGCCTCTTCACGAATTCCTTCAGACAAAGGATGTGAATAAACTGGAGCAGTTCAAATTCGCCTATATGCTGGAAGAAGCTTCCATCCCACAGGGACACTACATCACCAGGGCCATCGAAAACCACGACAGGGAAAGGATCGCATCCTATAGCCAGGATGAGAATTTCACCAAGTCTCTTCTCTCCTTCACCTTCTTCACACCCGGTCCAGCCTTCGTCTATGCCGGGGAAGAATACAAAGCCAAAGAAACTCCGAACCTGTTTGAAAAAGATGTCATTAGCCATAAGATACTAGACAAGGGCTATTATGACTTCTATCAAAAACTCGTCTCCCTTAAGAAGCGTGATAAGAACAAGGCCACACTGGCAAGCCTTGTCATGGATAGCATTCCTGGAACACTGCTTCTGAAAAACACCTTCCAAGGAGAGAAAGAGGAAATCGGCTTCTTCAACTTTACCGGAAAAGAAGTCACCTTCGAAATAGAAGCAGGAACCTATATGGACCTTTTGGAAGGAAAGACCTATCGTTTGAAAGAAAACCTGACATCCAAAAAGCCTCTTTGGCTACAGAGAATCGACTGATTCTTCATTTGTCCTGAGAGATGCTGCAGGAGATGACGTTTGCATGGTTGCAAAGAATCTCCTGCAGCTTTTTTAATGCCTTTTTCTGGGAAAGATAGGCGAACTTCAATTCAATTCTGTTATGGACCTGACCATCTTCCTTCTTGATGTTGCTGACGGAGAAGTTCTTGATGACAAGGCTGAGATTGGAGGCATATTCATTGATTTCGGAGGCAAGAAGATCGTCTTGTTTTGCTTCGACGATGACGACTGGGCTCTTCCTTTCAATCTTCATCTCCAAGAAGCTCAGGCCAAGAAGGAAGACCATGGCAAGGAGAGTGACTAAGATGGCTTCCAAGACAAATCCGCATCCACATGCCATACCGATGGCAGAGCATAGCCATATTGTCACAGCCGTGGTAAGTCCACGGATGTGATGTCCGCTCTTGATGACCGTTCCGGCACCGACAAAGCCGATGCCTCCAAGGATACCGGCGGCGATTCTGGTCGCATCATAAGTCAATGTCTGGAAGCTATAAACATCCTTTTTGATATATCCGACGGCATAGATGGAAATCGACATGAGAAGACAGCAGGCCATGGAAATCAGAACATGGGTTCTCAATCCGGCGGACTGTCCCTTCATCTCACGTTCCAAGCCGATGATGGAAGTACATAGTCCTGCGACAAGACATGCCAAAAGGACGTATAAGGCGATACCATAGCCATCATATCTGTTCAGTAAATTGCGAAACCAGGAATCCATAATGAAAACAGCCCTTTCATGGCATTATTATACCATGGAAGGGCTTGCATTAGATGTAATTCGATGATTATTCTGCTGGATAATAAACGCTGTTTCCGTATGTTGCCGGAGATAAGACACCAGCTAAGGAAGCACCGATGCCAAGAAGGGCAAGAACAAGATATAAGATGGAAATCAACTTGTTGTTTTCGCTATCTTCTTTGTTCCCTTTGATGATGTTGACGATTTCAAAAGCCACCAATGCAACACCTAAGGCGAGTCCGAAATATCCAAGGAAGGACAGTTTGAGAGCAGGGATGCTTGAAAGAACGCCGAACAGGTATTCGATAACAAGATAGAGAGGCATCAGCTTTTCAAAGGAAGGAAGCGTGAAGCTGGAAGTGACATCTCCTGCATACTGCTTCTTGAAGGAAGCAAAAATAGGATAGTCCATGGCGATGAAAAGAGGCTTGGCAAGGACAGCCAGGACAAAGAAACCCATCACCATGCTAGGAAGGATATAGCCGATGTTATAGGTGAAGGAATAGATGACTCCGGCAGGGGTGAAGTCTGTGCAAAGTCCGCTTGTTGCCTCATAATCAAAGGAGCTGGTAAAGACGATGAGGCCGCTCATGAAGGAAGACAGGAAACGAACAACACAGCAGAGAGCCAAGGCAGCAAAAGGAGCCCAGACTTCCTTCTTGTAGAAAGGCTTGCGGAAGAGTCCGGCAAGTCCGCAGCATCCAAATCCGATCACATAGTCCAAAAGAAGAGAAAGCAGGACAGCAAGGACGTTCGGTGTCCAGCTGATGACACCATCCATGAAGAAATTGATGACGCCGAAGGCAACACCGACAAACGTTCCATAAAGTGGTCCGCAATACATTCCTGCCAAGACAAGCGGAACCATCGTAACGGAGATGCTTCCTCCGTTCGGCCACTTGAGAAACGGAATGAACTTGCTGACGCCCTCAAGGACAAGCGCAAGGGCAAGCATCATCGCACTCACGATGATCTTCGTCACAGCCATGTGTGACTTGCTTCTGTTGGAAGCTGGTTTGGATGAAATATCCATAGAATCCTTTCTGGCTATAAAAATAGCCTTGGTCCCTATTGAACCAAGACTATCCAAAAATAACAAGTTGATGATTGTTACTCCCTACACTGGTCTTGACCAACAGGTTCGAAGCGTCGGGTTTTAACCCTCTCAACTGCAATGCAGTCCCGCCGTAATACGAAAGCTAGTATAGTGAGTCCGTCTTAAAAATGCAAGAGATATCAGCTTTTAAGATGCGCCTTTATGGTCGGTATGACATCTTCCATCTTGATGATAGGATAGTCATTCTTTTCCTTTCCGTGCGTCAGGATGCAACCATCAATCAGATACCCTTGGATGCCTAAGCTTGCTCCACATTCCACGTCTTCCACGACATCGTTTCCAAAAAGAAGGACCTCATCCGGTTTCAGGGAGAATTTCTCAAGCAATGTCTTGAAATAGCTCGGATTCGGTTTGCAGGAACAGGAGTTTGAATAATCCGTGACATAATCAAAATCCGTATCCTTCAGGCCGATGAAGGACAGACGTGTCTCTTGGGCTTCCCTCGGGAAGATCGGATTGGTGGAAAGAACGGTATATTTCAAATGTTTCCTACAGAAGGAGACGATTTCCTTGGCCAACGGGTTTTCCTTGCAGGCTTCCTTGGTCTTCTTGAATTCATCAAGATAGAAGGACGTAAAGATGGGAAGGTCCTTTTTGGGATTCTTGGAAGGATAATCCTTGGAAAAGCTCTCCCAGAAGACTTCCTCGTTCGTCCTGGAAGAGGTGTTTGAAACCATCTTCACAAGTCCGTTCATGATAGAGGAGACAAGCTTATCGGCTTCATAGCCATAAGGCATCAGTTTCTCGGCAATTTCCTTCATGTAAAGTTTGGTGAAAAATTTTTCATCCATGGGAAGAAGCGTCCCATCCAAATCAAAAAAGACAGCCTGTATCATGTTGTTTCCTCCGTTTGACCTGGTTATGATACTTGATTTGACAGAATTTGAAAAGGCAAACTTCCTTAATCGAACAATATTGATGATTTTGTTTGCTTTTTTATCCCGTTTTCCGTATTCTATCTTCATGAACGATATAGATAGATTATCCATCCAGCGAAGAAAAATCATCACTAGAAAAATTCTTCTTCTTTCCTTCCTTTTGCTGATTGTCCTTCTTCTTTCCTTCCTTTCGATGCTGCTTGGCTCAGGTTCCATCTCTTTTTCAGAGTCTTTCCAAGCCCTTTTCGGAAAAGGGGAGGAGATGACAAAGAACGTCCTTCTTCAAATCCGTCTCCCTAGGATGCTAGGTGGACTGTTTGTCGGCGGAGGACTCTCCATCGCAGGCCTTGTCATGCAGACAAGCCTTGACAACGACATGGCAAGCCCGCAGACGCTCGGTGTCTCCAGCGCCTCCGTCTTCGGAGCAAATCTATCCATCCTCGTTTTTTCTTCATCCTTCTTTCTGTCGACGACAATCTTTGCTTTTCTCTTTGGTATCCTATGTATCCTCTTCATCATGGTTTTATCCATGAGGAGCCATTTCAAGACGGTGACCATCGTCCTGTCCGGTCTTGCCTTGTCCTCCCTTTTCCAGGCACTTACGGCCATCTTGCAATATTTTGCCGATTCCAACTCCTTGTCCGAAGCCATCTACTGGACCTTCGGTGACCTGTCGAGAATCTCCTTGGCAGATACCCTTCCCCTTGGCATCGTATCTATTCTAGGCTTGTTCTTCTTCCTTTTTGAAAGCATGTCTTTAAACGGCATGTCCTTAGGTGAAAAGGAAGCAAAGAGCCTTGGTATCCCTTTGGGAAGGAAACGTATCATCTTCCTTCTTGTCGCTTCCTGCATGGTTTCGCTTCTTTTATCCTATTGTGGCATCATCGCCTTCCTGGGGCTCATCGCTCCCCACATCGCAAAGAAGATATTCCATCTTGACCATCGTTTTTTGCTTCCCGGAACATTCCTCATCGGACAGATCATTCTTCTTGCCTCTGACATGGCTTCCAGGCTTCTGCTTTCAGGAATCAGCCTTCCTGTCGGAGCCGTGCTATCCATCCTTGGCGTACCTTTCCTTCTCATGTTGATCCTAAGAAAGGAGAAGAGCTATGCTTGAGATACAATCGCTATCATTTTCCTATGGTTCCAAACTGATTCTTTCTGACATCCATCTTTCTCTTGGCGAAGCAAAGACAGGGTGTCTTCTATCCAAGAACGGAGAAGGAAAGACGACATTGATGGAATGCATCTTAGGACTGTTGAAACCAAAGGAAGGCGAAATCATGCTTGATGGGGAAGACCTTCTCAAAATGAAAGCAAAAAAGAGAGCCAGGCTTGTCTCCTATGTCCCACAGGATTTTCATCTGCCAACGATGAGCCTATATGATTATCTCCTTCTGAAGCGGATCCCCAGCATGAAGGAAGGAAACACAAGTGAGGACAGGAAAGCCGTCGAAGAAGCCATCCATAGATTCAGTCTCCAGGACTTTGCCTTCAGGGACATCTCCAGACTGAGCTTAGGGCAGAAGCAGAAGATTCTTGTCGCCTCTTCCCTCCTCAACCATCCCAGGATGATCATCCTGGATGAACCAACGGCATCCTTGGACATCTTCCATCAGCTTGAGGTCATCTCCTATCTCAAGGATTACCAGAAGGAATCCCATTGTCTCCTCTTGATGAGCCTTCACGATGTCAATCTTGCCCTGCAGACATGCGATACGTTCTATCTTCTGAAAGACAACCATGTCCTCTATCAGGGAGATAAGGATGTCATCAACGAAAAGACGATGCAAGACACCTATGACGTAGAAGCCGCATTCTATCAAAAAGATGACGACGAATTCATGATTTTCAAGCAAAGAAAGGACATAGGAAAATGAATGCAATGAAGAAACATTCGATGATTCTTCTTACCATCCTTCTTCTTGCTTCCTGCAACGGGAACGCTCAAGAGGAAGGAATCCAGGTCACGGATACCCTGGAAAGAAGCCATACCATATCCAAGGAAAAGAGAAACCGTGTCTTATGTATCGGAGCAGGCGCCTTACGTCTCTACTCCTATATCGGAGAAAAGGAGTTGCTCTGCGGAGTCGAAGACATCGATTCAGGGAACGAGAATGCCAATCCCTTCAAAGGCATCTCCAGACCCTATTTTGACTTGGACAAGGGTTTCTACAGCACGCTTCCAAGCTGTGGAAAGGGCGGTCCGAAGAACCAGCAGGCCGAAGCCGAAAAGATCCTTTCCTGCAATCCTGACATCGTCATTTCGGAATATCAGGACAAGAAGAGCAGCGATGACCTTGAAAAGAAGCTCGGCGTACCCGTCATCAATGTCAGCTATGGCAAAGATTCCGTCTTTGACGACAACATCAAGAAGTCCTTGGAGGTCCTAGGAAAGGTCTTTTCCAAGGAAGACCGGGCAAAGAAACTCATCTCCTATATCGATGACAGCAGGAAGGAGCTCTCTGAAAAAAGAAGCGAGCAAGACAAGACCTGCTACATCGGTTGCCTTGGCAACTATGGTGTCCAGGATGTCTATTCGACCTCGACAGACTATCCCCTCTTCAATATCAGCGGTGTCAAGAATATCCTTTCCGGAAGCATCCAGCTTGCCAACGGAAAGATCGATCCCGAAAAGTTCTTCTCCCTTGACATGGACTACATCTTCTTGGATGCAGCAGGAATGGAAGCCTTCAAAGGTGTCTATGGAAAGAACAGGAATCTCTTTGATTCCATCCGTGCCATCAAGAATGGAAATGTCTATCTTGAGATGCCTTTCAATGCCTATTACACCAACCTTGAAGTCGCCTTGATGGATGCCTATTACATCGCTTCGACCTACCACGAGGATGCCTATCAAGGTTTTGACATCAAGGAGAAATCCGAGGAGATATCCAAGATGTTCCTCCATGAGGACTGCTATGAAGAATATATCAGCAAGGCGAAGTATTCCTACGGCGGATTCCAAAAGATTTCTTCGCTGAGCGATTTCTTCGGAGGCAGCATATGAATGAGATAAGTGATTTCTTTGACAGGATGGCTCCTTCCTGGGATGAAAGAGGAAAGCATGACAAAGCCTTGGTCGACAACCTTCTTTCCTCCTGTCAGATAAGAAAAGGAGATGCTCTTCTTGATCTTGGATGCGGAACAGGAGTCATCAGCAAGAAGCTCTCCCTTCTTAGCCAAAGCAAGGTTCTCTGCATGGATGCATCTGAGAAGATGATTTCCATCGCCAAGGAAAAATATAGTAAGGAGAAGCTTCTTTCCTTCATCCATGAGGATTTCTATTCTTTTGATGGAGGCAAATTCGACAAGATTATCTGCTTTGATGCCTATCCCCATTTCACGGATATCCTTTCCTTTAAGAAAAAAACCTATGGCCTTCTTAAGGACCATGGAAGACTATGCATCCTTCATGACCTTTCAAGAAAAGCTCTGGAGCATTGCCATTCCGGACATGCCTCCTCACTTTCCAGAATCATCGAAAAGCCGGAAAAAGAAGCTCAGTTCTACCTTGATTGTTTTAAAATAATCCTAGCGGAAGAAGATGATTCTTCCTATCGGCTCATCCTGGAGAAAAAGAATGAACAAAAGAAAACAGAAGACGAAAGAAAAGATCTATGACGGCCTCTCTTGTCTCATCGAGAAGAAAGGATATCAAAACATCACCGTCGAAGACATCCTGAAGGCAAGCGGTGTATCCAGAAGCACATTCTATGCCTATTTCAAGAAAAAGGAAGATGTTCTTTCAGACATATGCAGCACCATCTTCGACCATGTCTTTTCTGCCCATCTCGAAAAAGAAAAGAATCATGACTTTTCCTCCTATGACATCTTTGACTACACGCATTACATCACCCACATGTTCTACCACATCAAGGAAGAAGGAAGCTCCATAAGAAGGATTCTTCTTTCGGATGGAAGGGATATCTTTCTAAACGACCTTGAAAACAGGCTCTCTCCCTTCATCGACCTTCTCATCCGAAGCGGAGACTTCAAAAAAGACGTTCCGGAAAAGCTCCTCTCATTGCAGCTCACCCAAGGGCTCGTCTGTCTTCTCTCCTATTGGGTCGAAAAAGACTTTGACAGGTCTCCTGAAGAGGAGACATCCTATTTTCTGGAACTGTATAGGACAAAAAGACCATGAAAGAAACCAGACTATCCAACAATGAAATCAACCGCCTGACCAGGAATGCCATCCAGGAGGCTTTGGTCTATCTTCTTTCCAAGAAGGAAATCAATGACATCTCGGTGACCGAGATCGTCTCCAAGGCCGGGGTCTCAAGAAGCGCCTACTATCGCAACTATTCCTCCAAGGAAGAGATTCTTTTTGATTTTTCGAACTCTGTCTTCACAACTCTCTTCAAGGACCTCAGCAAAAAGGAGCTGGTGATGAACCCGGAAGCCTGGTACCAGCACCTCTTCAGCCAGATCAAGGAAAACCAGAGGATCGTAAAGCTCATCTTCAAGGCCGGACTTGACAGCTATGGCGAATACATTCCCCCCTTGGACATCGAGCTATATGACAAGAAGCAGATCTATCAGGTCAATATCCTCGTTCCTGCCCTCGTCAGCGTCGCCAAGCTCTGGACGGAGAACGACTTCGACTTGTCCGTGGATGAGATTTCAGCCATATGTTTCGAGATCTTCCCGCACATCTCCTGGATTGTCAAGCCCTTAGAGGACTGAATTCCATTGACAAATCATCGAATTGGTGAAACAAAAGACACTTGTTTTGTATCTCCTTTTCACTTTCAATTGATGATTGATTCTTAGGGTGCTACAATTGCAACGTCGGATTTTGGCTTTTATATAATATAGGAATATATGACAGCTGAAATTCATTTAGAATTGATGAAAGGACAAATTATCATGAACGAAAACGAAGTCAAGCAGGATTTGAAGGATTTCATCGTTGAAAACCTCGGTGTCGATGCCGATGCATTGCAGTTCTCCACTCCGCTGTTCGAGGGAACCGAAATCGGACTCGACAGCATCGACAGCATCGAAATCATCTCCCACATCGATGAGAAGTATCAGGTCTCCATGACCGGCGTCGCCAAAGAGAACTTCAGAAGCATTGATACCATCGCTGCTTATATCATTGCCAACAAGAAGTAAACATCGAACAAACCTAAAAAGTGGCACATGCCACTTTTTTTCATCAATTTCAAAGATAAACAATTTCAAAGGATAACCAACATGACAGAAAACAAAAACCGTGTCGTCGTCACCGGTATGGGTATGATCACCTCCATCGGAGACAGCGTCGACGAATGCTTCAAGAACGCCATTGACGGCGTCAGCGGAATCAAGGATATCGAAAGTGTCTCGACCGAAGGCTGCTATGCCAAGAAGGCCAGCGAAGTAAAGACCGACCTTTCCGACATTTCTCCTGAACACTATCTTGACAGAGCCACCAAGCTTGCCATCCACGCTCTGAAGGAAGCTCTCACAGATGCCGGATACACCGATTTTGAAAACAGCCCAAGAGTCAGCTGCATCATCGGCAACTGCGTCGCCGGTGTCGATTCCATCGAAGACTACTATAAGAACGGCAAGGACAAAAAGGACATCCTTGAGATGCCGATGAGTGCCATCTCAAGCCAGGTCGCCTCCTATTGCCATTGCGGAGGTTTTGTCACCTCCATCGCCAACGCCTGTGCAGCCGGAACCATCTCCATCGCCTATGCCAGCGACCTCATCCGTGAGGGGAAGGCCGACATCGTCGTCTGTGGCGGAACCGATGCCTTTGCAAGTGTCCCCTATGCCGGCTTTTTGGCTCTTCATGCCATGGATGCAGACAGATGTTCTCCGTTTAACCACACCACGGGTATCAACCTGGGTGAAGGAAGCGGCATCCTCATCCTTGAATCCTATGAGCATGCCTTGAAGAGAAATGCCCACATGTATTGTGAAGTCCTTTCCAGCGGCGTATCCACCGATGCCCATCACATCACCGCCCCGAGAGAAGACGGTGAAGGACAGATGAACGCCATCAACTGGGCCATCGAGACTTCCGGAATCAAGCCCTCCGACATCGGCTATGTCAATGCCCATGGTACCGGGACCCATAAGAACGATTATGCTGAATTCCTTTCTCTGAAGACCATCTTCGGCGCCTCTGACAAGGATCTCAGCGTCTCCTCGACCAAAGCCATGGTCGGGCACTGTCTTGGTGCAGCAGGTTCCATCGAAGCCATCTTCTCCATCAAAGCCTTGAATACCGGCCTTGTTCCTCCAACCCTTGGGTTCTCTGAGGAAGATATGCCCAAGCTGAAGGAAAACGCAGGCGAAATCGACTTTGTCCCGAACGTTGCCAAGAAGAAGGAACTCCACTATGTCATGAACAATTCCTTCGCCTTTGGTGGAAACAACGCTTCCATCATCTTCTCAGATAAGCAGGGAGATGTTGATTTCAAGAAGGTGCATGACAACATCGTCATCACCGGCTTTGGCCTTGTCACTCCTCTTGGACTGGGCCTGGATAACTATATTGAAAAATGCAATTCCGGCGAACATGTCGAATCCGGCAACGTCCACTGTCAAATCACCAACGATGACTTCAAGAAGATCGGCATCCCGATGAGCGTCTATCGCAAATGGGATACCGTCAGCCAGATGGAAACCTATTCCGGCGTCGACTGTCTGAAGAACGCAGGTCTTGAAGTCAACTCTGACAATGCCACCACATTTGGCATCGTCGATGGTACCAGCGAAGGAGCCTTAGGTATGGGTTGCCTCTTTGAAGAGACCCTTGCCGAGAAAGGCAATGCCGCAGGTTCTGCCTTCAAGTTCCCCAACACCGTCTATAATGCCGCCGCAGGATATCTTTCCATCTATACCGGCATCAAGGGATACAATGTCACCATCTGCAACTCCTTCCAGTCCGGTCTTGCCAGCCTTGGCTATGCCAGCGACATCATCCAAAGCGGCAAGGAAGAAGTCATCCTTGCAAGCGGCAGCGATGAAAACATCAGCGTCACAAGTGAGCTCTATGAAAAACTTGGCCTTGTAGCCGATAGCTATGTCGAACCATATAGCCAGAACAAGGGCTTTGTCCTTTCTGACGGTGCCGTCACCTTCGCCTTGGAAAGCCTTGATCATGCCAAGGCAAGGAATGCCAAAGTCTATTGCAGGGTCCTTTCCCATGCCGAAAGCAACCATGGTGTTCCCTTTGGAACATTAAAGGGTTCACAAGAGGCTTTGAAGAGAGCCATCGAAGAAGCCTTGTCTGATGCCCACCTTCAGAAAGAAGACATCTCCCTCGTCGCCGGATTTGCAAACGGCTTAAAGGAAGTCGATGACATCGAAAAGGAAATCCTTTCCGACGTATTCGCTAGCAAGCTCGAGAGTCTTCCTGTCCTCTCCGTCAAGAAGAGGATGGGTGAAGGAAGAGCAGCTACGGCCCTTCTTGCCGCCTTGGATGGTGCCTTGCTTCTTTCCGACACCATTAAGGAAGCCAAGGACTGCTATCTTTTGAAGAAGGATGGTGTCGAAAAGACATCCGTCCAGTCTTCCTTCGTCAAGTATGTATTAGCCATCTCATTCGGCGCCGGCGGAAGCTATTCTGCCGTCATCCTGTCCAGAAACTAAGGAGTCAAACATGAAAGTTGCCATTGTCACCGGTTCCAGCAAAGGAATCGGAAAAGGTGTCGCCATCCGTCTTGCCAAGGACGGATATACCGTCGTCATCAATTATTCCCATTCCCAGGCTCCGGCCGAGGAAGTTCTCAAGACCATCACCGAAAACGGAGGTAATGCCATCCTTTACAAGGCTGACGTCTCCAAGCTCGACGAAGTCAAGAAGATGGTCAACGATGTCTACAAACAGTTCGGACAGATCGATGTCCTTGTCAACAACGCCGGCATCGTCAGGGATGAATATCTCCTCATGATGAATCCTGACAATCTCGACACCTGCCTCGATCTCAACATCAAGGGCTATTTCTACTGCACCCAGCAGGTTGCCCTGAAGATGATGAGAAAGAAACACGGCGCCATCGTCAACATGTCTTCCGTCTCCGGAAAGTTCGCCCTTCCCGGCCAGACGGTCTATTCTGCCACCAAGGGTGCCGTCAATTCCTTCACAGCCACTTCGGCCAAGGAACTTGCCCGATATGGCATCCGTGTCAACGCCATCGCTCCGGGATTCATCAAGACCGAGATGCTTGACCATATTCCTGAAGACCAGATGAAGGCAAACCTCGACAAGATTCCGCTTCACCGCCTAGGTGAAGTCGAAGACATCGCCAACGTCGTCTCCATGCTCGTCAGCGACGAGGCCAGCTATCTCACCGGCCAGGTCATCACTTTGGACGGAGGTCTCTCGCTATGAAAAGCATCATGAACATCAACGACATCAACAAGAAGATCAGGCAGCGTCCTCCCTTCCAGATGATTGAAAAGGTCATCGAGCTCGAACCAAACGTCTCTGCCACAGGTATCAAGAACGTTTCCGTCAACGAGCCTTACTTCATGGGTCACTTCCCGGGAACACCCATCATGCCGGGTGTCCTCATCATCGAATGCTGTGCCCAGCTCTCCTCCCTCGTCATCGATTCCAACGGCGTCAAGGAAGGTCAGGTCTACGTCCTTCTCAAGGTCGACAACTTCAAGTTCATCAAGCCGGTCATCCCGGGAGATACGCTTGTCATCACCGTAAAGAAGACAAAGGTCCTAGGGCCTCTTACCACCTTCGATGCCATCGTCAAGGTCGATGATGTCATCTATGCCAAAGGAAGCATGACCTTCACCTCTGTTTCGAAGGAACAGATCTATGGCGAGTGATTATTCTTCTTCCATAAAGAAAGTACTTGTCCTCAACGGTTCGCCAAGAAGAAGCCTGTCCAACACCATGGTCGTCACCAAGGCCTTCTTGGAAGGCTTGAATCAGGACCATGCCTTGGAGATAGAGACCGTCGACATCGCCGATTTGAAGGTGACACCATGCCTGGGTTGCCTTTCCTGCTGGGGAAGGACGGAAGGAGAATGCATCATCAAAAACGATGACATCCCTGCCTTGAAGGAGAAAATCCTCAACAGCGACATCGTCATCTCTTCCTTCCCGCTCTACTTCTTTTCCATGCCAGGCATCCTGAAGGTCGTCACCGACAGACTCTTATCGATGATGAAGACCTATGAAGGACAGAAGGCCAGTTCAAACGGAGAATCCTTCCATGGCCTAAGGTATGACGACCCCAAGAAGAGATTCCTTGTCATTTCGACCTGTGCCTATACCGATACAAGCTGCTATCAGTCTCTTCTTTCGGAGCTTGATGCCATCTGCGGAAAGAGCCGTTATACACCGATTCTCGTCCCTCAGATGAAGACGCTTGTCGACCTGAAGAACGATGTGAAGCTCAACCGCTATCTTGAGAAATTCAAGACGGCCGGTGAACATTTCCGCCAGGATGGCTTCTTGAAGGAAGAGGAACTGTCCCTTCTTTCAAAGCCTCCGTTCAGCGAGGGAGCCTATAAGATCTTCCTGGGGAAGTTCTGGGAAGAAGAACGTAACAAAGGAAAGTGAGGATATTCCATGTTTGATGAAATCAAGGAACTGCTGATTGATTCTGCCAACGTCGACATGAAGAAGATCAAACCCGAAGCAAGGCTCAAGGAAGACCTCGGGTTCGATTCCTTATATGCCGTGGAGATGGCTCTCGAACTCGAGACCCATTTCTCCATCAAAATCACCCCCGACGACCTCAAGTCCCTCATCACCGTCAAGGATGTCGTCGACATGGTCGAAAAGAAGAAAGGAGCCAATCATCAATGAAATTGGATGAAATCGAAAAAGTCATCAAGCTGTTTGAGAAAGCCGACATCTCCTCTTTGGAAGTGGAAGATGAAGGAATCAAAATCAAGCTCACCAAGGAGATGACACCTGTCATCGTCAATTCAGAGGTCTCGAATGGTCTCAAGGAAGTCCCTTCCGGGACACAAAAGGCCAAGGACGATGATGACGAAAAGAACACCATCAAGTCTCCGCTTGTCGGGACCTACCACCAGGCACCCTTCCAGGACGGAAAGCCTTTCGTGAAAGTCGGAAGCGTCGTCCACAAGGGTGACAAGCTCTGCATCATCGAAGCCATGAAGGTCATGAACGAGATCAAGGCTCCAAGAGACGGGACCATCACCAAGATTTTCTGTGAAGAAGGAAGCATGGTCGAATTCGATCAGCCTCTCTTCGTCCTAGGGGACTGATATGTTCAAGAAGATATTGATTGCCAACCGCGGAGAAATCGCCGTCAGGATCATAAGGGCATGCAAGGAAATGGGCATCAAGACCGTCGCCGTCTATTCCACCGCCGACAAGAATGCCCTTCACGTCCAGTTTGCCGACGAGGCCGTCTGCATCGGAGGTCCCAATTCCGACCAGTCCTACCTCAACATGGCAAGCATCCTTTCGGCTGCCTGCATGACCGGTGCCGATGCCATCCACCCCGGATTCGGCTTCCTAAGCGAGTCTCCTCTCTTTGCAAGGATGGTCATCGCCTGCGGGCTTAGCTGGATCGGGCCCAATCCTGAAGTCATGGAGAAGATGGGCAACAAATCCGAAGCCATCTCCATGATGAAGTCGGCCGGTGTCCCTATCGTTCCAGGAAGCTATGGTGCAGTCAATGCCGAACAGGGGCTTGAAATCGCCCGTGAAATCGGTTTTCCCGTCCTCATCAAGGCTTCTGCCGGAGGTGGCGGAAAAGGTATCCGTCAGGTCTCCAATGAAAAGGAATTCATGGACATGTTCCATGAGGCCAAGGAAGAAGCCAAGAAGTTCTTCGGCAATGATGAATTATATATTGAAAAGCTCGTCCTCAACCCAAGGCACGTCGAAGTGCAGGTCGTCGGAGACAAGTATGGCCATCATATCCATCTCTTCGAGAGGAACTGCTCCATGCAGAGAAGAAAGCAGAAGATCCTTGAAGAAGCTCCCTGCCAGTCCATTTCCAAAGAGCTCAGGGCAAAGCTTCATGAAGCTGCGCTTTTGGCTTGCAAAGCCGTCAATTATGATTCGGTGGGAACCATCGAATTCCTTGTCGACGAGGATGAAAACTTCTATTTCATCGAGATGAACACAAGAATCCAGGTCGAGCATTCCATCACCGAGGAGATCACCGGCATCGACATCGTCAAGCTGATGATCAAGATCGCAAGCGGCCTTCCCTTGCCTTATAAGCAGGAAGACATCCATTGCAACGGATTTGCCATCGAATGCCGT
>JBNMLQ010000033.1:0-16294 GCA_050874925.1 Candidatus Enterosoma sp. | reverse complement strand
TGGCGGAGCAGTAGTGTATTTTTCCGAACTTCCTTGAAGTCCTCGGAACCCATAGTGAAGCCCGTTTCATACCCGAAAAGGTCGAATTCTGCGGTGATATCGCCTTTCTTCCCTATCTCGACCCGTTTCACGAAGCAGTCAAAGAGCGCGGATTTGGCCTTCGGAGAGGTGATGTCGTAGGCGGACAGCTCCTTTATGGCATATCGGATTTCCTCTCTCGTGAAGCTCTTGGAAGCGAGGGACAGGCGGGAAAGATCCTCGTCAAGCTGGTTTCTCTCCGATTCCAGGGACAGCAAGGCGGATTTCGTGGATTCTGTCACGATTCCCATGCCGATGGCCTTCACGAAGTTGCCAATCTGCTTCTCGACCTCCGCTTTTCTCTTCTTCATGGAGACGATCTCGGGAGCTTCCTTCTTCTGTTCGGAATAGATGCAGTCCGCGATGTATCCGCCCGTCTCGTCATCGGACAGGATCCTGATCAGAGCCGACAGGACGATGGTCTCGAGAAGGTCCTTCTTTATCGCTCTGGCGCCGCATCTGTGCTTCTTGGCTCCGTGGCACTTGTAGTAGGTATGGAAGGCGCCCGTCTTGCTTGTACCGGACTCTCCGAGGTACCGGCTTCCGCATTCCTTGCAGAAGGCCTTTCCGGACAGGTAGTATTCCTCCTTGCCCTTGAGCCTGAAGTTCTTGTGCTTTCTCTTGGTTCTCTTCGTCTGGCAGAGGTCGAAGAGCTCCTTCGAAACCAAGGCAGGCATGGCGTGCTCGTTTCTCTCTCCCTCGCATTTCAATACACCGATGTACTTATCGGAAGCGAGCACCTTCTCGAGGCAGCAATGGGTTATCTCCCGCCCGTCGTTTCTCCGCTTGCCTTCCAGGCGGAACTTGTCCTGTATCGCCTTGATGGAATAGTTCCGCTCTCCGTAGAGGTAATAGGCCTCCCGGGCTATCGGGCCTTCCTTCTCGTCGATGACGAAATGGTCTCCTTCCTTCTTGTATCCGAAGGGAAGACGGCCGCCCAGCGTCTTCCCGTTGATCACGTTCTCTCTCTGGCCACGCTTAACCTTGACGGATAGTTCCTCGGAATAGAACTGGTTGTAGCCTAGCGACATGGATTTCAGAAGGGTTCCTTCCGGTGTCTCGAGATTCGCCTCAGTGACCGATAACAGCTTCACGCCGTTCTTGCCAAGCTCTCGTTCGTACTTCACGGAATCGAGGATGTCTCTGGAGAAGCGGTCGCTCTTCCAGATGATGACGTTCCCGAACGCGTTCTTCGCGGAATCCCGTATCATGCGCCGGAACTCTGGCCGGTTGTCGTTGGTTCCCGTCATGGCTCTGTCGATGTACTCCGCCAATACCTTCAGCCCGTTCTTTCTTGCGAAGTCCATGCATTCGCGTCTCTGGCCTTCGATGGAGTTCTCGGTCTGGCTGTCGGAGGAGTAGCGGAGATAGAGCACCGCCTTGTCCTTCAGCCTCGGATCCTGCACTATCTTCAGCTTGTTCATCATCTTTTTTACCTCCTATGCTTCGGACACGAGGGAATCGCGGACATAGCAGTGTCCGCCGACAAGAAGCCACCAGAACATCTCCTTTATGGCCAGTTCCATCGCGTCCGCAGGGATACTCAGTCCACATTCTTCGAACATGCTTACGACCGCCTCCTTAACGTAGCCATAACCGTCGTGCAAAACCTCTGGTACCATCGGATTTCTCTTCTTCCAGTCCTTTGAAAGTAGATTCCAGTGCTGGTCTATGAACACGCGGCTTCTTACGCGGTAGAGGAACGGCCCGTCCTGTCCGAGCTTCGATAGGACGCTGTCCTTCAAGGCCCAGGATACGTCTCTCAGGCCATCTTTCTGGATGCGTGTCAGTTTCCGTCTCTTCTTCTTTTCCGCCACGTGGGTCTCCCACTGTCCGAGCTCCTCGGAAGGAGGAACTGACGCGGATTGCATCAGTCCCTTATCCTGTTGTGCAAAAGGGCCCCCTTTCCTGGACTTTTCCTCTTCCGAAGACATCGACGGATACGGATCAGACACAGGTCTCATGCTGTATGGGACGAACGGACTGCTTCCTGTCTGCTGGGTGATTGCTTCTGTCAAAACGATTCCTCCTTACCCTGTTTGTTAGATATTCAACTAACACAGATAGTTACACACTATTACCACACTTCTTGGACACTGTGTTTATTGGAATGTCTACCCACTAGAAATACCGAATTTCACCCATATACTTGCCAAAAAATTTCAGAATATTTTTCCGATGACCGAAAAAGCCCGATTCCATGGGGAGAAAAGGGCGAAGTTTTTTCTGCTGTTTCCTTGACAAAAATGGGAAAGTGAAAAAATCAGATGGCCATCTCTTCCTCGTCGTGCGCTTTCAGGGCTCTCAGCTTTCTGAGGTGGGATTCATAGGCCTTTTTCTTCTTCCGCCTGAGCTTTCTCTTCTCGGCCTTGAGTTCGTCGTACTGGAGGTAATCCTCGCTCGTAAGATTGCCGGAAGGATCCGTCTTCATCTTGTAGTCGTCCCAGGTAAAGGAGCGGAATCCGTAGGAGTCGTATCTCTTGTAGAGCATCTCCATGGTCGGCCCTCCGATGATGGGATCGACGTTCCCGGTCCAGTGATACAGGTTGCCCTGCTGTTTCCCGTTTTCGTTGAAAACAGGCTTTATGGTTATCGCCTTCTTCTCCTCGAGGAGTCTCAGGATGGACTGGATGGTTCTGTCACTTACGCCTAGTTTCTCAGCCAAGAAGGAGACCTTTATCGGTCCTTCACTTCCGTGCATGCGGATATAGTTCTCGATGATGGAGAGACGTTCGTCGGGAGTCGGTTTTCTCATTTCCCAGAGAGGCACTCTGCCTTCCTTCCCGGCTCTGACATACACGAAGCCATGGTGGTTCTTCGGCTTGTCATAGTCTCTGATTACGGATGGGTTTCCCTGTCTCATAGTGAAAATATTCTATCAGATATGGGTGAAAAAGCACTAATCTTGTATGACGTGTAGTTATGTATATTTTCTTATTTTATATTTTGAGAAGGATAAACAACAGTGTTGCTATCCTCAATATGCGGTATGATCTCCGTGCTATATCATAGGAGTTCCAAGGCCAGCCACAGGAAGATATAGCAACTTTCCCCTGTGGCTGAACGAGAAAGCGTTCCAGAGGGAAAAGACGGAGAGCATGGGGTTCGGCAGATACCTGTCGTTCTTCTACAGAAGAATCTTCTTGTCCGGGAAAACCCTCAGAAAACGGGATGTTTTCGCCCTTTAGCAACACTTTTGTTTATCCTTCTCTATATTTTAGTAATTAATATAAGATTATAGGCTCTAAAATTGTCACTTTTGCTATTGCAACAATTTACAAAAAGTTGACATCAAAACACATACTCTAATAACTCAGAAGAAATATTAGAGCAATAGGCAAATTAGAAACACATTATGTTACAGCTCCAATAACTGAGTATTCAAAAACATCTGCTAAACTATCACTTAAATTCACAAACAAAGTTGAATTATAATAGGCAATGAATCAAATGAGCTAATATTCTATTTATTGCTTACAATCCAAGTTCATCATTTCCTTTAAAGGAATCGATTTTGGAATAACAGCCCATTGTCGCTTATTATCAAAAACAATCCAATATCCATTCTTCTCCTTTAACTTTATGGGTTTCATTGTTTTACTAAAGCTCACTTCGCCTGGATAGGAAGCGAGGGTTTCTCTTTTGCAACTCAGTGTCAATGTACCATCCTCATGGAAAACCAGTTGACATTGTTTGAAAATCTGAACACCACCATAGGTAAAACCGAAAAACCAAATCAATCCATAGGCTATGGAAAAAAAGGGAATGGGAATAACATAGAACCAATTGATTCCTTGTCTAGAGGTCAATCCTAAAAGAATCCCATCTGCAATCAACAAAGCCAAGATAAAAAGTATAGATAAAAAATAGTATCTTCTTTCGTATCTAAGGATTTTACCGAAATCCTTTCTTGGCAAAAAAAACTCGAATTCCTTATTTTCCATTTACGCACCCAAATACGCACGGATTGCCGATTCGGTTTGGAAGCCTCTAATGGTTCCGTCAATTCCAGAATGTTCTATCTGAAATGAAATATAGTCATTATTATAATAATTATAATCAGATGCAGAATAAAAGGGTGACCAATTTAATGCATGTGTTTTAGAATCAAATCTATAACGGAAACGGAGGATCTTAGTTTCATCCGTATTGCTTCCTTTTCCAACAGAAAACGTTTGTTGAACACTGACAAGATAGGCCAATAAATCCTTCTTTGTCGCTAGATATGGAGCATTACTCGAAAACGACATTACAAAAGAAGATAATGAAACAGGCAATGCGGCCGAATTTACTAAAATTCCAGCTGCGGCTAATGCCTCGGCAGCCATCCCTCCAGTAACAATCATAGAAGCGGTTCCGATAACGATTCCAGCTACAGTCAATACCAATCCCGAAGTATTCATTCCAATACTTACCGATTTTGCTTGGTCATCATTCCAATCGGTCTTACTTTCCACAATTTCGACCAATTTTTGGGCTGCAGCCGATATACATGCACGAGTTTTGAGATCCCAAACATAAATAACGGCATAATTTATATAATTGCCATTTGTATATTTGTTGGCGAGATGCCGAATATATGGATAATCATTATAATTATTGACATTCACAACGGCATTGCTTTTGCTCAAAGTCACAGGGGTATATCCTAACGGCTTATAGTCAGAAATCCATATAGCACCCAAATCGCCTTTGGCTTTCCCATCTGAAATCCAATAACGAACATCATCTCTTGTCGTATCGTTAACCTGTTGCTCAAATTTAATATGATATGGATTATCATTATCAAAAGTTTTGTCCTGATAAGAATAAACGCAAAAATAATAGGTTCCAGGTTCAGCTGTTAGAACTATTTTTTCATCACGCCCAGCAGCATTATTACTGATTGCAATATAATTATCAAAATTCAAGGTAGAAGCCTTTGCATTAGGTCCGTCTTCCAATTTATAAGCTCTAAGATCATAATCACACCCGGAAGGGACATTTGTCATAGTTACTGTTATCGTACCATAAACACAAGAATCAAATGAATAGAAATCCTTGTCAATATATTTCTTTTCCCACAACCACCATCCAGATGTTTTTTGACTAATAGTTGCATCCAACCAGGATGACATGCCATAGATTCCTGACTCGTAATACCCGACATCATATGCGTTTGAAGCTGTTTGAAAGGAATCATTGTCCTCTCTTACATCATTATAAGAATTTACAGAAAAAGCAGATCTATCATCAGGATTAAAGGCAGGACTATTCTTGCTTTCCTTAACAACCGAAACTTCTCCATTCACATCCTTTACCGAAATTTCAGATTTTCCACCTTCCTTGGAATCCAAAACTTCAAATTCGTCACCGTTCGTCTTGTCAAAAGTTGCACCACTTTGAAATTCATAGTCATAATTATCATACTGCTTAGAGTTGATTGAACTATGAGGTGATTGGAGACCAATAGCAGAAAGCGTAGTTATAAACGCAAGAAACGAGGCTATTGTACCCATAAAATTTTTCAGTGCTATGAATTTGTTGTTCCCCCATAGTACCTTGCCTCCTTTATTAGGTGGGGAATGATTGAAAATAGAGTTTACAAATCCTTTTTTTCTTTATTATATCCTTTACAGGCATGTAAGTAAACAAAATTCAAACACTAATTTTCCAATTGGATATATTGCATGGTAACCTTCTTCAGTCATCTTCGAGTTCCTCCTCACTGGACGATAGAATATGACATAAATTCAATATACAAATGATTTAATTCTATTATTTCGATTTACAGGTTAGCTTTATCTTAAAGAAGAATAAACTTTTTTCTTTCAAATGTTTGCGGCAGAACTTTATTTCACAAATACAAAAAATCACCCCATTTTACTGAGGTGATTTCTTTTATTTACCTTTCAGTTCTTCAGAGATTTTATTCCACTGATCAAGCTTGATGGTAACACCGAACCCGTAATGATGGATATATAGGGTTCGGATACAACGCGAATGGCGGAGCAGGGGAGATTTGAACTCCCGCCAGGTTATTCGCCTGCTGACGGTTTTCAAGACCGTTCTCTTCAGCCGCTTGAGTACTGCTCCGTAAACAAAAATCTCCCAAGAACATCTTGGGAGAATTTCATGCTTTGAATGGTGGGCACTACAGGGCTCGAACCTGTGACCTTCCGCACGTCAAGCGGATGCTCTCCCAGCTGAGCTAAATGCCCAAAGCTTGAATATTCTACCGAAGGGCAAGGCTGATGTCAACAGATTTTTTCACTTTTCGAAAAAACCTCATCCAAGCAAAGGGCAAGCCTTCCTCCATGACAACCTTAAGCCAACACAAATCCATTGTTTTTTGCTATAGTATTTGCATGAACAAACAGAAACGCAACCTCATCATCACCTTTTCATCCTTATATATGGTCTTACTCATTGCCGTCATCGTTTTATGTTGTCTGAAGCTATTCGGATATGCCATACTCACAATCGTACCGGCCCCTTTCCTGATTCCTATATTCCTCACCTTCTATAAAGTACCGAAGAAAACCAACAGGCATGCCTTCCTTCTAATTCTTTCCATCATCGGAAGATATCTGTTAGATACCCTTGCCATCCTCATACCGGCCCTGCTTTGGTATTACATTCCATACCTAAAAGAAAATGTTGCATCAATTTTTCTTCTTATCCCTTTTTTTGAAGTGATTTTTATCTATAATATTGTTGCTGTTCTGTATATCATCCAATCCAAAGCCGATATCAAGAGGACGAATAAAAAAGAATGAACTTCGATAACGTCTTAAATCCAGAATTTGCCAAGATGATTTCTCCCGAATTCCTCGTGAGCATGGTGACGATGCTTATCATCATCATTCTTTCGTTTGTCATCTATTTCAAGCAAAAGAATGTCGATCCCCTTGAAAAGCCAAAAGGCATCGTCAATGTCGCAGAAACCATCATCGACTGGGCAGACAAACAGGTCAACGGCCTGATGCATTGTCCAAGATGGTTTGGTAACTTTGCCGGATATATCATTCCTTTGTTCATGTATATCTTCATCGGATTCTTCATCGGTATGATGGGTATTCCGAATTTCTTCTTCATCGGAAGCAAGGCAGATGGCTACATCTATAATGAGACCAAGCTGTTCACCGCCCTTCCCAACCCGTTTACGAACCTTGCCTTCACCCTCTCCATCAGCTTCATCACCGTCGTGATGATCGAAGCTACCAAATTGAGGGCTCAGAAGTTCAACTATTGGAAGCAGTTTGTCTTCACCTTCCCTCCGCTCATTCCTCTTGTCACCAACTTCTCTCCGATGATTTCCTTGGGTATCAGGTTGTTCGGCAATTCCTTTGCCGGATACTGTATCATGACTCTTCTCTATAACGCATTGGCAAACATCGGTGGAGGATTCGGCCTCATCGCCGGCCCTGTCATCATGCCTTTTATGCATGCTTACTTTGACGCTTTCAGCGGTTTCATACAGTCGTTGGTCTTCGTGATGATCACCATGATGGACATAGCACAGGAAGCACCATCAGAGGAATCTCAGGAAGAGATGGCTAAAGCTACCACTCTCAAAGCATCGATGTAAGAAGCCAGTGAATCTAAAGGAGGCTTATCATGAATTTATTGAATCAGTTGGTCGTATTAGCAGAAGGCGCAGCCGATAACGCCTACACTGCAGCCGGATTTCTCTATCTCGGCGTCGGCATCATCCTTATCGGTATGTCTATGTCTTCCATCGCCGAAGGCCTTGTCTGCTCTTCTGCATTGAAGGGTATGGCCAGAAACCCGGAAGCATCCAGAACACTTCGTTCCAGTATGATTTTGGGCGTTTCCCTCTGCGAGACCGTCGCCATCTACGGCTTGGTCCTAGCCATCCTTCTCATCTTCGTTGCAGGTCCTGGTTCTTTCGGCGCCTAAAGAAAGGAACAAGATGAAGAAGAAGTTCAAAGCTTCGTTACTTTTCATCGCTTCCACCCTGGTATTGACTTCCTGCGATACCTCCGGCATTACGGGGTCCATTTCCGATGCTGTCGCAAATGCACTTCCCAATCTTTGGATCACCCTGACCCAGCTTGGCGCATTCCTAGTCATGGTATTCGTCTTCTTTAAGTTTGCCTTCAAACCAATCAAGGCAAAGCTCAAGGCAAGACAGGATGCCGTCGAAAAGAACATCCAGGATGCAGCAAGCGCAAAACGAGATGCCGATGCCGACAGAGAGACGGCTGCACAGAACATCAAGAACAGCCGTGTCCAGGCTCAGCAGATCGTCGATGATGCTTCCAAGGAAGCTACTGTCAAAGCTGATGCCATCCTTGCCAAAGCCAATGCCGATGCCGATAACATCCGTGCACAGGGCGAAAAGGATGCTGCCGAAAGACAGAAGCAGATTGACCGCCAGGCTCACAACCTCATCGTCAATACCGCCATCGATGCTTCCAAGCAAATCTTGGGTCGTGAAATCAACGAAGAAGATAACGAAAAGGTAGTCAACGACTTCCTGAACCAGATGAAGAAAGAAGATTAATTCTATGAATCATTCCCTTCTGAAACATTATGCCGCTGCTTTTTTCTCCCTCGGCAAGGAGAAGAACAGGATTCAGACCTTCCAGAAAGATCTGTCTTTCTTTTCCGATGTCTTCAGAAAGGAACCTGAGACAGTCAAATTCCTTTCCTCTCCGATGGTGACCAAGGACGAGAAAGACAAGCTTTTGGAAGAAGCCATCAAGCCCTATGTCGATATCGCATCCTATGGTTTTCTTCAGGTCATCATCAAGAAGAAGGTCATTTCATACTTCCCGGAAATAAAAGAGAATTTCGACCACCTCTTCCACGAAGACCAGGGAATCCTCGAAGGAAGGGTCTATACGCCTTTTGAATTATCAGAAGAGACACTATCAAAACTATCCGATGTGTTCTCAAAGAAATATCAGAAGAAAGTCGTCTTCAAGGTCTTGATCGACAAAAAAGTCATCGGTGGCATGAAGGTCTATGTCAACGACACGCTCTATGATTACTCCTTGGACAGCAAACTGAATCAGATACGTCAAAGACTCGTCGTGCAGGATTAGGAGGCAAAAACATGGCAGATATTGATCAAATCAGCAATCTCATCAAGAAAGAAATCAGTTCCTACGAAGACAAGATTGAAACAAGCGATGTCGGAACCGTCGTTTCCGTCGGCGATGGTATCGCCACTATCTATGGTCTTGACAAAGCCATGTACGGTGAGCTTCTCGAGTTCCCGAACCATGTCTATGGCATGGTCATGAACCTGAACGAAGACAGCGTAGGATGCGTCTTGCTTGGAAAAGACACAAGCGTATTCGAAGGCGATCCTGTCAAACTCACCGGAAAAGTCGTCTCCGTTCCTGTCGGTGATGCCCTTTTGGGAAGAGTCGTCAACGCCCTGGGCGAACCGATTGACGGCAAAGGCGAAATCAATGCCGCCGACCATTTCCCCATCGAGGCTCCTGCTCCGAGCATCATGTCCCGTGAGTCGGTCAACGAACCTTTAGAGACCGGCATCAAGGCCATCGATTCCATGATTCCGATTGGAAAGGGACAAAGAGAGCTTATCATCGGTGACAGACAGACCGGAAAGACTGCCATCGCCATCGATACCATCATCAATCAAAAAGGAAAAGATGTCATCTGCATCTATTGTGCCATCGGTCAAAAGAATTCCACCATCGCACAGATTGTCTCCAAGCTGAAGGACCATGATGCCTTTGACTATACTTTGATTGTCAACGCCTCGGCCAGCGAATCCGCTCCTATGCTTTATGTTGCACCTTATGCAGCAACCAGCATGGGCGAATACTGGGAGAAGCAGGGCAAAGATGTCCTCATCATTTATGATGATTTAAGCAAACATGCCGTAAGCTATCGTGCTCTTTCCCTTCTTCTGAAGAGATCTCCTGGCCGTGAAGCCTATCCTGGCGACATCTTCTACCTCCATTCCAGACTTTTGGAAAGATCCTGCAAGCTCAACAAGGAACATGGCGGAGGTTCCATGACCGCCCTTCCTATCGTTGAAACCCAGGCAGGTGATATCTCTGCCTATATTCCGACCAATGTCATCTCCATCACCGATGGTCAGATTTTCCTTACGACCGATTTGTTCAACCAGGGTCAGAGACCGGCCGTCGATTCCGGTCTTTCCGTCTCCCGTGTCGGTTCCTCTGCTCAGATCAAGGCAATGAAGAAGGTTGCATCCTCTTTGAAGATTGAACTTGCCAACTATACCGAAATGCTGGACTTCTCCAGATTCGGTTCTGACCTTGACAGCACCACCAAGGGTATCCTTCAGCATGGTTCCATCCTCATGGAAGTTCTCAAGCAGAAACAATATGCCCCTCTTTCCATGGAAGATGAAGTCATCGAAATCTATATTGCCCAGTCCCACAACATCGACAATCTGGAACTGAAGGAAGTCAATACCGCCCTTGAGAAGATACGTTCTTTCATCCACGCCAACTTCCCGAATGTCTATACTTCCATCCATGACACCAAGCTTTTAAGCGAAGAAACCAAAAAGCATATCGATGATGCTACAAAGGCTGTTCTTGAAGGACTTCATTAATGTCTGAATCCTTAGTCAATACCAAACGACGAATTGCCACCATCCGTTCCACCAAGAAGATCACAAAGGCGATGAAGCTTGTTGCCAGCGTGAAATATCAAAGATGGAAGAAGATGTACGAAGACAACTTCGCCTATGCCAACGCTATGAAGGAAACGATGAGCCGGACCATCTCCGGAATTGATTTTTCCGATTCCAAAAAACCGGAAGCCATGGTTTCCTACGAAACAGGGAAGAACCTATATGTCGTTGTCTCCTCATCCCTGGGTCTTTGCGGAGCATACAACTATAACCTCTTCAAAGCTCTCGACCCCGTCTTGAAGGACGAAGATGAAATCATGTACATCGGTCAGAAGGCTGCCACCCATTTTGCCAATTCCGCCCATAAGACCTATGATGACTTCCAAGGACTTCTAGATTCGTTTTCCTATTCCGCCGTCAGAAGGCTAAGACATCTTCTTGTCAGGATGTATAAGACAGGCAATTATTCAAAGATCGTCCTCGTCTATACTCAATATAAAAATTCATTGACCTTCCTTCCGACCTTCCATACCCTCTTGCCGCTCGTACCGGAAGAAGAAGGCATCGATGCCAAAAAGGAAGAAAGCCTTGAGACACCGCTCTTCGAACCGAGTCTGGATGCCATACTCGATCAGATTCTTCCCCATTATCTGGATGCTTCCATCTATCAGAAATTGATGGAATCTGAAATCAGTGAGCTGGCCAGCCGAAGAAACGCCATGGAAACCGCAACGGATTCCGCAGACAAGATTCAGGCTCAGCTCCAGCTCGAATACAACAAGGCTCGTCAGAATGCCATCACCCAGGAAATCACCGAGGTGGTCGCCGGCGCCAACGCCAGCAAAGAAGAAGAATAAGGAGGATAATCCCAAATGAATGTAAATGAAGGTGTGATTGTACAGGCCATCGGACCTGTTATCGATGTCCGTTTCAGCGAAAACAATATTCCTCCCCTTCTCATGGCTCTCAAGGTAACCACCAATCAGGGAAAGGAACTTGTCTTGGAAGTCCTGCAGCATATCGGAGATGATACCGTACGCTGCATCTCCATGGGTGCCACCGAAGGTATCCAGCGTGGATTGAAAGTCATCAACACTGGTTCACCGATTCAGGTTCCTGTCGGCAAGGAAGTCCTTGGAAGAATGTTCAATGTCCTCGGACAGCCGATTGACGAAAAAGGTGAATTCAAGGCCGAACAGACCCATTCCATCTACAACGATCCGCCGAAATTCCAGGATCAGTCCACCAAAGCCGAGATTTTCGAAACCGGAATCAAAGTCATCGATTTGCTTTGCCCTTACATCAAAGGCGGCAAGGTTGGTCTCTTCGGAGGTGCCGGTGTCGGAAAGACTGTCTTGATTCAGGAATTGATGCATAATATCGCCACCGAAAAGCATGGCATTTCTGTCTTTGCCGGCGTCGGCGAACGCTCCAGGGAAGGAAACGACCTTTATTATGAAATGCAGCAGACCGGTGTTCTTCCCAACACCGCCCTCGTCTTCGGCCAGATGAACGAGACACCTGGTGTCCGTATGAGAGTCGGTCTTTCCGGACTGACCATGGCCGAATACTTCCGTGATGTCCAGCACCAGGATGTCCTTCTCTTCATCGACAACATCTATCGTTTCACCCAGGCAGGAAGTGAGGTCTCCGCCCTTCTGGGACGTATGCCTTCCGCTGTCGGTTATCAACCGACCCTGGCTACTGAAATGGGTCAGCTCCAGGAACGTATCGCTTCCACCAAGGACGGATCCATCACCTCCATCCAGGCAGTCTATGTTCCGGCTGACGATCTGACCGATCCAGCTCCGGCAACCACCTTCTCCCATCTCGATGCAAAGACCGTCTTGGATCGTTCCATCGCAGCCTTGGGTCTCTATCCTGCCGTCGATCCGCTTGCCTCTTCTTCCAACTTCCTTGATCCGAACGTCGTCGGACAGGAACACTACGAAGTCGCAAGACAAGTTCAGTCCATCCTTCAGAGATACAAGGATCTTCAGGATATCATCGCCATCCTTGGTATGGATGAGCTTTCCGAAGAAGACAAGCTCACCGTCAACCGTGCAAGACGTATCCGTAACTTCCTTTCCCAGCCTTTCTTCGTCGCTGCCAAATTCAATGGCTTCGATGGAAAGTTCGTCAAGATTGAAGACACCATCTCTTCCTTCAGAAGGATTCTCAACGGCGAAGGAGACAAACTTCCCGAAGCTGCCTTCACCTATGTCGGAACCTTCGATGATGCCGTCGAAAAAGCTAAGACCTTGGAAAAGAAACAAGCATGACCTCCTCCAATTTCAAACTGAAGATCATCGTCCCTGAGAAAACCTATTTCGAAGGTGACGTCGATAGCATCTCGGTCGTGACATCAAGCGGTATGCTGACAATCTTAGCCCATCATGCCGACTTGATCAGCAATGTCGAAATCTCCCACATGACCATCAAAAACAACGGCCATGTCACAGAATATGCCGTCAGCGGCGGTGTTCTCAACATCTATCAGAAGGAAAACCTTGTCCTGCTAGTCGTCAACGCCATCGAATCCACGGATGAAATCGACCTTGAACGTGCCGTCCGTGCCAAGGAGAACGCCGAGAACAAGCTCAAGGAACAAGACCTGTCCCTTCGCGAGCAGATGAAGGCGGAGATCAAACTCAAGAGAGCTCTCAACAGAATTTCTCTGAAGAATTCAAAATAATCCTATTTCAGTACATTTTCGGAAACGGATGAAACCTGAAAGCGTAATCCGTTTCCTTTTATTTGAAAAGTGCTTATAATATGCTAGCAATTCAGGAGGTATCTTATGGATTTTGACAACATCAGCTGGGATGAGTATTTTATGTCGATTGCCGTGCTTTCCAGCCTGCGCAGCAAAGACCCGCACACCAAAGTCGGTGCATGCATCGTCTCTGACAGACATAAGGTTCTCTCCCTAGGATATAACGGAATGCCTATCGGTGTGGATGACCACTGCATCCCATGGGAAGGGAAAGACTCCGGAAAACCGGAGCTTGAGACAAAATATCCCTATGTATGCCATGCCGAACTCAATGCCATCCTCAATTCCAGCCACGACCTGGAAGGTTCCACCCTCTATGTCACCCTCTTTCCCTGCAATGAGTGCACAAAGGCTCTCATCCAGGCAGGGATCAAGAAGGTCATCTACCTGTCTGACAAATACCACAACTGCGACGACGAAATCGCAGCAAGAAGAATGATGGATATGGCAAAGATCGAATACGTTCCCTACAAAGGGAAGGTACCCCATATCGAATTCAGGGAAGAATAAAAAACGATTCATAGATTGAATTCCTATAGACGAAACATCATGACAAGATATGAAAAGAAGTAAGAAGAAAGAACTCGAACTGACACCGATTGATGAAAAGATTCCCAAAGATTCTGCCATATACCTGGAGAATCTTTCTTTCGGATATGAGGAAGGAACCCTCAACATCAAGAAGGTCAACGTCGATATCAAGAAAGGTCAGTCCATCGCCTTCATCGGCCACAACGGGTCTGGCAAGTCCACCCTTGCCAAGCTCATCGATGGCATCCTCGTCCAGAACGAAGGTGACATCTATCTTTTCGGTGTCAAGATGACCGATGAGAATGCCTTGATTCTGAGAAAAGACATCGGCCTGGTCTTTCAAAACCCAGATTCTCAGTTCATCGGTGCCACCGTCAGGGATGACATCGCCTTCGGATTGGAAAACGAATGCATCGATCCTAAGAAGATGAATGACATCATCTTGGATTGTGCCAAGAAAGTTGGTATGGAAGACTTCTTGGATAAGGAACCGACTCATCTATCCGGAGGCCAGAAACAGAGAGTCGCCATCGCCGGAGCCATCGCCCGGAATCCGAAGATTCTGATTCTTGATGAAGCCGGTGCCATGCTCGATCCGAAAGGAAAGAGGCAGATCCGTGAAATCATCAAGCAGCGCAAGAAAGAGAACCCGGACCTTACCATCATCAACATCACCCATGAGATCGATGAAGCCTATGATTCTGACAGGGTGCTGGTCATGAACGAAGGAAATCTCATCATGGATGGTACGCCTGATGTCGTCTTCCAGCAGGATGAGCTTCTGAAGAAGATTCATCTCGACATCCCCTTTGCCCACAAGCTTGCCAAGGAATTAAGTGCCCTCGGCTTGGATATGGAGGGCATCAAGAACGATGAGGAGCTCTACGATAGATTATGTCGATAAAACTTGAGAATGTCTGCTATACCTATAATCCGCATAGGCCAGGTGAAGTCCATGCCCTTGAGAATATCAACCTTCTTTTTGAAGACCACTGCTTCACTGCCCTGATCGGCAAGACCGGTTCTGGAAAATCAACCCTGATCCAACAGCTCAACGGTCTTCTTTTGCCGACCACTGGAAAAATTACCATTCAGGATTACCTCATCGACATGTCCATCATCTATAAGAAGAATGGAAAAGTCGATGTCAGGAAAATGAAGAAAAAGCACAAGAAGAAGCTGAAGGACGTCAAGATGCTTCGCAAACGTGTCGGCATCGTCTTTCAGTTTCCGGAATACCAGATTTTTGAAGAGACCGTCTTGAAGGACGTTGCCTTCGGCCCGAAGAACTTCGGTCTCTCCGAAGAAGAGAGCATCCGCCAGGCCAAAGAAGCACTCAGCCTGACCGGTCTGTCGGAAAGCTATTATGAAAGAAGTCCATTCGAGCTTTCCGGTGGTGAAAAAAGAAGAGTTGCCATCGCCGGCATTTTGGCCATGAAGCCTGATGTCCTCGTCCTTGATGAACCGACCGTCGGTCTGGATGCAGCAGGAGAAGAGAACCTCATGTCTCTTGTGACAAAGCTCTATGAATCAGGGACTTCCATCATCCTAGCCACCCACAACATGGATGTCGTCTTGAAATATGCAACCCGTGCCATCGTCCTTGAAAAAGGAAAAGTCATTTTGGATTCCACACCGCTCAAATTGTTCCAGGATCAGAAATTCCTTGAAACATCCTCCATTGAACCTCCAAAGGTGTTTCGCTTTGCCATTAACCTGGTCAAAGGTGGACTGCCTCTTGATTTGAATCATGTATTTGACTGCCATTCTCTTGCTGAAGAGATTGTCAGAGTCAAGAAAGGAGGCGTGAAATGAACACTTCCCTAGGCAAATACCAGGCTTACGACACCTTTGTCCACAAGCTTGATGCAAGAGTCAAGCTTGTCACCATGATTGCTCTCATGGTCGCAAGCTTCATGACCTATGTCAGCAATCCTTTCATGAACCTGACCATCTATCTAGGTCTTCTTGTCATCCTGATTCTTCTGTCTTTCCTCTCCAAAGTCTCCTTCCTATCCGTCTTCCGTTCCCTTTTAGGCATCTGGGTGATGATTCTCTTCGTCCTGATATTGAACGTCTTCTTCATGAAACCGAGTGATCCGAGTGTCGGCATCGCCTTCAGCATCGGCTCTCTTAACATCTATTGGATGGCCATCATCAACATGCTCTATGTCTTAAGCAGGCTGGTCCTCGTCATCGTCATCACCAACATCTTCACCTCGACGACAAAACCGATGGAGATGACCAACGCCCTGGAATGGCTTTTCTATCCTCTTTCCTTGATTCACGTTCCGATTCACAAGTTCGCCATGGCCATCTCC
>JBNMLQ010000032.1:0-16916 GCA_050874925.1 Candidatus Enterosoma sp. | reverse complement strand
GTTCAATCCGGACAGGTTCAAGAATGATCTGAGCACCATCGACAGTCAGGATGCAGCCCTCACCATCCTTGTTCATCTGGGATACTTGGGATATGATCCTGACAGACATGAATGCTATATCCCGAACAGGGAAATCAGACAGGAATTCGAGCTTGCCATCGAGGAACTCAAGGACTGGAAGGATGTCAATGGACCTCTTGAAGTATCATCGGAACTTGTCGAGCGTACCTTCAGGGAAGATACGTCCTTCATCAACGAGACGTTTGATGAATTCCATAGGCTCTATGCCGATACCTTCACGAAGAACCTGGAGGCCGTCCTGTCAATGATGACAAGACTTCTCTACTATAGGCTTGGCGATGATTATGAGAGGATGGATGAGGTGGTCAATATCAAAGGAAGGGCTGACATCGTCTATCGGCCAAGGAGGAATGACAGGCCTGGCCTCATCATCGAGCTCAAGGCAGACGATACTCCTGAGAATGCCATTAGGCAGATTGAGGAGATGGACTATGTTTCATCCCTGAAGCCGTTTGCCGGGAAAGCCTATCTTCTTGGCATATCCTATGATAGGAAGACCTTGAAGCATCAGAGCTCCATTAAGGTTGTGGATGTGAGTTGAATCATAGATGTCTATGATGGGGGAAGAATACAGAAAAACAAAAAATGGCATCTTTTCAGGATGCCATCATTGCTGTCGATTTTCAGCAGCTTATATTGCTTGATAGTTCTTTAATAGCGGATGTGATCAGTCTTCTTCGGCAATTTCCTTGGCCAGGGAAAGGATATCGGCTGCATACTTCTTCTTTCCGGCTTTGAGCATCTTCTTATAGATGGGATAATTGATGCTGACACCGACGATGCCGACGACACCGATGAGGATGCCTAGGACGATGTCCTTGATGTACCCATCACCGATGACTCTCATGGCAAGGCACATGCCGACGCCAAGGATCAAAGCGGATACAACGCCGAAAGAATAGGTGAAGATGGTAGCTGGAAGTTTTGCCTTTGCATCAAGCTTCTTCAGCTTGATTGCTTTGCTTGTATCCTTGACGGAATACTCGTTGGCGACGGCTTCTGCATAAATTTTGTCTGTGTTCATTTTTGTGTTCTCCTTGATTGACAAGGATATTCTAGCTTTTTACGGGAAAGCGATGAACAACACAAAAAAGGGGAAATGTCGATTTGATGAATGGCTGTCTACATTCTTGGATTCCTAGATGAGATAGTAGGAATCCCAATTATTTTTTGATGGTCAGTCCTAGCTTATAGACATCGTTCTTGGACAGGTTGTTGTCGGATGCAATCTCTTTGCTCAGGGTAGAAAGGCTCTTTCCTTCTTTCAGTCCCTTTTTTAAGAGGGCAATGATATCTTTTTCAGAAAGAGTCTCATCCTGTTTTGATCCTTCGACGATGATGATGCATTCCCCTTTTTCTTCGATGGGATTGGTGGTGAGTTCCTCCAATGTGCCGTGAATGACTTCTTCATGGATTTTGGTGAGTTCACGGATGACGGAGACTTCTCTTTGATCTGAGAAGACTTCTTTCATGATGGCAAGGGTCTTCAGAAGTCTCTTTGGGGATTCATAGAAGATCAGTGTCTCCTTCCTTGACTTCAGTTCTGAAAGGAAGGCTTTGATCTGTCCTTGCTTTGTCGGCAAGAAACCATAGAAGGAGAAGTCGGCACTGTCGATACCGGATAGGACAAGGGCTGATAAAGATGCCGTAGGTCCAGGAAGGATGGTGACAGGGACACCGGCTTCATAGCAAGTCTTGACAAGCAAGGCACCGGGATCGGAGATTCCGGGCATGCCGGCATCGGAACAATATGCCATCGTCCAATGATTCTTCTTGATTTCCTCGACGATTTTCCTGGACTGGCTGAGCTCAGTCTGGGCATATAAGGAAATCAGCTTTTTGGGCTTGATGTCTAGCCTTGAGAGAAGAAGACCAGTGTTCCTGGTGTCTTCACAGGCGATGACATCGGCTTTCTTCAGGAAGTTGATGGCACGTAGGGTGATGTCCTCGATGTTTCCAATCGGGGTTGCGACAAGCCCGACTAGAGGACCATCTGGATTCTTATAGGGATTATTTCTTATCATCGTTCTTTACCGGATGGACATCGAGGACGGATTTGTCGGCAATCTGTGAAACCGGTATGAAGCCGGAATCCTTCTTTGCTGCAGTTCCTCCGTTGGAATGGAATCCTTTTCTTGGATTGTTGTTATAGGAATGGTTGTTCTTGCCGTTGAAGGAACGGTTCTTGTTCTGGTTAGCCGTATTGTTTTGCTTCTGAGCCTGGCTGCTCTTGTTTGGAGCACCGTTCTTGTTGTTTGCAGTATTCTTTGGCGACTGTGGCTTTCCGTTTCGACTCTGCTGGTTTGGTCTGTTTCCGGATTTGCTATCTTTCTTGGATAGCTTTTCCTTGTTCTCTTCACGACGTTTCTTTTCGTTCTTTTCAATCTGAGCGATACGGTTGGCAGTATCTTTTACGCCATGTCCGCTCAAATCGACACCGGAGTTGACATCCTTCTTCAGGAATTCAGAGCCATCGGTCTTGGAAAGACCCTTCTTGACTCTTTCGAATTCTTCCTTGTTGAAGGACTCATAGTTGTCTCCGTTATAGGCAGTGATGGTTCCGGTAAGAAGGTTGAGACCCGTGACTTCATAGTTCTTGTTGTTATAGGCGAATTTTTCACCGATTTTCGGATAAAGAGGTCTGAGCTTGGAATAGGCTTCATCCTCGAACTTCAGACAGCACATCAGTTTTCCACACTGTCCGGAAAGCTTTGGGATGTTGATGGAAAGGAGCTGGTTCTTGGCCATGGTGATGGAGATGCCGTCGAACTGCTTCAGGAAGGTGGCACAACACAAAGGGAGCCCGCACGGACCCAAGCCTCCTATGGTCTTTGCCTGATCACGAGGCCCGATCTGTCGAAGCTCAATCTTGAGATGATAAGTGCCGTTAAGAAGGCGGACAAGCTCTCTGAAATCTACTCTTGCATCACTTGTGAAGGTGACGAGGACCTTGTTCTGCTCGATGTCGAGATAGGACTTCAATACCTTCATATTGAGCTTGAGTTGGTTTGCCAGGCTCTGGGTGGATTTGGAAATCTCTTCCCCCTGCTTTAAAGAACGCCTTGCAAAATCCATGTCGCCGAAGGTTGCGATTCTCAGAATCTCCGGGAACATGGTGTTGAAGTTGGCCTTCTTTGTCTCCTCTTCATCAGGAACTCTGATTTTGACGACTTTTCCCGGGAAGGTTCCATGTGGTGTCTCGACAATGACGGTGGCTCCGACGGAGACATCCTTGCCGGTACGATAGTATGTCATTCCCATGAAGTCGAATGGTATGCCTAGTAATGTGATCATATCGTTATCCTTTCTCATCCAATGAACGCAAGAATCTTGCACAGCTGAGTGTGGCGTTGTAGTTGAGATTCTTATGTGTCAGTATTTCTTTGATTGTGTCGATTCCTTTTCCGATTTCTTCCTGATGCTTCTGCAGATCATGAATCAGGTCTTGGAAGGAAAAATCCTCTTCTGGATGATCGACCAATGTTTTTTCGAATAAATTCAGAATCGTCAGATACATCCAATTATAACACTTGCTTTCTTTCAATATAGTGGTTTCCTTCAAAAGTGTATAGCAGGAAGCCGGGTAATTGGAACAATAATCGTTCAGGAAGGCTTCTCCGGCCGAGATTCCATCAAGGATCATTCTTTCGTTCTGGATTTTATCCTTGATTTCTTCCAGGGTGGCAAAGTTCTCTGAAAGGATATATGCCTGCATGGCAGAAAGATGGACGATGGTATCCTTCTTCTTTCCTTCTTCATGGAAGTGGAATTCCTGTTGGAGCAGATCCTCTTTCAGCTTCTTGATTTCGATTGGGAAGACCCGGACGGAAAGGGAGCGGGAAAGAATGGTGGGGAGGACTCTTTCAAGGTTGTTGGTCGTCAAGAAGGCAACCTGACCGACCTTCGGTTCTTCCAAGAATTTGAGCAGGGCATTGGCGGCCTCGTTGTTGATGTTCTCGACATGATTGATGACGTAGGAAAGGCGGTGTCCCTTCTCATAGGCTGAGAGAGAAAATTTCTTTTCAAGCTCCTGGATTTCGCCTTTCTTGATCATGTCATCCTGTCCGTCAATCAGGATGAAATCAGGGCGAATGCCTTCCTCGAATCTCTTGCAGGAATCACATTCGTTGCAGGCAAGTTCGCTTTTCTCGCATCCGAGGGATTTTGCCAGATACAGGGCAAGGTCCCTCAAAGGAGCGTTTTTTGGACCATAGAGAATATAGGCACCGGAAAGCCTGTCTCTTTTTCTTGAATTGAGAAAGAGACGATATAGGTTCGGTTCATATTTCTCCAAGGTTTCTCTGTCTAGCATGTCTTCATTTTACGGGAGATGATGTTCTTGATTTCTTCCACTTCTTCATCGATGGTCCTGGAAGCATCGATACGGACGATTCTCTCCGGGAATTTCTTCAAAAGAAGAAGATAGGCATCATATACTTTGTTGTGGAATTCAAGCTTTTCAAGGTCAAGACGGTTGATTTCGCTCTCATCCCTGTTCTGGGCGATTCTCTTCAAGGCAACTTCAGGTCTGACATCCAAGAAGAAAGTGATATCCGGCATGGTATCGTCGATGGCGAAGGCGTTGATGGAATAGACGGCATCGATACCGATGTTCCTTGCATATCCCTGATATGCCAGGGAAGAATCAAGATATCTGTCGGAGATGACAATTTTTCCTTCCTTGAGTGCAGGAAGGACGATTTCAGCAAGATGTTGCCTTCTGCTTGCAGCATAAAGAAGGGCTTCGGTCCGAGGATCCATCATCGTGTTCTTTCTGTCTAGGATGATGTTCCTGATTTCTTCGGCGATAAGGCTTCCACCCGGTTCCCTGGTGACAAGCGGGGTGATGCCGGTTTTTTGAAGCTCAACGCTCAAAGCCTGGATGACGCTTGTCTTGCCACAGCCGTCACAGCCTTCAAATGTGATAAACAGACCTTTGTTCATTCTTTCTTTCCTCCTTCATCGAGGGATATCCTGCCTTTGATCGACGATGCGATGGTAAGGTTGTCCAGGTATTCCAGGTTCGTTCCGATAGGTATGCCGTTGGCAAGCTTGGAAATGTGAATTCCCGGATCGTTCTTATAAAGATTGGCAATATAGAGTGCGGTCGTTTCCCCCTCGAGATCCGTCGGGAGGGCGAGGATGATTTCGCGTACTTTGTTTTCTTCGACATGCTTTTTCAGAAGCGGAATGCCAATCACTTCTGGTGTCCTGTTCCTAAGGGGAGAGAGCGTCCCTTTTAAGGCAAAATAGACTCCATGATAGCCATCGGTCTTTTCGATGGAAAGGATGTCCCTGCTGTCTGAGACGACCAGAAGAAGATGTCTGTCCCTGGACGCATCGGAGCAAATCGGACATTCGGTATCATAGTATGTTCCGCAGTTCGGGCAGCATTTCACCTTGTCGTTTGCATCCTGCAAGGCAAGGATGAAGGCATCCCTGTCTTCCTTTGACAGACCGAGCGTGGCATAGGCAAGCCGCTCAGCGGTGCGAAAGCCGATTCCGGGAAGTTTCTTGTAGGAGGCGATAAGGTCCTGGATCGTCTTAATTGTTTCCATTGTATTGTTCTTTCTGGATGGAGTTGATGTCGAGCTGAATCTCGTTCTTGAGATGGTCCTGGTCGGCATTGACGGCAGAATGGAGGTTGTTGATCAACCTCATGATGCCGGCTTCAATCTGCCCTTTGCTGGCAGTTTCATAGAAGGACTGGTCAATATGGACTTCAAGAATCGTACCATCTCCCTTCATTTTACAGGAGATGCCTTGATATTTCCCTTGGTATTCATTGTTTTGGATACGGGTAAATTTATCCTGATAGTCCTTTGCCTTCTGTTGAAGCATGAACATATCGGTTGCCTGTTTGGCTTTCTTCAGATTTTCATCCTGATTGTCATCCATGGTGGTATCCTCCTTTTAATTGAGCAGATCGTTCAGAAACTGAGTGGATGCATTGAGATTCTTCTCTTCGCCGAAATCGATGTTTGTTTCCTTCTTGTCAGGAAACTGCTTGTTCCTGTATCTTTGAACAGCTTCGATATATTCGCTTTCAAGAATCGGAAGGACATGATAATCCTTTCCAAACAGGGTATTGCAGATCTCTTTGAGTTTCGGCTGAGCCTTCTTGGTATTGATCTTATTGACTTCGCTTGGGAATTTGTTTGATATGACTAGGATATCGTTGGCGATGAGCCTGACTTTCGATGTAGACATCGCCTTGGCTTCAAATGATAGTTTCTGATCGAGGAAGAGATTTCCCAAATCAGCCCATTTGCCATCGACTTCAAGACGTTTGTTCTTATCAGCCTGAAGCATGAGGTTCAAAATGTCATCGGTGGTATATTTCAGTCTGTCATCATCTTCTTTTGTCTCTGTCTTTGCCGAGATTTCAATCCCTTGCTCCTGGTGATCGGATTTGACTTCTGTCGCCTGGGAGATGATGGTATTGGCTTTCCTATCATCTTCCTTCTCTTCGACAGGTTGCTTGGATTGGACGGCTGCCTGCGGAACGGAATAGACGAATTCGCTCATGAGATTGAGAAGTGTCAGTTCGAAGTGGGAAAAGATGTCATCGGTCGTCCTATATTCCCTCTTTGCTTCCAAAAGGAAGTTGATGTTTCTTCTGGCCTCGTCCATGGATAGGTTCAATGTCCTCACTTCCGACAGGTCAAGTCTGTCCATCAGGCCTGCATTCTTGGTTGCCTGATAGACGATGAAGTCTTTGTAGATGGAAATAAGATCGTTGTGCAATCTGATGATATCAATTCCATGCTCATATTTATCTTTTATCAGGGTGATGCACTCGTCGGTCTTGTGGGAAGAAATCATGTTGACTAGGCTGAGCTCATCCTTCAGGGAAAGAAGACCGAGCATATCGTTTACGTCATTTACGGTCAACTTGTCTCCGGCATAGGATACGAGCTTATCTAAGAGGGATAACGAGTCTCTGACACCGCCGTCTGACAGGTCAGCGACGAGGCGCAATGCTTCCGGTTCGAACTGGATGTTCTCGTTTTTAAGGACACGTTCCATGTTCTGGATGAGGTCTTTTTCACTCACCTTGCTGAAATCGAACCGCTGTACACGGGAAAGGATGGTAGGAAGAATCTTCTGTGGTTCGGTCGTAGCCAGGATGAAGATGACAAAGCTCGGTGGCTCTTCCAATGTCTTGAGAAGGGCATTGAAGGCTGAATTCGACATGTTATGGACTTCATCGATGATGTAGACCTTGTATCTGGACATGATCGGCTGATAGGATACGTTGTCGATGAGCTGCCTGACAGAATCGACGGTGGAATTGCTGGCTGCATCGATTTCAAAGACATCCGGTTGTTCGCCCTTCATGATGCCGAGGCAGGAATCACATTGGTTGCATTGATGTCCGATACCTTCCTTGCAGTTGAGAGCCTTGGCAAAGAGTCTTGCCATGGTCGTCTTTCCCGTACCTCTTGGTCCGCAGAAAAGATAGGCATGGGCAATCTTGTCCTCTGCAATGGCGTTCTTCAACGTTTCGACGATGGTTTTCTGCCCTACGACTTCGTCGAAAGTCTGAGGACGATATTTGTTATAGAAAGCTTGATATGCCATAGATTGATGATTCGATGATTCTCTTTTGATTATTATATAATATTTTGAGTGATTCCTCGATGGTTTCTTATCGGAAAACTTAGGAAACAGGATAGGCTGCTTAAAGGCTTCAAAAGTCAAATCGAACCAAAAACATATTTTGAAATGACTTTTTCAGCTTCGACAATCTTTTGCCTCTTAAAAACCACAAAGATAAAAACCGACCTCAACATTGCTGAAGAGGTCGGTAATTCTTTAATCGATGTTTCCCTGGATATCAAGCTGCTTGATTTCTTCCTTGTATTTCTTCATTTCCTCGCTGTTTGCCAGGATGAAGTGACCGGGAAGTATTTCCTGGAACCATGGTTTCTCCTTGGAATAGTCATGTTCCTTTCCAGGATCATATTTGATTCTTTCCCTTCTTCTTTCGCTTAGAGGGTTGGGCTTTGGAATGGCTGAGAGGAGAGACTTCGTGTAAGGATGAAGCGGATGACGGAACAATTCATCGGAAGAGGCCATTTCGACCATGTCACCGAAATACATGACGGCGATGGTATCACAGAAGTATTTGACGACGGACAGGTCATGGGCGATGAAGAGCATGGAGAGGTCTCTCTTTTTCTTCAAATCGTTGAGAAGGTTGATGATCTGGGCACGGATGGAGACGTCCAGGGCTGAAATCGGTTCGTCGCAGATGAGGAGCTCGGGATTCATGATGAGAGCTCTTGCGATACCGATACGCTGTCTTTGTCCTCCGGAGAATTCATGCGGATATCTGGAACAATAGTCTTCAATCAATCCGACTTCATGGAGGGCAGAGACCACCTTGCGATGGTTTTCTTCCTTGTTGAACTGACCGGATATCTTCAATCCTTCCTGAATGATGTCCTCGACGGTCATGCGAGGGTCTAGGGAGTCGATAGGATCCTGGAAAATCATCTGTATCTCGCGCATCAGCTTTTTGTTGATGTGCCTGTTGTCATGATTGATTTCCTTGATCTTCTCTTTCTGAGTCTGGACAATCTTTTCGGTTTCGAATTCAATCTTTTCAATCTGAGCATTCTTTTCTTCTTCGCTCAGGCTTGTATCGGCTTTGATTTCCTTGATCTTGTTGTCGGCTTTGATCTTCTTCCATTTGATTTCCTTTTCGTTCCATCTTTTTCCGGCAGAGATTCTCTCTCCCTTGTAGTAGATGGATCCGGAAGTAATCTTGTTGAGACCGAGGATGGATCTTCCAGTCGTGGATTTTCCGCATCCGGATTCTCCGACCAAACCGAAGCATTCACCTTTCTTGATTTGGAAGGAGATGTTATGTACGGCCTTGAGATAGAATCTGTTCGGATACTTTCCCATCGGGAAGAAGACTTTCAGATGGTTGACGGAAAGGATGATGTTGTTGTCGACAAGCTCCTTTTTGAATTTTGTCGGATGCGTATCGGATACAATCATCTGAGGTCCTTTCTTCTTTTCATCTTCCAAAGAATCGACAAGGATGTTTACATCAACCTTTTCCGTAGTCTTCTCTGGAGAATTCTGATTAATGTTTTGATTCATATTCTTCTTCCTCCTTCAGAGATTGACTGATTCGCTGTGTGACGATCTTCGGCGGATTGACATGCGGAGCCTTTTCGTGGAGAAGCCAGGTGGCAGCATAGTGCGTGTCACTGAGCTTGAAGAACGGAGGCTCATGTTCATAGTCGATACTTAAGGCATAGTGGTTTCGATCGGCAAAGGCATCACCCTTGGGCGGTTGGACAAGGTTTGGTGGAGTGCCAGGTATGGCTTCCAGCTTTTCCTTGGAATTGATGTCCGGGATGGAGGAGAGCAATGCCCAGGTGTAAGGATGCTTCGGTTCGAAGAACACTTCCATCGCTGTTCCGATTTCGACAATTTTTCCAGCATACATGACGGCGATTCTGTCGGCCATATTGGCTACGACACCTAAGTCATGTGTGATGAAGATGATGGACATGTTCCTTTCTTTCTTGAGTCTGTTGATGAGTTCAAGGATCTGAGCTTGGATGGTGACGTCCAAGGCGGTCGTCGGTTCATCGCAGATGAGGACTTCCGGATTGGCCGTCAAGGCTATGGCGATGACGATACGCTGTCTCATACCACCGGAGAATTCAAACGGATACTGGTTGAAACGCTGCTCCGGATTGTTGATACCAACCTCTCTCATGACGTCGAGAGCCATCTTCTTGGCTTCTTTTTTGGAGATGCAGGTCTTCTTCTGGTATTCTTCCTTGGCAAGTTGGAGCTCTTTGTTGAGCTCTTCAATCTGTTCTTTGGTGTTTTCTTCGCGAAGCTTCAGCTTGATCATGCGGACCTTGTCCGTATAGACCTTCTTTACTTCGGCGTGGTATTGTTGAACTTCTTTCTTTGCTTCCTTCTTCTTGGCATTCAAGGCAGCAACCAAAGCTGGCTTCTTTGCCTTGTATTGTTCTTTTAAGGATTTCCGCTTTTCAGCGTTTTCTTTCTTCAGCTTGGCGTATTCTTCTTTGGTTTCTTTGCGGAAAGCCTGTTCGAAGGTCTTCTTTTCCTGAGCGGATTTCCCTTCCTTGTTAAGACGATAGAGCTCGTTCTTCAACGTCTCTTTCCTGTCGGCAAGATAGAAATCCTCTCCTTGGAAAAGCTTGGCCTTTCCCTGGACATAGTCTGTCTGGGCATTCTTGTAGGCTATCAGTTCTTTGGAGATGAGATTGTCATACTTCCTTTTCAGGATGTTCTTGTTGATCATCGTCGTTTCGATGATCTGCTTTCCGACCTTCATGATCGGATTGAGGGAGGAGAGAGGATCCTGGAAGATCATACCGATCTTGTTTCCGCGGATTCGATGGAACTCATCCTCGGAAATGGTCGTCAGGTCTTCTCCTTCGAAGATGGCACTTCCTTTTTCGATGATAGCTTCATTGGCAAGGATGCCCATCAAAGTCTTGCATACGGTTGATTTTCCGCATCCGGATTCACCGACGATGCAAAGAGTTTCTCCTTTGTACAAGTCGAAGGATACGCCACGGATGGCTTTGACGACACCGGCATCGGACTTGAAGGAGACATGGAGATCTTTGACCTCCAATGTCTTCTCGGCCGTTTTGTAGTCGATGCGGTTGTATTTTTCAAAATCAATGCTCATATCAATCACTTCCTTTCAGAGATGGGTTGAGAGCATCTCGTAAGCCGTTTCCGAAGAGGTTGAAGCAGATAAGGATGACGGCAATGATGACGCTGGGGAAAATCAGCAGATATTGGTTGGTAGAAATATTTGCCTGGTTGGTGGAAAGGATGTTGCCCAGAGAGGACTGGCCGGAAAGACCGATGCCGAGATAGGAAATGGTCGCTTCGGCATAGATGACATTCGGTATCATCAATACGGAGGAAGTGACGATGGTTCCCATGGAGTTTGGAAGAATATGATGGAAAATCAGTCTTCCGTCGCTTGCTCCGAGAGATCTGGAGGCTAAGACGTATTCTCTTCGCTTGAATCGGTAGAACTGCGTTCTTGTCAGACCGGCTGTTCCGATCCATCCTGTCAGACACATGGCGAGCATGAAGACGGAGAAGGTCTGACCCCAGTGAAGGACGAAGATGGTGATCAAGATGATGGAAGGAATGTTGGAAAGGATATCGACGAAGCGCTCCATGAGCAAGTCGGTCGTTCCACCGAAGTATCCTTCGATGGCACCATAGATGAGACCGAAGATGAAGCAAATGGCTGAGATGATGATGGCAAGGCCCAAGGAATTCCTTGTTCCTTCAAAGACGTACTTGAGCATATCGACACCATTGGCATCCGTGCCGAAGAGATGAAGAGGCATGCTGGCAAAGCCTTTTTCCTTATATTTGGACAGCTTCACCGTGATTTCGGTGACGACGATGCCGGCAACTTTGTTGCTCTTCTGCTCGACGACTTCGATGACAGGGCAAAGGTCGTCTAGGATTTCAAAAGAATCAACTCCTTTGCTGACGTCATATTTCAAAAGTCCCTGATCGATGAGTTTCTGCATATCCTGCTCGGAATAGACTTTGGTGTATTCGCCATAGGCGGCAAGGTAGGGATCGTAGGTGAAGGAACAGTAGGTGATTTCAGCTTTGGTGAGGCCGGAAAGGTTGCTGCTGTTTTTTCGGAAGGTGTTGTTCAGCAATGCGCCGTTTGCATCATCGAAGGACAGGGCATCGATTTTGCTTCCGCCGTTATATAAGCTGACGGAGGAGGCAAAGATACCAATCATCTTGTCTTCGTTGTTTCCGCTTCCGTGTATGCCGATGTGGAGAGAGACATTGCTGAGGTGGGAATTGTCGGCTACCTTATTTGTGACATCGATGTTTTCCTTCTTCCCGTATTCGGTGCTGTCGTTGACAAGGAAGGTTTCGTTTCCTTCCTGGTCCACGAGGGAGATATAGAAGGATGCGGCCTCATAGTTATCCAGGACATTCGCATTGATGTCATAGGAGAGGCTGAGGGATTTGCTGTTGTCGATGTTGGCAAGTCCGTTGCTCCAGACGAATTCATCCTTGTCGGCTGATGCGATGCGGATATACCCACCCTTGGCATATTTGTTGGGTGTGTTATCCAAGGTGCCGGCATAGGTCTTCAGGCTTCCTTCGACGATGGAGGAAGTGTCAAAGCTGCCGTCAGGAAGATTGGTTTCGGGATTATAGACAAGGTCTTTATATTCCTTGGTTCCATCCCAGAATCCAGTTCCGGCCGGAAAAAGCTTCGGAGGAAGATATTGGGTTCCCAAAGTTGTCTTTCCGGTCGTATCGAAGGGGAGGGCAACAGGAAGAATCAAAGACAGAAGAACGATGATTCCCAGGATGATGGCACCGACGATGGATGCCTTGCTCTTGCAGAATCTTCTTAAAGCATCCTTAAGGAAGGAGGTTGGCTTTGTAACCAACGATTTATCATTGATGATCTTGGTTTTCTGAGTCAGCTCAAAAGAATGAGCGTCGAAGACCACATCATGCTGTTCGTTGGAACTGTCCGTGTAATGATAGGTGTTTTCCATATTATTTCTTTTCCCCCATTCTGATGCGAGGATCCAAGAATCCATAGGATAAATCCAAGACGATTCCGGCCAAAAGACCAATCATGGTGAAGACGGCCATATCGACCATCAACAGGTTATAGTCCTTGGCATTGAGTGCGTTGAAGAAGACGGTTCCGATGCCAGGGATGTTGTAGATGGATTCCAAAATCATGGAGCCACCAAGGACACCGATGATTTCGGCAAGGATGCTGGGAAGAATCGGAACCATGGCGTTCCTGAGTGCGTGACGGATGACGGACTGACGTTTGGTCAATCCTTTCGTCCTGGCAAGCAAGAGGTAATCGGAAGAAAGGACGTCGCATAGTTCTGCCCTGGTGAATCTGCAATATCCGCAGATGGAACCTAAAGACAAGGCGATGACAGGGATGATATATCCGAGAGCCTTCTGGCTGAGCGGATAATAACTCTTTGGCCATTCCGTAGGAAGCCATTTCAGATTGTATCCGAAGACCATGACCAAGAAGGTGATGAGGACGAAGGATGGAACGGAAATCAAAATCATGACAAGGGTCGAAATGACATTGTCGGTCGTCTTGTTCTTCTTCAAGGCAGCGACGATGCCAAGGAACACGCCCAGAGGAACGGAGATGATGACGGAGATGACATTGACCTTGATGGTGACGGGAAGACCGCGAAGGATGATGCCCATGCAGTCTTTGTTGACCTCGACCGCATAGGAGGTTCCCCAATCCCACCTGGTGAAGATGCCGCTAAGCCAGGAGAAGTATTGATCCATGATGGGTCGGTTGTAGAAGTAATGGGTCTCGGCTGAATTGAGGAGCTTGACCGTCGATATCGCATCTCCATATCCTTCCAAAGGTTCCAGGGAATGAATCAGGTAACCCAAATCAGCCTGCTTCGTTAAGAAGGCTAGTTTGACTTCGGGTGTGGTTCCCTGAGGAATATCCATCGGAAGTGTCTTCATGAGAATAAAAGTCAAAGACAGAATGATGAAGAGTGATATGAATGCCAGTAAGATTCTTTTGATTACATATTTTGTCATATAGCCTCCTTATTTAAACCAATGAAAGGAAAGTGCATTTTTGCACTTTCCTTTCAATGAAAAGTCGAACTTATTTGAGAACGCCGGCCAGGACACCATCTTCGATGACGACGGATCCGCCGTATTCGATGGCATAGTACATGGCTTCCATGGAATAGGAGTAGCCATGATACCAAATGCCGTATTTTCCGGTATCCTCGGAAGTGGAGACGCCGACGGACATCTGAAGACCCACAGGCCAGTTGTCCAACCAGCATCCGACCATACCGATGGCATCTCCCGTACCGCCATTGATACCACCCCAGCAGAGATCGTAGCAACCAGAGGCAAGGATGCCATAGATGTCACTGACTTTTGCCGGCGCATTGGCAACCGTGACAGTGAGCTTGTATCCCTTGGAATTGAGGGCAGTATTGAAGTTGTCTTCAATGAACTGAGCAACTTTGTTTGCCCAGTTGGCTCTCTGCGTTTCGGCAGCAATCTGGATACTGATGTTGATTTCAGTTGGGTTGCTTGCCGTACCAGGAGTGTATTTTCCCTGTGCTTCAAGCTGCTGCATGGCAGAGGTGAACTTTGCCTGGGCAACGGCTCTGTTATAGCCATAGGTATCAGGAGCATAGTCCTGGACGGCTCTCTTATGGGCGGCGGTAGAGTTGTAGGAGACGAAATCATCGACATCCAGGACGTATGCATCACCAAGCCAGTCGCTGGACGGGTTGGCCATCAAATCATCGGCAAGGCTTTCACGGTCGATGCTGAAGTAGATGCCGTCGAGGAAGTCGGAGTTGGACATGACCGGCTTGACGGTGTAGGCGCTTGCCTTTGCGGAATCATAGGTGAAGTCCTGCTGGACTTTCCAGTTCGTACCATTTTCGCCGAAGACTTCTTTCCATCTTTCAGGTGTAGTGGAATTGACCTGGAGAGAGGTGATGGAGGAGTTTCCGGTGACATACTTTCCGGGCTTGTTTCCTTCCCAGTTGCTCTTCTGGTCAGTCGGAATGCTGGAAGCATCGACTTTGCCGGCGAGATATTCGTTGTAGAGAGCGTGGTTGTCCTGGGCATAGTTGGAGTTGATCTTATAGACATAGCCCTTGATGGCATAGACTTCATACTTGTCGTTGTTCTCGAGGACCCTGTCGATGAAGTTGTCGTTTCTGGTGAAGACGATTTCACGATCGGAAGCTGTTCCTGCTTCATAGGTCGTGAGGGTATAGGCACCTGTGCTTAAGAGCGTATCGGCCGGAGTCAAATCGAGTCCGCCATGGCTGTTGTTCTTTCCATAGGCCTTCGGATCATAGTTTGAATCATCGCTATAGAGCGTGATGAGCTTGAAGAAGTCTTTGTTGACCGGAGCCATGGAGCTGAGCTGCATCATGACGGTAGCCTGGCTCATCGGATAGGCAAAGTCGAATTCGATGGTGTTGTCATCGAGGGTCTTGATGCCGACGCTCTTGAAGGCTTCTTCATCTTCGGCAGAGAAGACCTTGGTATCCTTGGTTGCCGCACTATACTGCTGTGCACCGACAAATTCCGTTGCATATTGCGGAGCATAGGAGTTGCCGTTGTTGCCGTTAAGAAGAATCTGGTAGGCGTTGACAAAGTCCTTGGCCGTGATCTTTGTTCCGTTGAAGGAGGAAAGGGCAGTTCCGTTGACACTCTTGGTGGATGCCGTATGGTACTGCATGTTGGCATTGTTTCTGACTTTGACCTTCCACTTGCTGGCGACGTGGGTCTCTTCATCAAGATCGATTGCTTCAGGCTTGCTTTCGGCCATGGAAGGATACCATTCGAATTCTTGCTTATATCCGCCGTTTCCATCCTTGACAAGCCTCTGTCCATAGAGTGCTCCGTTCAGGTAGGTAAGAAGATCGCTTGAGGTGGAGTTGTTGGAATCGAACTGGTTGAGTTCACCATTTGCTTCGGGAAGACCCTGATGGAGGAATTCACGATAGGCAGCGTTCGGTTCCTGATCGGCTGTCATGGCAGAGGTGATTTTACCTTCCCTCTGGAAACCAAACCCGTAGTTCGGAAGATAGGTGGATCCGATAGGTCCTTGGACACGGGTACTCATCAGTGTCCAGCCACCGTCGCCGAAAAGCGGAATGCCTAAGAGATGATTGTCCTTGGCCCAGGATTCGATGTCGCCTAAGATGCTGGCTCTGTCAGCGGAACCAAGATAGGAGTAGTTGACTCCTTCTGCGCCGGAATTGAAGGCACCGAGCTGTTCTTCGTCGACGTGGGTGGCATCTTCTGCGGCATAGACGCCATCAGCCTTTTCAGGCTTCTGCCTTCCCTCTTCAGGTGTAGGGGTGGAAGATGTTCCAGGAGTGCTTTCTCCTGAAGACGGTTTTCCGGTGTCAGATGATGTGTTGGTTCTGCAGCTGGCAAGGGAACCTAATGTAGCAAGAGTAAGAAGAGATACAAATAACTTATGTCCTTTCATAACAATGGACCTCCTTTCGTATTTTTGTGTAACAAAAATCCCCGACAATGATCGAAAGCTGGATTTGTTGGGAGATATTTGGTGCGAAGAATATAAAATTTGATGAAAAGAAAGTCAATAGGCAGTTTTTTTGTCATAAATGCCTAAATTATGGCTCTGATGATGAAAGAAGCAATAAGGAAGCATAGGGCAAAGATGACATAGGGGAGGAAGTTGAGCGTCGTGTGTTTCCTTTTTGTCTTCTTCTTTTCCTTATAGTCAATCAGATCCTCATATTCCCGGATGGAACCTTTTCTTAGGGATTGGGCGATGGAAACAAATCCGTATTCCATGAAGTCGAAGGCTCCGAAAAGGTTTAAGAGGGAGAAGAAACCGATTCCAAGCAGCACGACACCGGGGATAAAGCAGGCATTGCATGCAGAAACGAGGCTTCTGTCAGAGGTAAAATAGATGATCAGAAAAAGAACAGAACCCAATAAAAAGGAAAAAACGTATCGGAAAATCGTGGAAAACAGTCTGTTCAAAAATAAATCTTTCAGTTTCATGTCCTAAGCATAATGGAGGAGAAGGAAAAAATCAACCATGCAGGTGACAAACGAAACCAATAGTAAAAAGAATATGTAAGCGGTACCATAAATAAAAGTTCTATTCCCATTTGCCCTTTTATATAAGCCAGAATTCTCTATTTGAAAGCGGTTATTCAATAATCTCTTTCCATCTTTCTTCTCCGCTATATCGTACCAATGAAGTATAATGACATCATCTATGAATC
>JBNMLQ010000031.1:0-17096 GCA_050874925.1 Candidatus Enterosoma sp. | reverse complement strand
TGCAAAGCGGTGTAGTGGAAGAGATGGTTCAGCACAAGGGCATCGCTGGCACCCTTTTTGAGGACGACGACGAAATGAGTGCCCATCTTTTGGGATGAGTAATCGGCAACCTGGGCGATTCCGTCGATGGTCTTGCTGTCGGCAAGGTCGACTATCTTCTTGGCAAGGTCACGCTTGTTGACCATGTAAGGGAGCTCATAGAAGATGATTTCGCTGTGTCCGTTCTTTTCTTCGACACGATATTTGGCCCTGACTTTGACGGAGCCTCTTCCGGTCATGAAGTAGTTGCGGATGCCGCTTCTTCCCATGATGGTACCTCCACCGGGGAAGTCCGGACCCTTGATGATGCCCATGAGGTCATCCGCTTCCATGTCTGGATTCTGAATCAATGCCTGGGCGGCAGATATGGTTTCGGCAAGGTTGTGAGGTGGGATGGAAGTGGCCATACCGACAGCGATACCGCTGGACTCGTTGCATAGAAGGTTCGGAAAACGGGATGGCAAGACCGTCGGTTCCTTTCCGTCGGCATCATAGGTGTCGATGAAGGGGACGGTGTCCTTTTCGATATCCTTGGTCATTTCCAAGGCAATCTTGGAAAGTCTTGCCTCGGTGTAACGGGAAGCTGCCGGTTCATCGCCGTCCTGACTTCCAAAGTTACCATGTCCTTGGACAAGAGTGTAGCGCATGGCAAAATCCTGAGCCATACGGCACATGGCAAGGTAGATGGAGGAGTCGCCGTGCGGATGGTATTTACCCATGACGTCACCGACGATACGTGCGGATTTCTTGAAAGGCTTGTCTGGTGTGACACCCATTTCCCACATGGCGTAGATGATACGTCTCTGAACAGGCTTCATACCATCTCTTGCATCAGGGATGGCACGGCTGGTCAATGTGGATACGGCATAATCGAGGAAGGATGTCTTGATTTCAGCACCGAATTCATCCGGTGTGATACCTGCGACGATACCTTCCTGAAGGCCGACTATGCCTGCACCTTTCTTTTCGGCAAATTCCTTGTCGGAGAGTTCTTTTTCATCCTCAGTTTCATCCGAGGCAGCATCTTCCGGTTCGTTTTCTAATTTTTTATCTTCTTCAGCCATTGTCTGTTACCTCCTTAGATGTCCAGGTTCTTGACGAACTTGGCGTTGGATGTGATGTAGTCTTTTCTCGGCTCGACATTTTCGCCCATGAGATCGATAAGGGCATCGTTGGCATCCTGGGCATCTTCGATGGTGACCTGAAGCATGCGGCGATGGTTCTTGTCCATGGTCGTCTCGTCAAGCTGGCTTGGATCCATTTCACCAAGACCCTTGTAACGCTGGAGCGCATATCTTGCCGTGGTCGGAAGCTTTGCCTTGATGGCATCGAGCTCTTCGTCGTTGAATGCGTAATAGTGGTGTCCCTGATAGGTGAGTCTATAAAGCGGAGGCTGGGCGATGTAAAGATGTCCTTCTTCGATGAGTGGCTTCATGAAGCGGTAGAAGAAGGTCATGAGAAGAATACGGATGTGGGAACCATCGACATCAGCATCGGTCATGATGACGACCTTGTCGTATTTGATTTTGGAAACGTCAAACTGCTCGCCCTGGCCTGCACCGATGGCTGTGACCATGTTGTAGATTTCGGCATTCTTTTCGATACGGGTTGCCTGAGCCTTTTCGACGTTGAGAATCTTACCTCTCAGAGGAAGGACGGCTTGAGTTCTTGCGTCTCTTCCCATGACGGCAGAACCGCCTGCGGAATTACCCTCGACGATGAACAGCTCTCTTTCTTTCGGGTCTTTGGAGATACAGTCGGTGAGCTTGTCAGGAAGACCGGCACCGGCAGAGAGTTTTCCCTGAGCCTGGGCACGAGCCTTCTCAGCGGCTTTTCTTCCCTTGTAGGCAGAGATGACTCTGTCATACCATGCCTTTCCTTCCTTCGGATGTTCCATGAGCCATTCCTTGAGGAAGTCGCCGACGATGGAGGAAGTGATCTTACGGACTTCGTCGTTGCCGAGCTTGTCCTTGACCTGCCCTTCATATTGCGGATTGGTGTGCTTGACGCTGAGGACGACGGTAAGTCCCTCCAGGCAGTCTTCGCTGCGGAAGTTCTCGTCGTTCTGCTTCAGCCATTCCTTGGAACGGAAATAGTTGTTGAGCTCACGTCCGATGGCAAGTCTGAAGCCTTCTTCGTGGGTTCCGCCTCCGGTTGTCCTGATGTTGTTGCAGAAGCTGGACATGTTGAGGATACCGCTTCTTGTAGGCTGGAAAGCTGCTTCGACGATGACGGTCGTCGGCTTGACGTCAAGCCCTCCGGTGTTGACCGTGGAGGCTCCGTTTACATAAGGGACTTCTTCAAAGACCTTGTCCTTTTCCTGGTTGATGTAATTGACATATTCGATGATGCCGCCATTGAAGCAGTAATGGGCCTGCTGGATGTTGGCTGGATCACGGACATCTTCGATGGTGATGTCGATGCCTTTGGTGAGGTATGCGGTCTGTCTCAGATAGGTTGCGATGGTGGAAAAGTCAAAGGTCGTCGTCTCCTTGAAAATCAGGGGATCCGGTGTGAATTCGACGGTCGTTCCCGTCTTTTCAAGAGGACAGGTTCCTGTGACCATGAGGCCGGGTGCGACGGTGTGTCCGCCGTCGACAAAGTGAATCTGGTGGATTTCTCCGCCGCGATAGACGGTGACGTCGACCTTGGTGGAAAGGGCATTGACGGCTTTGACACCGATGCCGTGAAGACCACCGGAAATCTTATAGCCGGTCTTGTCATTGAATTTTCCGCCGGCATGAAGGATGGTGTAGACGGTCTCGACGGTGGAAAGGCCTGTCGTCTTGTTGATGTCGCATGGGATGCCACGTCCGTCATCCTCGACTCTTACACGGTTGATTGGGTTTTCGGCGGTTCCGGGAAGAATGGTGACCTTGATGTGCTTGCAGTATCCTGCGAGGGCTTCGTCGACACCGTTGTCGACGGCTTCCCTGACCAGATGATGAAGACCACGGCTGCTGGTTGTTCCGATATACATGCCGGGACGCTGCCTGACGGCTTCAAGGCCCTGAAGAATCTCAATGTCGGCACCGGTGTAGTCGTCTTTGGCCTTCATTCTTTTTTCTTCGGTGGCTTCATCCAGATCGACATGGTCGACATGCTGTTCGTCGAAGCTTTCTTCTTTCGGTTCTTCGACGTTTTTCTTTGCATCCGGCTTGTCAGCCTTTGGACCGACGTTTTCGTCTGCGGCTACCTTGGCAACTTTGGCTTGCTGTTTTTCATAGATCTTGGCACGTTCCAAAGCACGTTTTTCTTCTTCGGTGAGTTCTTTTTCTTCACTCATGGTGTTCTTCCCCTTTCTGTAATGTGATGCCATTGCTGGTATATGTCGTATAATTCAGGAATTCTTCAGGAATCTTGGTTCCTGTCACGAATACCTGCAGGTTGTCTTTGTTGATGGCGGAAAGCAGGTTTCTGCATCGCTTTTCGTCAAGGTCGGATGTGATGTCGTCAAGAAGCAGGAGCGGTCTGATGCCGAGCTTTTCGCTCAGTAGGTCCAACACGGCCAGTTTCAGGCTCAGGGACGCGATTCTGTTCTCCCCCTGGCTTCCATATGTCGAGAGTGGATTTCCGTTCAGGCTGCCCGATAAATCGTCTCTATGAGGGCCTAGGGCCGTGACCTTGCGGATGTTCTCTACGGATTTGCTCTGTTCGAACAAGGCAAGGGATGCTTTGACGTAGCTTTCCTCATCGTCGTCCAAAGGGCAGGAAGTCTTGTATTTCAGGGAAAAGTTCTTTTCCTCTTCGCCGAAGAGCTCCGTATAATATCTGCCGGCTTTTCCTGAAAGTGACCTGACCAATTCTTTTCGGTCTTGGATAATTCGGTAGGAAAGGTTGATCAGTTGGTTGCGGTATGCATCGATGATGTCCTGATCATAATTCTGCTGGAGGGCGGCATTCCTCATCTTGAGCAGTTTCTTATATCTTGAAACTGCATAGAGATATTTCGGTGAAAGCTGTGAACAGGTTTCGTCAAGAAGCTTTCGACGAAGTTCTGGCTCATCCTTGAAGAAGAAGACGAGGCTAGGCTCGTAATAGACGGCAATCAGCTTGCCGAGGATACCGGAGAGAGACTTGACCTTCTCGTCATCATAGGCAAATATCTTTCCCTCTTTTCCGATGATGCAGGAAAGATGATGGATCTTTCCGTCTTTTTCGGAATGGAATTCAAGATAGATGCTCGCTTCCTTGTATCCTTTTTGAATCAAAGAGGAGTCATCTGCCTTGCGGAAGCTTCGCCCCAGGGTCATGTAATAGATGGCCTCCAGGATATTGGTCTTGCCGATTCCGTTGCTTCCGGTGATGTAGATTCTGTCAAGGCTGAAACCGACATCAAGATTCTCGTAATTCCGAAAATGGTTCAGAATCAGTCTGGTGACGTACATATATTGTATTTTTCACCGTCGATTGAAACGACATCACGGTCTCTCAGCTTCTTTCCTCTGCGGGTTTCCTTTTCACCGTTGAAGGTGATGTCGTGGGTGGCAACGAAGATTTTCTCTTCTCCGCCGGTGGAGACCAGGTCAAGGAACTTGAGAAGTTGACCGAGGGTGATATATTCGCCTTGAATCAGGATGGATGAACCGCTTTTTTTCATTTTGAGACTCCAATAAATAAATCAGTTTAAAACTAATATTAATTATATAATAATATTTAAATAAATGGTACTAAAAAAGGCTGTTTCAGGCACGAAGAGAACTTCCACGTATTCATATCCGTTTTTCAAAAACAAAGCGCCCAAACGGCAGGAAAATGTGTATAATGGAAAAGATATGAACGAGAACAAAAAAACATCGGATGAAATCCAAAAAATCGAAGATGACATGCTTTCAAACAAGTCTTTTGAAAGCCTTTCTTCCTTCTATTCCATCTTTGCTGACAAGACGAGGCTGATTCTGATTTCCCTGCTGTCCAGATATGAACTCTGTGTCAATGACATCGCAGAGATCCTGGGAATGTCCCAGTCAAGGATATCCCACCAGCTGGCCATTCTTCGTCAGCATGATATCGTGACGACGAGGAGAGATGGAAAATCCATCGTCTATACGTTGACGGACAACCATATCAAGGACCTCTTCAGGACCGGTCTGGAACACGTGTCTGAAAAAGACGAAGACCTGTATATGGACCGTAAGAAAAAAGGACTTTGATCATCCTGCCTGGAACATGAATGCCTTCCAGGCTTTTTTAGTCGAAAAAAGGCAACCTTTCCGGGTTGCCTTTGAAGATGTTATTTTTCTTTCTTGAGATATTTTGACTTGTAGAACATCATGGAGATGGCAACAAGGACGCAGACAATCATGACACCGGTATCCGATAACCCGGATACGATCATGGCGAATTTTCCAAGAACACCTGTGAGGACAAGGACCATGAAGAGCACCTTGAGAAGGATGGACAGGGCGATGACGGTCTTTGCGACATTCATCGTCTTTCTGGAAAGATGCCTGGCTTCGGCGACTTTGCTTAAGTCATCATCCATGATGACGACATCGCTTGCTTCGATGGCTGCATCGCTTCCCAAGGCACCCATGGCGATGCCGACGTTGGCAGCAAGGATGCTCGGTGAATCGTTGATGCCGTCACCGACGTAGCATACCTTTCCTTTGGAATGGCTGGCATCTTCGACGACCTTGAGCTTCTGATCGGGAAGAAGCTCTCCTTCGGCCTGGTCGAGATCAAGCAGTTTTCCGACGGCGGAAGCGATTTTCTTGTCGTCTCCGGAGAGCATGACGGCCTTCTGGTAGCCTTCCTTCTTGAGATGACTGATGACTTCTTTGGCTTCGTCCTTGACCTGGTCGGCAACGATGAACGCTTCCAGGAAGTCTCCTTCCGCTTCGCCGAGATAGAGAACTTTATAAGGCGTGTCATCGATATCTTTCATCTTGACATCGTATTTCTCCATGAGGCGTAAGTTTCCGATGACGTAAGTCTTTCCTGAGATGACACCTTTTATTCCATAACCAGGAATGTTTTCAAAGTCAGTGACTTCATAAAGACCTGTATGACAGGAGTTGACCAATACTTTTCCGAGCGGATGAGTGGACTTTGATTCCAAGGAAGCGGCGATTCTAAGGTTTTCTTCATTTGGGACATTGACTAATGCGAAGGTTCCTTTCGTCAGCGTTCCGGTCTTGTCGAACATGATGCTCTTGCTGCTTGCCATGTCTTCCAAGGCGACGGAACCTTTGATGAGGATACCGAGCTTAGAGGCAGAACCGATGGCTGCAAAGAAGGTGATAGGAACGGCGATGACAAGAGAGCACGGGCAGGAGATGAGAAGGATGGAAAGAGCTTTGTAGAGATAGTCTTTGCCTCCTCCTATCCATGACCATCCGGACAGACCGAAGCCGATGATGAAGACAAGGATGGCTGCCAGGATGACAATCGGTGTATATATTTTTGCGAATTTTGTGATGAACTTTTCGGCTTTGGCTTTCTTTTCCTGCTGATTTTCGACGAGATCCATAATCTTGGAAAGCGTGGAATCCTTGAATTCCTTGCCGACTTCGATGACGATCACGGAATTGAGGTTGATACTTCCTGAATAGACAGATTCGCCTTCATGGACTTCCTTAGGCAGGGATTCGCCATTGATACTTGAAAGATCGACGGAGGAAAAGCCTTTGACGATTTTTCCGTCTACCGGGATTTTTTCACCGGGCTTGATTTCAATTTTGTCACCTACCTTCAGATCTTCTGGCTGCTTTTCGACGATATTGCCGTCTGCATCCAGGAAATGGGCATATAAGGGCATCGTATTGACGAGATTCTTGATGGATTTCTTGGATTTGCTTGTGGCGAAGTCTTCCAGTGCTTCTCCGATGATGGAGAAGAGGATGACGAACAGTGCCTCGGGGAAGGAATTGATGGCATAGGCACCTGCCGTGGCGATGATCATCAACGTATTTTCATTGATGAGATTTCCTTCCTTGATTTCTTCGATGCTTTCTTTTCCGGTGAAGAAGAGAAGCGGAAGATAACCTATGGTATATAGGATAAAGGAGTAAAAGGAGAGTGAAGTGTAGAAGCTGCTGTCTGAGAACAGGTCCCAGGTGATGTCGTTGAACTGAGGGTCGACCTTGTTCAGAACGAAGGCGACGACCAGGCAGATGACACCATAGATTAATAGGATGATGTTTCTTCTTTGTTCTTTCTTTTCGTCTTCTTCATCTTCGTCTATTTCTTCGGAACAATGCTTGCAATCGCTCATGATTGAATCTCCTTTCATATGAATGACCATTCATATGATAAATCAATCATATCTATATTTCAAGTCTTTTGATTGCTTTGTTTCAATTTCGCAGAAAAATGTTGATTGGGACTTTTTGGATAGCTTCCTTAGGAGTCCGAAAATCAGATTTTTCCTGTCGAAAAGAATGATTTTTTCCTTTGGTTTGGCAAAATAGTCATCGGTGATTCTCCTTTGAATGTTAATGGGACAAAACAATTAAAGCCGAATCACCTTTTTGTTTGCTTTTCTTGTCATTGCCTGGTGGCTGTAAGTACTTTGTCTATTCAAAATGAAGGAAAAGCCATCAATAAGCATTGCTCTATCTGTTGAAACCGACAAAAAAGATGTTTTTGCCATGGCCTTTGAAAAGTTAGTCGTATTTAAGCGATATTTTTATAAAAATAAATAAGTAATCGCTTCCTAAAAAGGATATAATAGTTCGTGAGAAATCTTAATTGGAGGAAGTCTATGGAAAAAGAGAAATTCTCAATGAAGTCAGTAGATGGTAACACTGCTGCTGCTTTAGGTTCTTACAAGTTCACTGAAGTTGCTGCTATTTACCCGATTACTCCTTCCAGCCCTATGGCTGAACATGTCGATGAATATGCCGCTGCCGGAATGAAGAATGCTTTTGGCGATATCGTCAAGGTCATGGAAATGCAGTCTGAAGCCGGTGCTTCCGGTGCGGTTCACGGTGCTGCTTCCGGTGGAGCCTTGGCTACGACCTATACGGCATCCCAGGGTCTCCTTCTCATGATTCCGAACATTTATAAATGGGTCGGTGAGGAGCTTCCGATTGTCTTGCATTGTGCCGCTCGTTCTTTGGCCAGCCGTTCTTTGTCAATCTTCGGTGACCATGGTGACGTCTATGCCGTAAGACAGACTGGTGCCTGCATGATCTGCTCTCAGTCTGTTCAGGATGTTGCTGATCTGTCCCCTCTTGCACACCTTGTTGCTATCAAAGGTTCTACTCCGGTCGTCCATTTCTTCGATGGTTTCAGAACCTCTCATGAAATTCAGAATGTCGAATTCGTCAACGATGACTTCTGGAAGTCTTTGCTTGATGAAGAAGCAGTCAAAGCTTTCAAGAAGAGAGCCCTCAATCCACACGGACATGCCGTGACCAAGGGTGGTGCCGAAAACGATGATATCACCTTCCAGGGAAGAGAAGCCCAGAACATCCACGAAGAAGAAATCGTCGATGTTGCCTGCGAATATTTCCAGAAGGTCAGCGATGCCACTGGCAGAAACTATGCTCCGTTCGTCTATTATGGTGATCCGGAAGCTACCAGAGTCATCATTGCCATGGGTTCCGTCACTGAAACCTGCACGGAAGTCGTCGATGATCTTCTTGCCAAGGGCGAGAAGGTCGGTGTCCTCAAAGTCTACCTCTATCGTCCGTTCTCTGCCAAGCATCTTCTTGCCAGTCTTCCTAAGACCGTCAAGACCCTTGCTGTTCTTGACAGAACCAAGGAACCCGGATCCATCGGCGAGCCGCTTTATCTTGATGTTCTTGCTGCTCTTAAGCAGGGCAACAGAAACGACATCAAGGTCCTCGGTGGCCGTTATGGTGTCTCTTCCAAGGATACTGCTCCGAAGCATATCAAGGGTGTCTTTGATTTCATGAATGCCGAAAAGACTTGGACTGGCTTCACCATCGGAATCGATGATGATGTCACCAATCTCTCTATCCCGGCTGATGAAAATTATCAGATCAAGCATGATTACACTTCCTGCCTGTTCTATGGATTAGGCTCTGATGGTACTGTCGGTGCCAACAAGTCTTCCATCAAAATCATCGGTGATGAGACACATCAGTATGCCCAGGCTTACTTCGCATATGACTCCAGAAAGTCCGGCGGTGTCACCAGATCCCATCTTAGATTCGGTAAGACCCCGATTCATTCCACATATTATGTCGAGAATGCCGACTTCGTCTCCTGCTCTGTTGACTCCTATATCTTCAAGTATGATATGGTTGCCAACCTTAAGGATGGCGGAACCTTCCTTCTCAACACCAATATGACGGATGAGCAGCTCATCAACGCCATGCCGAACCGTATGAAGAAGCAACTTGCCATGAAGCATGCCAAGGTCTTTGTCATCGATGCCAACAAGATTGCTCTTGAAATCGGTATGGGTCCTCATACCAACACCATTCTCCAGTCTGCCTTCTTCTATCTGAACCAGCAGATTATGCCTTATGACGAGGCCAATGAATGGATGAAGAAGTTCGCCGCCAAGACCTATGCAAAGAAGGGTCAGGATGTCGTCGAACTCAACTATAAGGCTATCGATTCCGGAACTCAGGGCCTCAGAGAAGTCGCTGTCAATCCGGATTGGGCTGATTTGACTGTCAATTCCAACATCAAGCCGACTGGCGATGATTATTGGGATTCCTATATTGCCATCATCAACAACCTTGATGGCTATGATCTCCCGGTCTCCACTTTCCGTAAGTGGGAATTGGAAGATGGCACGATGCTCCCGAATGTCACCTTCAAGGAAAAGAGAGCCAATGCTGCCCGTGTTCCGCATTGGGACAAGGAAAACTGCATCCAGTGCAACCAGTGCGCTTTTGTCTGTCCGCATGCTACACTCCGTGCCTTCTTACTTGATGATGAAGATATCGCCAAGCTTCCGGAGGAAGAAAGAGCTGATGTCTTACCGGCAATGGGTGGGCCGAATGTCAAGGGACTCAAGTTCCGTATCCAGGTCTCTCCGATGAACTGCGTCGGATGCTCACTTTGTGTCAACCAGTGCCCTGGCAAGATGACTCCGAAGAAGGATGAAGCCGGAAACGTCATCAAGGATGCCAACGGCAGACCTGTCATGGAAGCCCACAAGGCTCTCAAGATGGTTGATGCGAAGACTGAATTCCATCATGAACCTGCTGCTGATGTCTTATACAAGCAGATCGAACCGAAGACCGGTTTCTTCCCTGCTGGAACTTTGAAGGAAGTTGCTTTCTATAAGCCGTATCAGGAAGTCTCCGGAGCCTGCGCAGGTTGCGGTGAGACTCCGTATTATCGTCTTGCCTCCCAGCTCTTCGGACCTGATATGTTGATTGCCAATGCTACCGGCTGCTCCTCCATCTACAATGGTTCTACGCCGATGACTCCGTTCATCACCAACAGCAAGGGTGAAGGTCCGGCTTGGGCTAACTCCTTGTTCGAAGACAATGCCGAATATGGCTATGGTATGAGACTTGCAACCGATCAGAAACTGAATCGTATCTGCAATATCATCCTTGATAACCAGGATCAGGTCGAACCTGAACTTAAGGAAGTCCTGACGGATTACCTCAACAACATCAAGAACAAGAACCACGTCAGAGAAATCCTGCCGAAGCTTGTCCATCTTGTCGAAGAATCCAAGAACGAAGGCATCAAAGCCTTGCTGCCTCTCAAGAATGACCTTCTTGATAAGTCCATCTGGATTGTCGGCGGTGATGGCTGGGCCTATGATATCGGCTTCGGCGGACTTGATCATGTCATCGCTTCCGAAGATGATGTCAACATCCTTGTCCTCGATACCGAAGTCTATTCCAATACCGGTGGCCAGGCATCCAAGTCTTCTCAGACCGGTCAGATTGCCAAGTTTGCTGCTTCCGGTAAGAAGACTGCCAAGAAGAACCTCGGCCTCATCGCCATGGCCTATGACCATGTCTATGTCGCTTCCATCGCTCTCGGTGCCGATCCGGCTTTCGCCATCAAGGCTATGAGAGATGCTGAATCCTACAACGGTCCGTCCCTCATCATGTGCTATTGCCCGTGTCAGGAACAGGGTATCCGTGGCGGATTAGGCAACTCCATGCTTCAGGAGAAGCTTGCCGTCGAGTGCGGTTACTTCCTTACCTATACCTTCGATCCGAGACTTGCCGAACAGGGCAAGGCTCCGCTTACCCTCGGTACGAAGTCCAAGAATCCTGATTTCACCAAGATCAAGGACTTCTTGCTTACCTCCACTCGTTATTCTCAGCTCCCGAGAGTCAATCCGGAACATGCCGAAGAACTCTTTGCCAAGAATGCCAAGTATGCTGAACAGAGATATAAGGATATTCTCCGTTTCGGCGGCTTAGACAAGTAAGCTCAATTAAAAAGGTGTCAGCCTGTCATGGGTTGGCACCTTTTTGAATTCTAAAAATCTTTCAGGACGATATTCCAGGTTTTCAATAAAATCAAAAATCCCCGGGGTTCGGATTCCCCAGGGATTTTCTTTTTTTGTTGGAGAACGGGCAGGGTGCCAGGCGTCGGATTAACGCTTGGAGAACTGCTTGTCCTTACGAGCCTTACGAAGACCGTACTTCTTACGCTCGACGACTCTGGCATCAACAGTCAGAAGTCCCTTGGCGCGGAGAAGAGGCTTGTTGGCATCGTTGGCCTTGACCAAGGCTCTGGCGATAGCCAATCTTAAGGCACCGGTCTGACCGGAGTAACCACCACCGATGATGTTGGCCTTGACGTCATACTTGCCTTCGGTGCCAGTGGCAGCGAAAGTCTGATTGATGTCAAGGAGCAAGACCTTGTGAGGGAAATACTCTTCTGCCTTCTTGCCATTGACGACAATGGCGCCAGTGCCAGGAGTCAAGAAGACTCTAGCGACGGAAGATTTTCTTCTTCCGACGGCGGAGTAAATGAGCTTTTCAGATTTGGTAGCCATGATTACTTCTCCTCCTTAGCGACCAGTTCGACGGCAACCGGCTTTCTGTCCTGTCTATCATGTTCTGGACCGGCATAAGTGAACAACTTTTTCAACATGTCTTTGCCTAAAGGACCCTTGGGTAACATGCCACCAACGGCTCTTCTGATCATTTCGGTTGGATACTTTTCAACCATGACCTTGGCAGATCTAGTTCTGAGACCACCATAACTATTGGACTTGTTGTCATAATAGTTCTTCTTGGTGAGTTTGTTCCCAGTCAACAAGACCTTCGAACAATTGACGACGATGACGAAGTCACCATTGTCAAAGTTTGGAGTGTACTGAGGCTTGTTCTTTCCCATCAGTACGACAGCAATTTCGGAGGCTAATCGACCAAGGGGCTTGTCTGTTGCATCGACGACATACCAGTTCTTGGCGACGTCGGTCTTTTTGAAAATTGTAGTTTGACGCTGCATTTTGATTTATACCTTTCTTGAATCTTGAGCAAACTGTAACCTTACCGGGGTGTAGTTCACAATTAGCCGAAGGCTATTTTATCACGTCAATAGGTATAATCAAATTCTTTTTTTGAATTCTCCGAAAATTCTTTGATGAAATGATTGTTTTGACAATGAAAAAGGTCCTTGCAGGATGCAAGAACCTTGAGAGAACTTACTTGTTGTCTCCGAAGAAGGTGCCTCTGCTGGCTTGCTTCATCTCCTTGCTGGCGATGAACGGGATACGAGTGGTGTAGCCTTCCTTGGCAGCGACATATTTCTTTGCCCAGAGCTCGAAAATCTCTCTGTTCCATTTATCGACGGCATCATTGTAGAGAGTCCTTGCAGCTGTGATCTGCTTCTGAAGGGTGTCGTTCTGCTGCATGGCATCACGGATGGCGGCGTGGGCTTTCAGTTCAGGATAGCGTTCCAAGACGACGTTGATGTTGTTGGAAACGGCGCCGAGCTGTTGTTCCGTAGCATTTCTGGCTGCATCAGGATCCATTCCGTTGCGAGCCTTGGCGATGTCGACGAAAGTGCTCTTGTCAAGGTTGACGGCCTTGTCGACAAGCTGTGCGGCATTCTGAAGAATCAGGACACGCTGTTCCATATAGTTGTCGATTTCGGAAGCTGCCTTTTGAATCTTCTGCTCCAGCTGTTTGAAATAGGTTCTGGCTTTCTGCTTCTTGAAGGTGTAGACGACACCTCCGATGATGAACAGGAACCAAACACCTACGTTGACGAACTTATCCGTGCCGTTGAGAGTGACAGGGACCTTCTTGTCGATGACATGGACATCTCTACCAGTCTGATTCTCCAAAGTCTCATCGGTTTCATCTAATTGGGCCATTTTAGTAACCTCCTATTTGTTGAGTTAATTATACTGATTTTTCATCATCAAAGATAGAACTAATTTTACTTTCGATGCGTTCATCGATACTGCCGTCGTCGATCATGGCAAACAAGCCTCTTTCGAAGTGCAGTCCGGTCATGGAACCGAGGATGGAGGAGAGCTTCTCCTCATTCTTTTCGTCCGTGTCTTCTTCTTTTTCTCCGATATAACGTAAGTCCATCAGAGTATCCTTGTCTACCCTGTCATACTTGATCCATGGGACTGGAACGTTGTGACTTCTTCCATCTCCACCCATGACGGAAACGTAATCGACCATCTGTGTTCCGTGATAGCAATAGGAATGGATGGTGACCTTGTCCGTCATACCGACCTTTGTCGAGGAAACGCTCTTGATGAGAAGAGGTAAGTCTTCGTCAGCGCCGGATGGGGCAAAGCAGCTTCTGTCCATCCTGTTAGCAACGGCTTCCTGTTCATGTCTGGAATAGTTGCTTGAGAAGCCGCTTTCGTAGATATAGTCTCTTGTCTTATGCGTCTGATAGTCGGTGATGCAGAGAAGAGGGGCAAAGTCGAAGAAGAGATTCATGATGTAGTTGTCCGAGTAGTTGACGAAGTTCTCCTTGGCTGCATCATAGTCATAATGGACGAACATGGATGGAGAAGCAGAATAGTCGAAGCTTTGCGAATGCTTGGATACGATGGTATTGATCATTCCGTCTTTGATCATATAGAAGTCATCGCCGAAGGGATATGGGTCACGGAGAAGCTTCATCATGTTGACCTGGGCAAGGGCAGGGAAGAGAAGACGGAATTCGACTTCGTTGTCTCTGTCCTGTCCTTTGAAGAAGACTTCGAATTCATCGTTTGCCAATGCGGTGTAGTTTCTTCCGTCCTTCAGGCATTCATCCTCGAACTTCTTGACTTCCTTCATGCCGTTTGTCACGGCCTTTTCATATTCTTTGTCGTTCTTATATTTGTTGATGTCGCTTGGGCTTCTTCTGAAATGCAGGTTTGGAGCAAATTCATTTCCGTAAATCAAGAGGGTCTGGGTCATGTAGCTGGGTGCTGGCTTGTTGACGCTGGCTCTGAGTGTTTCGGAATGATGATGAGCGACGCTATGACCTTTGGAATCCCTTGAATAGGTCGTCCAATGGATGGTGAGCGAACCGGTATAGGTCTTACTGACCAGGCTTTCCTGCATGACTTTTTCCTGGATGAACGGATTGCCCTGTATATTTCCGGAGAGAACTCCCAAAATGGAGCAGTTTGTATTGTTTTCATCCTTATATCCGAATGTGTTCTGAAGATAGGCATAGCGTCCCAAGGAAAAATAGGGATCAAAATCGATGATTCCGGTGACGCTTTCCATGATGGAAGCAGGCATATTCCATGTATAGGAAGCATTGAGGTTCTTAAGATCGGCATAGCAGACGCTGAGCATATCCTGGGCATCCTTCTTTGCCTTATCCAGCAAAGACTGATGTTCTTCTTCCAGTTTCTTCATCTTCTTCTGGTTGAAGGCGATCAGGAATATGGCAAGGGCAACAAGCAGGATGCCGATGATAAACAAAAACCATAGGCCGGAAAGATTGAAGAGACCAAGAAGACTCATCACGCCGCCGAAGATGAAGCATAGGACGATGCCGACGATGATGGCCGTTCTTTTTCCCTTGGTGGACTTGAGATTATCCTCCAGGGATTTCACCTTTTCCATCAGGGAATTGTATTGCTTGACGTGGCTGCGGTTGGCTTCGATGTCTATCTTGGCATCCTCTGCCATCTTTGCAAAGACTTCCTCTGCCTTGTCATGATATTGCTGCCTGAGTGTATCCGTATAAAGTTGTTTCGGCTCGTAGATGATATCTTTATTGTCCATGATATGGATTCCTTCCGTAGAAATATTCTACCATATGGCAAAAAATCGTCAAAGTTCAATTTCAAACCTTTGGTAATTATGAAGAAGCATGTGTTTTTCCTAGTTTCCATCTTCTCATTGGTGTACAATGAGACGAGGAAAGCTTCTCACTATGAAAGATAATATTTTGGTCATTGATATCGGCACGCAGTCCTTACGTGCCTCCATTGTCTCCCCAAAAGGGAAAATCCTTGCCTTTTCAAAGCAAAAATATGATGTCCCCTTCGTTTCCCCGGAAAAAGGCTTTGCCGAGCAGGATGTGAATTACTATCTTATCGAACTCTGCAAGGCAACAAAGGAAATCCATGAATCCCACGCAGATTTTCTCGATGGTGTCGCAGGTATGATCGTCGATGTCTTCCGTGATTCTACTGTCATCCTTGATGAAAACAAGGAGCCGATCAGAAACGCCATCCTCTGGCTTGACCAGAGAGTGACGAGAATGGATTTCAATGAATACCTCAAGTGGTATGAGACCGTTCTCTTCAAGCTTATCGGCATGGGTGATACCGTCAAATACAATGCCCAGAGGACACCGACGTATTGGCTGATGAGAAACGAACCTGATAACTGGAAGAAGATGCGTTACTATGCTCCGCTTGGTGCTTACTTCAATTATAAGATTACGGGAAACCTTGCTTTGTCCTCGGCAGACTGCAATGGCCATTATCCAATCAATTTCAAAACGGGAAGATGGTATCCTAGAATCCATCCGAAAATCGATGTCTTTTCCATACCGATGGAGACCCTTGTCCCTCTTGTGAAGGTCGGAGATGTCATCGGAAAGGTGACAGAGGAGTTTTCTCGTCTTTCCATGATTCCTGCCGGACTTCCGGTCTTTGCCTGTGGTTCCGATAAAGCCTGTGAGACTCTTGGCAATGGTTGTATCGACAAGACTTCGGCAAGTATCTCCCTTGGTACTGCATGCACGATCGAGGTCGTCGACGACAAATATTCCGAACCGGAAAAGTTCCTACCTTCCTATCAGGCACCCTATCCTGGAAGCTATGACCTTGAAGTGCAGATCTATTGCGGATTGTGGATGCTCCAATGGTATATCGAGAACTTCGGACATGAGGACAAGGAAGAAGCGAAAAGAAGGAATGTCAGTGTGGAGGAGATTCTCAATGAGAAAATCAGGGATATTCCGCCAGGCTGTGACGGTCTTGTCCTTCAGCCTTATTGGCAACCGGGACTCAAGAGACCCAATGCCAGAGGGGCCATCGTCGGTTTCAGCAATGTCCATACCAAATATCATCTATATAAAGCCATCTTTGAAGGCCTTGCCTTCGGCCTCAGGGAAGGATTGGATGAGATTGTAAAGAAGACGCATAAGATGCCTTCCTATCTCGTCATTTCCGGAGGAGGAAGCAATTCCATGGAACTGTGTCAGATCATCGCAGATGTCTTTGGACTGAAATGCTATGTTTCCAACGAGGCCGAATCTTCGACGATCGGCGGAGCCATGGCCGGACTTCTTGATCTGGGGTATTACAAGACGCCGGAAGAAGCCAAGAAGAATATGATTCAGAACGGGCAGTGCATACAGCCGGATATGAGCAACCATAAGATTTATGACATGCTCTATAAGAAGGTCTATCTCAAGATGTATCCTTCCATGAAGAAAGTATATCAAAGCAGCAAGAACTTCTATCTTGACGTAAATGAGATCTTAAAAGAAAAGAACAAGGCATGATGATCAGCCACCTGAAAATTCAGATGAAGCAAATCTGAATCATCAGGTGGCTTTTCATATTGTTTAGGAATTTGTAACCTTATCTTGTAGCTGATTTTATATCTACATCATGATTTCCTTTGCTGCTGGCTGTCTTTCCTTCAGGCTTTTCCTGAAGGGAGGACAGCTTTTTGTCTACATCCTCTTCCTTTATTCCGAACTGGTTCAGTATCGTCTTC
>JBNMLQ010000030.1:0-17143 GCA_050874925.1 Candidatus Enterosoma sp. | reverse complement strand
TTCTTTCCTTCCTTCCATTACAATGTCTCCATGAAATGGAAGAGGAAAAGGGAAGAAAAGAAGGATGTCATCGTCTCCTATCGTCTTTTTGCCTGTTCGGATGAAGAGGTGATAAAGACCTATGGAAACAAGAAGGCGGAATTCACTCTTTCCAGGGTCTGCCATGATGAAAAAGGAGCGAAGAAGAACTCCCTTGTCCTTGAAAAACGCACCCTTCTGTTTTCAGAACTGATCGATTTGAAAGGCGATGGAACATTCATGGACGCTGTCTCTGCTTCGGATTTCGATGGTGCATCCAAGGGAAGTCTTTCCTATGTCGTCTCTGTCTTATTGGAAGAAGAGACGCTTCCTTCGACTGAGGATGGATCAAGAGACTTCCTATGTGATGGGGAGAGCCATTCCTGTCTCTATGACATCAGAAATGGTGGCATCTATATCGAAAAGCCTGAGATTCCGAAGAATGTTTCCTATTGATGATGAAGTCTAAGACGTCCTCGAAGATTGTCTTTACAACGTAAAATTGTTGTAAAAAATCTAGTATATATAAGTATATTTAGATATAATAATTATTGTTAGTAAGCGGTTTCAAAGGAGGAACTCTCAATGAAAGAAGAAATGGTGGCCATGATTCTTGCCGGTGGCCGTGGTACAAGACTGAAATCTTTGACGGCGAAGGTTGCCAAGCCTGCTGTCTTCTTTGGTGGAAAATATCGCATCATCGATTTTCCGTTGAGCAATGTCGCAAATTCCGGCATTCAGGAAGTCGGTGTCGCCACGCAATATGAATCGACGGATCTGAACAACTATATCGGTTCGGGAAGAAACTGGGGTCTCAATGGCACCAACTCTCTTGCGAGCATCCTTCCGCCGAGAGAGACTCCGGATGGAGCTTCCTGGTATCTCGGCACGGCTGATGCCATCTATCAGAACATCGACTGGCTTGATCATACGCATTGCAAATATGTCGTCATCCTTTCGGGTGACCACATCTATAAGATGGACTATTCCGAGATGCTGAAATTCCATAAGGAAAATACAGCCGATGTCACCATCGCCTGCATCAAGGTTCCGATGGAAGAGGCTCCTCGATTCGGCATCGTCGTTGCCGACAAGGAAAACCGCATCGTCGAATTCCAGGAAAAGCCGAAGCAGCCGAAGTCCGACTATGCTTCCATGGGTATCTATATCTTCACCTATGACCTCCTAAGAGAGGCTCTCATCGCCGATGCCAAGGATGAAAAGTCCGACCATGATTTCGGAAAGAACATCCTTCCTACCCTTCTCCATGCCGACAAGAGACTCTTTGCCTATCCCTTCAAGGGCTATTGGAAAGACGTCGGAACCGTCCAGTCCCTGTGGGAGGCCAATATGGACCTTCTTTCTCCGGACTGCGAACTGCAGCTGTTCTCTTCGAAGTTCAAGATTTTCTCTGCCGATACGGCCAGCAAGCCTCAGTATATCGCACCTTCCGCCAAGGTTGAGGATTCCATCGTCAACCAGGGTGCCCAGATTTATGGAAAGGTGACCCACAGCGTCATCTGCAATGAGGCCGTCATCGAAAAAGGCGCCAAGGTCAAGAACTGCGTGGTCCTTCCTGCAGCCGTCATCAAGAAGGGCGTCAAGGTCGAAAACGCCATCGTCGGCGCCAAGACCGTCGTCACCGAAGATGCCATCGGCGATATCAAGAATGTCGCCCTGGTCAATGATGTCAAGTAAAGGAGAATAGTATTATGGCATACACAGTCGCAGGTCTCATCGATTGCTTCGAAAACCCATCCTTCGGCCCTCTGACCCAGCATAGACCGATGGCATCCACAGCCTTCTTAGGCCGTTTCACCTTCATTGATTTCCACCTCAGCAACTTCCTCAATTCCGGCATCCTCAACATCGGCATCCTCTGCCAGAACCATATCCGTTCCCTGACCAAGCATGTCGGAAACGGAAGATCCTGGATCACCAACACCAAGCGTGGTTCCTTGGAAGTCCTCTATGATGAGCCGATGGTTTCCAATCCGGCATACAATACCGATGTTGCCGACCTTGTCGAGAACAAGGCCTTCTTCAAGGACAGCCATCCGGACTATGTCGTCATCGCCATGCCGAACTTCGTCTATGAGGTAGACTTCCATAAGCTGGTCGAAGATCATATCGCCAGCGGCGATAGAATCTCCATGCTCTACACCCATGTCGACAGTGGCCTGAAGGAACATTTCCTTGGTGCAAGCAAGCTTGGCATCTCCCCGAGAGGAAAGGTCAACCGCATGGAAGCAAACCTCGGTGACGAGGATAGCGGAGACATCTCTTTGGGTTGCATCATCTTGGATTATCCGATGCTTCAGTCCCTCATCGAATATGCAAGATCCACCTCCAGCTTCTTCAACATCGCCGATTGCCTGAAGTATCTTGCTCCGACCGTCATGATCAGAGCCTGCAAGTTCGAAGGATATGTCAGGGACTTCAATTCCCTTCCGCATTATCTTGAGTATTCCCTTGAACTTCTTGACCGCAAGGTTGCCGACTCCCTGTTCAAGGAAGATTGGCCGATCCATACCAGAACCTATGATACTCCGCCTGTCCAGTACCGTCTCGGAAGCAATGTCACCAACTGCTACATCGCCAACGGCTCCGTCATCGAAGGCGAGGTTTCCAACTCCATCATCGGACGTCATGTCAAGATCGGCAAAGGTGTCAAGATCACCAACTCCATCATCGGCAACGATGTCGTCATCTCCGAAGGAACCAGAGTCGAGAATGCCGTCATCGACCGTGATGCACAGGTCCTCCATGTCTCTGAAATCGTCGGAACCAAGGATGAACCTATCTATATTGCCAGAGGAGACATTGTATAACCATGAAGATCCTGTTAGTCACGCCTGAATCCCTTCCGTTTGCCAAAAGCGGTGGATTAGGAGATTTTATCTATTCCTATGGCAAGGCCCTCAGCAAACTCGGCGAGGATGTCTCTGTCATCATGCCTCTCTACCTTCCCATGAGGACCAAGTTCCCGGAAATCATGGAAGGCTTCTATGATCAGTTTGACTTCAAGATGAGCTGGAGAACCCAAGGATGCGGAGCCTTCCTTCTCAAGAAGGACGGAATCAATTTCTACTTCCTTGCCATGGACCGGTTCGATAGGGACCAGATGTATGGATATGGTGATGACAATGAACGCTTTGCCTGCTTTGTCATGGCCGTCAACACCTTCATCACCCGTCACAATGATTTTGATGTCGTCCACTGCAACGATTGGCAGTCGGCTGTCCTTCCTCTTTTGCTCACCTTCAATCCGAAGCCCATCAAGACGGTCTTGACCATCCACAATCCTGCCTATCAGGGATGGGGAAGAAGGGAAGACCTTTCCACCTACTTCAACCTGTCCTTGGGATATTATGATTCCGGTTTCGTCCGCCTTGGCGATTCCTTCAACTTCCTGAAGACCGGCATCATGTCGGCTGACAAGATCAACACCGTCAGCAAGACACACGCCCAGGAACTCCTTCATGACCACACTGGTTTCGGAGGCATGGGTGCCATCATCGACTGGTGCAGGCACAATGACTTCAGCGGTATCGTCAACGGATTGGACGTCGATATCTGGAATCCTTCCACGGATAAGCTCCTTTTCAGGAACTATGATCTTTCCAGCGTCAAGGAAGGAAAGATGGCAAACAAGCGCGCACTCTATGCCAAACTCGGCATGGATGTTGACTTTGATGGTCCTCTCTTCTCTGCCATCACCCGCCTTTCTGCCCAAAAGGGTGTCGAACGCCTGATGGCCATCATGCCTCACCTGGAAGAGAAGAATGCCAAGATGGTCGTCATCGGAACCGGTGAGATGGAAAATGAATTCTTGGCTAAGTCCCTGCAGTATAAGAACGTCTATTTCGTCAAGAGATATGATGAGAACCTTGCCCATCTTTTGTATGCCGCAAGCGACTTCTTCCTCATGCCTTCCTATTTCGAACCATGCGGAACCAGCCAGATGATTTCCATGCGCTATGGAACCCTTCCGATCGTTTCCAACGTCGGCGGCCTCAATGACACCGTCTTCGATATTTCCAAGGGTGACATCGCCAACGGCTTCACCTTCTATAACAACGATTACTATGGATGCACCAATGCCTTCAGACGTGCCTGCGATGCCTACTTCGAACATCGAATCGACAGGATGCAGAAGGTCGGTATGGAAGGAGACTATTCCTGGGCAAAATCGGCCAAGGAATACCTTGCCTTGTATCAGTCCATCAGCTGGAAATGATTTTTCCGCCTTCGGGCGGAAAACGTCGTGCATATTTCAGACTGAGTGAAAATTATTTGTTTACTTTACAAGCCAAAAGCTATATAATGAACCTTGCGTTTTAGCATGAATTAGAATTGGAGGATAAGACATATGGCAGTTCCAACCAGAAGAAGAGGCCACGCAAAACAGGGTATGGTCAGACAGAACACCGCTTTAAAGGCCGTCAATACCGTTACTTGCCCGAATTGCGGAGCTGAAATCAAGCCTCATCACGTTTGCCCTAGCTGTGGTTTCTACAACGGCAAGAAGGTCAAAGACGTCAAAGAAAAGGCTGAGTAGTTTTTCGCCTCTATCGTTTATTGATAAAAGAAACCCACTTTGAAAGTGGGCTTTTTTTTCACAGAAAGGAGAATCATATGACGTATCTTGAATCCATCACATTTCTTACGGGAAGGTTCCTTCAGATCTCCCAGTTTGCTCTGAAGAATGCCTATCGTGTCATCTCCCTGACCCAGGGAAAGGAAAAAGAGACCCCCTACATGAAGGGAAGCATGACAAGGGCAGAGGCCTGTGAGGCTATCGCTTCAGCCTATCTTCTTCAGAACAGGACTCTTTCCGGACAGGAACTTCTTGTCTTCTTCCAGGCCCATCCAGGCCTCAGCAGCAAGGACTTCGATGCCTTGAAGTTCGTCCTCAACAAGAGGGACTATCTTGTCTCCTACTTCTTCATCGAGAATTCCCCTCTTTTTGCAAGGGAGGAAATCGCTGTCTTCGAATCCAAGATCACCGAGCTGAAGGAGTATGTCGACAAGGCTGAGAAGCTCAACGTCTCCTTATCCAAGGCCTGTGACCGGCTTTATGACAGTTTTTGATTTTAAAAGGCCTGCTTTTGGACTATAATTATCTTCGTAGCGGAGTTTTTTTCATGACGGACTATATTCCCGAACTTTTGTCATTGGATCAGATTCTGTTTGAACACAGAACATATAAGGAAGCAATCTTCAAGACGGTGATGGAGGAAAAGCTCTCCAGCATTGCCAAGAAGCGTGTGGCTGAGAATGTCTTGGGTGTCTTAAGACATTATTTCTGCCTTTCTTTCGAGTGTCTGAATCTTCTTCCCTATGCCAGGGATGAGGAAGAACATGTCTTGTCTCTTGTCTGCCTATATGAACTTAGGTATCATCAAGCAAAAAGGTCCGTACAGGAGATTGAATCCTCTTATTGTGAGGCGTTTTTAAGACAGAGGCTTGCCGGGGATGCAAAAGAAAACTTTGATGTCCTTTGGAAAGCTTCCCAGGAACCCTTTACCATACCTATGGAAGTGAAGAATGCTCCCGTCCTTTATAATTCCTTATGTCTGGAAGTGCCGGACTTCTTCCTTAAGAAGCTCTCTGACGACTATGGAGCAAAGACGGCGATGACGATATGCCAAGGGCTTCATAGGAAACCTGCGCTTTTCGTCTCTTCCAAGTCGGAAATTGAGAATAAGGACGACATGGAAAGTGTCATGCTTGAGAACAAGGACGTCATCTATCGACTAAAGAACCTCTCTCTGAAGGAAATCAGGGAAAGAGGACTCTATCCTATCGGATATGTCGAGGCTCTTGCCTTCTCTGATGTCGATATTCCACCTGTCCAGCCAAGGCTTCTCTTTACCGGCTGTGAGGAAGGGCTTGACTTGGTCTATCTTTCGTTGAAGGCACAGCAGAGATATCAGTGTGAGATTTCCAGCTGCTTTGAGGATGATCTATCCTATCGCAGCGGAATGGATACGAAATATTATTTCCATCTGAGCAGGCTTCAGGTCTTCCATTGCCCCTTGAAGATGCTTAAGACATACACCCCGCTGAAGCATTATGACCTTGTGGTTCATTTTTCCAAGGACCTGAAGACCGGCCTTTCCGGAAGAAGGCCGGAAATCCTTCCATCTTTGAATGAGAAGGCATTTATGAAATCCTTCCAGAGTCAGCTTGACGACCTTTTGGAAGCAGCCGACTTCCTGGATAAGGACTCGACCCTTCTCTTTGTCAGCCATGCCCTTGACAGGGAAGAATCCGATGATGTGATTTCAAGGTTCCTATCTTTGCGCAAGGACTTTGTCCTGGAAAAGAAGAGGACCATCCTTCCCTTTGAGAAGGATACCGACGGTGGCTTCTATGCCGTATTGAAGAGAAGGAGTGGACAGAATGACCAGCATCTATAATTATTCTTTGGAGGATCTGACCAAGCTGATGATGGCGATGGGACAGTCATCCTATCGCAGCAAACAGCTCTATTCATGGCTGTATCAGAAACGTGTGAAGAGCTTTGATGACATGAGCGACATCTCCAAGGACTTCCGTGAGAAGCTGAAGAAGGAATTCGATTTCTCTCTTCCTGGCATGCGTCTCATGCAGGAGAGCAAGGATGGCACCATCAAATGTCTTTTCCGCCTCTCTGACGGCGAAGAGGTCGAAGGCGTCTTGATGCACTATGTCTATGGATACAGCGTCTGTGTATCCAGCCAGGTCGGCTGCAACATGTCCTGTGCCTTCTGTGCGTCCGGTCTTCTCAAGAAGAAACGAAACCTCACCCCGAGCGAGATGCTCGGCCAGGTTCTTTATTTTGATGAACTTCTCCGAAGCCGGGATGAGAATGACCATGTCACCCATGTCGTCGTCATGGGTACGGGCGAACCTTTTGACAACTATGACAACGTCCTTTCCTTCATCCGCATCATCAACAGCCAGTTCGGACTGGACATCGGTGCCAGGCATATCACGGTATCTACCTGTGGCGTCGTTCCTGGCATCCTGAAGTTCGGAAAGGAAGGACTGCAAGTCAATCTTGCCATATCCCTGCATGCTCCGACGAATGAAATCCGTGATAGGATCATGCAGATCAACAAGGCCTATCCTCTGGAACAGCTCATCCCTGCCATCCTTCAGTATGGCAAAGATTCCGGCGGAAGAAGGGTCACCTTCGAATATATCCTCATCAAGGATGTCAATGATACCATCGAGTGTGCAAGGCAGCTTGCCAAGCTGATTGCACCGACCTTCGGATATGTCAATCTGATTCCGTACAATCCTGTCATGGAGAACGGCTTTGAGCGTTCTCCTGATGACCACATCGAACTCTTCCACAACTTCCTGCTTCAGAAACATATCAAGGCGACCATCCGCAAGGAATTCGGAAGCGACATCGATGCCGCATGTGGACAATTGAGGGCAAAACATAGAAATGACGGAAACAAATGATAAAATCGCTGCTATCAGCGATATCGGTCTTCATCGCAAGAACAACGAAGATGTCGCCTATCAGGCAAGAACCGAAAACGGAACGCTTCTGGTGATTGCCGATGGCATGGGCGGACACCGCAAGGGCGAAGTTGCCTCCAAGATTGTCGTGGATTCTCTTTCCATTCCTTTTTTGGATGCCAAGCACGTCTTCAACACGAGACGCAGCAGGAAGTTCTATGCCAAGAACCTGAAGAAGGCCAATAAGGAAATCTACAATCTTTCCCTGTCCGGTGACGAATACAGGGAGATGGGAACGACTGTCGTCTCATGTATCGTCTCCGAAAAGGAGACTTCCATCGCCTCGGTCGGGGATTCGAGAATCTACATCCTTGACAATGACGGCATGCTCAAACAGATCAGCAAGGACCAGACCTATGTCGAGTTCCTCTTCGAATCCGGTATCATCACCAAGGAAGAGATGGCGACCCATCCGCAGAAGAACCTCCTTCTCAATGCCGTCGGCATCAATCCTGACATTGCGGATGTCGAGACCTTTACGATCGCAAACGAATGCTATCAGACACTCTTCCTTTGCTCCGACGGATTGTACAACATGGTCAGCAGTCAGGAGATTCAATCCGTTCTCAATGACAAGAGCAAGAATGCCCTTGCCAAGGCAAAAGAGCTGCTTCGCCTTGCCTTGGAACATGGCGGGAATGACAACATCGCCATCGTCATCATGGAAAAATAATTATGGATGCCATCAATCGCGACAATGAAATCATCGACGATCGCTATAAGATTAAGGAGACGGCCGGCTGTGGTGGCATGGCCATCGTTTATCGTGCCCACGATCTGATTTCCGACAAGGATGTCGCCATCAAGATGATGAAGCCGGAGACGGCTGCTAACAAGACAAATCTCTCCCGTTTCGAAAGGGAAGCCAGGGCGGCAGCCAGCCTCAATCATCAGAACATCGTCAAGGTCGTCAATGTCGGTTCCTACCAGGGACTTCCTTATATGGTCAATGAATTTGTCGACGGACAGAACCTGAGGCAGGTTCTGGAAGTGCGTGGCAAGTTCTCCTTCATGGAAGCCTGTGACATCATGTATCAGCTCTGCAGCGCCGTCCTTTATGCTCACAACCATGGTGTCATCCACAGGGACATCAAACCACAGAATATCTTTCTGACAAGCGATGGCATCATCAAGCTTGGCGATTTCGGCATCGCCACTTTTCAGAATGCGACCCATCTGACGAGGTCAGACGTCGTCGTCGGAACGGTCCATTACATCGCTCCGGAGGTCGCCCAGGGCAACCCCGCCTCTTCTAGAAGCGACATCTATTCCATGGGCATCACCTTCTTTGAACTCATCACGGGAAGGGTTCCCTTTGACGGGGATGACAGCCTTCAGATCGTCATGATGCATGTCCAGAGGAAGTTTCCTTCCGTCAAGAAATACAATCCCAAGACGCCTCAGTGCATCGAAGACATCATCTATAAGGCATGTCAGAAGAATCCGAACGACCGTTATCAGAACTGTGAACTCATGAGAAAGGACATCGAACGGATCCTGAAGAACCCGAATCTCCTTTCCCTGAAGAAGAATTCTTTCCTTTTTGACCTGTTCCATCCGAATTCCGATTCGGCCAAGGAAAGAAAGAAGGAGAAGGAACTCAAGAAATCCCTCAAGGCAGCTGCCCGACAGGCAAGGAAGGACCGCAAGGAAGGTGTCTGAGAAAAAGTACCGCGTGCTGAATTCGACTTCCCTTGGATATCTTCTCTATGATTTCGAGGATTCCTCTATCAGCGTCCATCCCAACCGGAAGAAGATCACCTACCAGGGCGAGAAGATCGTCATCGGTGATTTTGTGACCCTGGATGACAAGTCTCTCATCTCTTCCGTCGTAAAGAGGGCAAACCATCTGGAGAGGCCAAGGCTTGCCAACTGCGACATCGCCTTTGTCCTGGTCTCCGTCAGGGAACCGGATTTCTCATCGTATCTATTGGACAAGTTCCTTTCTTTTTTGGATTATCATGATATCCCTGCCGGGATCATTTTATCCAAGGCGGATCTTCTGAAGAAAAAAGAACTCACATCCCTTCAGAAGAGAATGGAATTCTATAGGAAGGAAGGATATCCGGTCTATTTCATCGATGCCCATGACTCGACAAGGTTCGATTACGAACTTCTTCGAAATGAAATCCGTGGCAAGAGCATCGCCTTTGTCGGTCAGACAGGCGTCGGGAAATCATCTTTGATCAACCTCATATGCCCGGATTTCAGGAGAAAGGTCGATTCCCTCTTCGTCACTTCCGGAAGAGGAAGGCATACGACCAAGGAGATTGTCCTCCTACCCTATCAGGACGGGTTCATCTTCGACACCCCAGGGTTCTCGGAGCTTGAACTGAGGGATATGAAGTCCCTCGATCTTGCCTATTGCTTCCCTGGCTATGGCAGGTATCTCAACCGCTGTATGTTCAAGGACTGCCTGCATCTTCCTTCTTCGAAGGGATGCGCCGTCTATGAGGATGTCGACAAGAAGGAACTTTCCATGGATTCCTATGAGAACTATCTCAGGATCCTGGAAGAAGTAAAGGAGAATGACCGATGGAAAAGGAAACTCTGATCAGACCGTCTTTGCTGAGTGCTGATTTCTGCAATCTGGGAAGGGATGTCGAGGAATGCATCTCCTTAGGCATCACCCATATCCATTTTGACGTCATGGACGGAACCTTCGTGGATGATATCTCTTTCGGAGAACCGATCTTCCAGAAGCTGAATGCCGCCTATTCGAGTCTTGTCACCTTCGATGTGCATCTGATGACGGAGTCTCCCTTGAGACAGGTCAGTCAGTTTGCCAAGCTCGGGGCAAGGGAAATCTGCTTTCATTTCGAAACTTTGACCTTGGGAGATATCCCCAGGATCAGACAGATCAGAAGCCAGTATCCGACGCTCAAGATCGGTATTGCCTTCTCTCCGGAGACCAAGGTCGATGCCTTGAAGACCATCCTTGGCTTCTTTGACTATGTCCTGGTGATGTCGGTCGTTCCTGGAAAAGGAGGACAGAAGTTCATCTCAGGAAGCGAAGACAAAATCTATCAGCTTGCCGAATGCCGTGCCACCTTCCAGCTGGATTATCAGATCGGCGTCGATGGCGGAATCAATGCGGAGACCGGACTTTTATGCAAGGAAAAGGGGGCCGACTTCATGGTTGCCGGATCTTACTTCTTCCATGCAGTTGACAAAAAATCAGCTTTGGATGTCTTTCACAGGAAAAATGTTATAAAATAAAGATACATATGTATTTCAACACTGCGATTGCCCTTCTGATCATAGGGTTGGCGGCATTCATCGCCTACATCGTCTATCTGGCCTATTGCAATTCCCTGATGGAAAAGCTGGACCGGAATCACTTCAGGAATTCCTTTCCGTATAATTTCTATGCGGATGCAAGTGTGTTCCAAAGGGTGGTCCTGTATGTGCTATTGGCTGTTTTCATCCTTTGCATCTCGGTCGGAGAAGCCTTCTACTTCATCTCACTGGAATCTTCCTTCTCCATTCTGATCGGTATCTTTCTGCCTCTTGGAATGATTGCCCTGGGTATCAGCAATGTCATCCCCCTGAGCGGATACAGAAGCCATCTCATCGCTTCAGCCATCGGCTTCCTTCTTCTTTCGGCATCGAGCCTTCTCTTCTCCTTTGCCAGCATCATCCCTTCTGCCATCAATCCGAAATATAACGTATCCGTTCCGATCCAGGTCTTCTTCGGCATCATCGGAGCCGTCCTTCTTCTGGCTTTGATCAATCCGAAGCTTGCCGATTGGTCCAAGATGGACAAGACCGAAAAGGATGGCACGACCTATTACGTCAAACCGAAGGTCAATTTCTATGCCATGTATGAATGGATCTATCTTTTTGCAGGTGCAGCCATCGGACTTCTCTGCATGCTCAATGCCATCTTCGGAAACAATATCTGACTTAAAAAAGACACAAAAAAAGAGATTGCCTCTCCTGAAAGGATTGACAATCTCTATTTTATTTGAAGGAAGTTTACTTGGCTTCTTCAGTAGCGGCAACTGGAGCAGCTTCGACCTTGGCCTGGGCTTTGGCGTTCTTTCTTAAAGTACGTAAGCCGGCGGCAGAGACTCTGATTCTCTGCTTCTTGCCATCGATGACGATGGTAGTGGTCTGAAGATTGACGTTCCAACGTCTGCAGGTGTGTCTCATAGAATGAGAAACGTTCTTTCCAGACATCGGCTTCTTTCCAGTGATAGGGCAAACTCTAGACATATTCAGTATCCTCCCAATAAAGCACTATAAAACGACTTGATAAAAAACGTGCTTAGTTATATTACCATAACGTCGACCTTTAATCAAGAAAAATCAGGCTTGGGTTCCTAAATTCTTCCTTTCTGGAAAGAAGAAATCCCACCTAGGAGGTGTCTTTTGACCCTTCCAAGGTGGGATTATCGATATAGTCAGTTCTGCCTGACCTGCTTCCTTCTGCTTTGAACTTTCTTTGATATCAGGATGATGATAGGAAGACAGCATGCCGGTATGGCAAGGAAGGAGAAGATGAAGCTGATCCTGAAGCCGATATATCGGCCTGAGGCATCAAGAGAGAAGTCATAGGCAGCCGGTGCGATGAAATGATAGACGAGAACCATGTAGATGATGGTGATGGATACCATCAGGGAAAGAACGGCAATCCATAATGGCAAAGGTACCTTTGTAAGGTCCTTCCTGATTGCCAGGAAGGAAGTGCAGCTGATGACAAGAACCATCAACGCTGTCGGAAGAACGATGTTCAAGACAATGTTTCCCCATAGAGATGAGTCATAGCATCCATATAGGAATGTTCCAAATCCGAAGAGAGGATTTACCATATAGAGAAAGCAAAGGAAGGATAGGATGGTTCCTAAGAGGACATACCACATGTTTTTGCTTGATTTTGTCATTATGCCATGTTCCGTTCTTGCTTCCATAATACCAAAAATTGGCTGATAACACAAATGCAGATGGATGCCTTTTATAAAGGGTGGGCTTATATTTCTAATCAAAGAATGGTTAAGACGGACTATATGGTCAGTTGAAATGCTTATTCTGCACTTCGACATAGGAAGTAGGATGACAGTCCGTCTTGCTGGATATCTTTCCTCCTCCGGTGATGTTGCCGAAGATTTCTCCCCATCCTCCCTGATAGTTCAGGTATTCCTGGAAATCGTTGTAGTGGTTGTAGGTGTAGAAGAGATGCTTGTCTGAAAAATCAATGCTCTTTCCATCTTTGTCGAATCTGGCATAGACGATTCGTGCCGCACCCCTGTCAATCCTGCTTCCGTCGTTGTAGATGTTTGGAAGATAGGATGGGTCGCAATCCGTTCCGGTGGTACCGATGTCAAGTTCGTAATACTGATAGGTGCCTCCGCATCCGCTGATGTTGGGAAGAACCGGTTCATACGGGTATCTTGAAGTATCTCCGGAGAAGTTGCTGTGGTTGACCCTGAGGTATTTTCCCCATGGGGATGCAGTAGGCTTGGTTCCTTTTCCGGAAGTGTAGTTCTTGGGAATGTTGTTGAAGGCATAGATGTAGCCGGCGACCTCTTCCAGGGTGATATAGGCTCCTGCCTGATAGACGGTAGAAACGACCTCTCCTTTTTCGTTGACGATGTTATAGGAGTTGTTGCTGTCGAAATAGTAGGTGGAGATGTTCTTTAAGTATTTGCCGTTTTCCTTGGGCTGATCTGAAGCAAGGCTGGGTGCCTGGCCAGGGACGACGATATCTCCGCTTGGAAGATAATGCAGGCTTCGATAATAGGCATCGTCATTGCAGACTGCCGGCTTGTAATTCTCATAGAAGGAGGTCAGATCCACGTTCTCATATGGATCCTTATCCATCCTTGTGACCTGGAAGGAAAGGATGTTGCTTGTGAATTCATAGAGATGGGCCTGAACCTTGATTTCACCTTCGTCATCTGCCTGAAGGAGGTTTGTAAAGATGCTGCCGTTTCCAGAGATGACTTCATAGGTCAGCTCTCCGAAGGTGGCATCACAGGAAAGGGTAGCCTGTTCTCCGACAAAGAGGGATGTCTTGTCTGCTTTGATTTCGAGCTGGAAGTCTTCGGGGATGCTGATGGATGAGTCAAATGAAACAGAGTCTTCATGAGAGATTGTCTCAGAAGACTGACCTGTTGATGTAGAAGCAGAGCTTTCGGGTTGGACGATGGTCCTGTCACAGGAAGCCATCACAAAAAGAAGAAGCAACGCAAAGGGGATGTTTTTTGATTTTTTCATAATAAAAAAGAGGCACTTTCAAATGCCTCTTTATTGTAACGGATAGCTTATCTGAAATTCAAATCATTTAGGACTTTCTTGCCGGTGGAATCGGTGACGGAGAGAATGCAGGCCTTGAAGAAGTTCTTGCTGTTCCAGTTGCAGACAGCAATTTCGACGTCGTATTCGACAGGCTTCTGGCTCATGTCCGGATTGTAGTATGGATTCAGCCAGCTGTATTGGTTGGCGTTGCTGCAATACAGCTCCATGCTGATGCTTGGCTTGTTCTTGTCAGCATCGTCTTCCTTATAGGTGTATATGATAGCCTTGCTGTAGTTCTTCTCTTCGACTTTCTGGAAACTTGCCTTCAAAGAATAGACTTTGGCGGTGTTGGAAGAATCGTTGACGTCGAGGACCTTGACATCGGCCAAGGTCTTGTCCTTGATGAAGCTTGCCGTGGAGTAATCTGTCTTTCCATAGAGGTTGGCGATCACTTCGCCCTGGGTGAGGCAGACTTCGCCATAGCTGCCGGTCGAGGAAGTATAGAGGTCTCTCTTTCCGTTGAGGATGATGGTCTGCCCCTGACGGATGGTGGAAAGGGTGTTGGCATCATTGATGACGACGGCGATGGCGCCGGTTTCATCGATGAGATAGAAACCTTCCTTGTTGACGAGGGACGGACCGACGACACCCTTGACGGTGAGGCTTGTATCCTTGGCTGCATCGATGGCAGATTTGACATTGACGGAAGAAATGGAGGAAGCATCCTTGACCTGGATGGTCTTGTTAAGTGTGGCATCAGTCTGTCCATCGAGATGGGCAGTGGCAGTGAGCGTGGCACTTCCGGTGCTCTTGCAATGCAGGTAGGTCTTGCCGTCCTTTGTTTCGAAATAGGCGGAATCGGTATTGTCGGAGGTGTAGGAAATCGTGACTCCGGAGATGCCGAGAAGTTCGCTTTCGAAGGTGGTGACCATCTCTTCGGACGGGTCGCCGGTATAGCTGTCCATGATGTTCTCAAAGGCATAATAGTCCAGGGCAAACTTCGGAGCCTTGGCCTTGTCGAAGACGAAATTGTTGTCCTTCACCTGAATCGGAAGGAATCTCCAGGTGCAACCTGTGCCGGTGGACTTGGCATTCTGACAGACGAAGTAGACTTCACAGATCTTTCCGTCGAACTTCTCGAGATAGGAAAGATCTTTTCCGTTGGCCTGGGTGTAGACATAGCTTCCGGTCTTTCCATCGAGGTCATCGATGTAATAGTTGACAAAGCCGGTACCCTGGCTCTTCTTGATCAGGGCGTTGGCCTTGAAGACAAGGTTGGTGACATCTTCCTTGACACTGGTCTTCATGATGTCGCGGATAGTCTTTTCGCTGGCCCAGTCCAGGGTGATCGGATTGTCCGTCTTGTTGTCATTGACCAGCTTTTTGACGTCGCAGAGCTGGTTTGCACCCTTATAGCCGAACTTGGTGGCATTGGTCTGCTCGTTGGACAGGATGTAATAATCCTTCTTGGCAAAGACGGTGACTTTGTTTCCGACCTGGACGATGGAATTGTCATAGACATAGATAGAGCTTTCGTTGTCGACGATGACGAATCCGTTCTGTGCCATGCCGTTTGCATAGGTGACCTGTGCAACGGTACCGGTGACTTTGACAAGGCTTCCGGCATCGACGTCTCTTGCCTGGCGGATGGTCTTCTCGGAATAGGCTGTTTCATCGAAGGCTGCTTCGTCATGCTTGAACTCCAAGATCCATCCGGATTTGATTTCCGGATTGCCGTTGTAGCTCTGAAGCGTACCATAGAGGAGGACTTCATCGCCGGCAACAGGACGCTCGGTCATTTCGGAATAACGCTTTTCACCTGTTTTGTCATAGGTGCCATAGACATCAAGTTCGCCGGTATCATCTTCGATGATCATCTGGCCGTAGTTAGGATTGACAATCTTCTGGATGGTGGCACGGACGCGGAATCTCTTTGTCGTGGCTGTGCCATCTTCCGGACAGAGTGCGACAAGTTCGCTGATGGTATATTCCTTATCATCTTCGCTGGCAGTGCTGCTGCTTTCCTGGCTAAGGCTGCTATTAGAAGACAATGCCTCGTTGGAAGAGAATGAGGAACTGCTATCAGAGGAAGAGGTGCCGGCATTTTCAGAAGAGATGTCGGAACCTTTGATATCAGAAGCAGATGTCTCACTCCTGCAGGAACCTAATGTAAGCAAAGACAGCAACGCCAAAAAGGAAACGAATTTCGATCTCATGATTGTTTAAACCCCCATTGTCAGTTGATCACGGCACGAATCAAATTTGAAGTTGGAGAAAAGTCCTTTGCCGAGGCGCGTTTTTTAAGTGGGGTGCACCTCCTCGCAAAGCGGTTGTGGAAATTGGTATTCCTAACGAATGAGATTATATCAACCCGAAAATGAATAAGCAATAAATAATCAAGGGAACCGATTCCAAAAGGAAAAATAAGAAAAAGAGTGTAAACTTTCTTCAAAAAATGAAAAGGAAAGGTAAAGATTCCCTTTGATTGGTGAAGTGATGCTTCAGGACATCTTTTGACGTCCTGTATTCATGGCGACAGACTTTCTCGGCGAAGCGTCTGGCCATCCTTCCCGGAATGAATGCTTTTTGCACAATTTCTATTGTAAACGCTAACTAATGCGCATTAAGACATCATTTAACATCGAAAATGCGCATTTTATATCAAAAAATGTTGATTCTAAATGCGCACTTTGATTATAATCCTCGTGTGCTCAAATAGGAGGATAAGCTCATGAATGATGAAAATGAGATGGAAACAACTGAACAGTTCAACAAGCTGCTCGAAAGTGTCAAGAAAGCTCAGGAAGTCTATGCTACCTATACTCAGGAACAGGTAGACAAGATCTTCCAGGCTGCTGCCATCGCTGCCAATAAGGCCCGTATTCCGCTTGCCAAGGAAGCCGTCGAAGAGACTGGCATGGGTATTGTGGAAGACAAGGTCATCAAGAATCACTTTGCCAGCGAATATATTTATAATGCATATCGTTATGCCAAGACCTGCGATGTCCTGGAAAGAGATGATGACAATGGCTATCAGACGGTTGCCGAGCCTTTGGGAATCTTAGGTGGCATCGTTCCGACGACCAATCCGACTTCAACGGTCATCTTCAAGTCCTTGCTTGCCTTGAAGACCAGAAACGGTATCATCTTCTCTCCTCATCCGAGAGCGACCAAGTGCACCATCCACGCTGCCCAGATCGTCTTGGATGCTGCCGTCAAGGCAGGTGCTCCGGAAGGCATCATCGGATGGATTGAAAAGCCGTCCATCCAGGCTTCCGGCCTTTTGATGAAGTCCTGCGACTGCATCTTGGCTACCGGTGGTCCGGGTATGGTCACCGCTGCCTATTCTTCCGGCAAGCCGGCT
>JBNMLQ010000029.1:0-17421 GCA_050874925.1 Candidatus Enterosoma sp. | reverse complement strand
GGAATGCCTGATTTATCGCTATAATGGCAAACCGGTCGGACTGAGTGCTTTGTCCAGTGCCATCGGGTCGAGCGTTGACAATGTCAGTGATGTCTATGAACCTTATTTGGTCCAGATAGGACTTATCAACCGAACGCCAAAGGGACGTGTCGCCACAAAAAAGGCCTATGAACATCTTCATATACCTCTAGATGGTCAAAACCTGTCCTGAATTGCCTTTTTTTCGATTCAATCGATGTTATTGCCTTGAATTATAGGCTATATTTTGCTAAATTAGTTTAGTTTGTTTCTGTGTGTATCAAATGTATTTTTTGGGAGGACTCTATCTATGCGTCGCTTCTTAGCTTATGTCGTCATGATGTTGACCATGCTGTCTGCCGTCATCTTCAATACCCAGGCTGTATTGGAAAACAAGGTAGATGCCATGGAATATGGCACCGGGACCCAGTTGGTCTATTCGTTGACCAAGAGGGATGCCAAGAACTATTCTGATAAATATCTTGATTATAAAGAAAATCCGGATTCTTTGCAGGAACTTTCCGATATTGATATCGAAAGCGCAGTCATGGCAAGGCTTGACGCCGCCGGCGTCCGCAATTCCGATGTCTCTATCGTCAAGGGAAACAAGAATGCTTCCGGCGAAGAAATCGGATATGAGCTTCGCATCAACCTTTCTCCTCTCAGCGATACGGAGTTGGCAAACGTCAAGGAAATCCTTTCCTTCACCGGTTCTCTCAGCATCGGAACGGAAGGTGATACCCAGGTTTATTATGAAGCCAGCAATGAGTTCTTTGATACGGATGGCGATGTCGCCGAACTTACCTATTCCGGCACGACCCCTTATCCGGTCATCAAGGTGAAGGACAGCACGTCCTATGATGACCTTAAGAAGGCAGCGGATGAAGCCAAGAACAACAATGCCAGCGAAGCACATCGTTTTTATGCCGATGGCGATGATTCTACCGAGGAGACGGCCACAAAAGTTTATCTTTGGATGAATAAGACCATCGATGATACGTACGACAAGGCTTTTGGCACACACGATACCGTTGTGATGCAGGAAACGAAAGCCAAGGTTCTTGCTGAAATCGACATTTCCAACTGGGACAGTGACAATCTTGCCTTGAGTCTCACCACGGATACCGAAGGCAATGAATTCACCATTTCCTCTGCACGTGCCTTTGTCAATATGCTGAATTGCGATGATTATGGTTTTGATATCCAATTCCTGTATCAGAACGCTCTCTCAGCAACATTCGGTACCTCTGCTCTCGGATTGACTTATCTTATCTTCGGAATCGTCCTTCTTGTCATCTGCATTGCGATGATTGCTTTCTATGGAATTGCCGGCGTCACGGCTTCCTTGAATATGCTTGCCAGTGTCATCTGCTCCTTCTTCCTGTTCTCTGTGCTCGGCTTTGAATTCTCTGTTGCTGCCTTAAGTGCCATCGCCATCATCGTCGGACTTTCGGTGATGATCAGCATCAATTATTTCGAACGTGTCAAACATGAACTGAAGAATGGAAGAGGTATTCTCAAAGCGAATCAGGAAGGGTATCACAAGTCTTTCCTCACAAGCCTTGATGTTTCTGCCGTCAGCCTTATTGCTTCCGTGTTCTGCTTCTTGATCGGAACCGGAGCCTTCAAGACATTCTTTGGTGTCGTCATGGTCGGAACCATCTTTACGTTCCTCATTACGAATTACATCAACAAATGGATGATGTACTGGCTTGTCAGGGGAAATGAAAACAGCAATCTTCCTTTCTTTGGCTTCAAGAAGAACCTGAAGGAAAAGTTGGATTCCAAAGTCGAAAAGGCTGCATCCAGAAAGGTCTTCGGCAAGAAGATGCTGATCCTTCCTATCGCTGCCTGTCTTGCCATTGCCGTCGGATTCCCTGTCGGCTATGCCCTTAGCAGTTCTTCAAGCAGATCCTTCTTCAACAATTACAATGATTTTGCTTCAACCTATACCCTGAACGTCACTTTCCGTGACAACGGACAGGCTTATGACAGATTGTCTACGACGGACAATTATACGGATTACATCGTTGCCATGGGTAACCAGGGCCTCGGTGGAAAATATGTCGCCATCGACAGCAATGACTATGATGGACATGATCTTGCCGAAAGTGAATTTGTCTATGATGCCAAGAGCGCCTATGTCAATGTCGTCGAAAAGACCGATGAAGAGAACAACAAATATTTCATGGTCTATTATTCTTTGAAGATCAACAAGGATCTTAAAGATGTCCAGGCGGATCAGGGAAATCAAAAATTGGTTCTCGATGTCATCCGCGATACCATGAGTGAAAGCAATGTCACCATCGGTCAAGACGATAAAGGGAATGGTGGCATCAACATTTCTCCTTTTGCCGGAGACAGCCATGGTGTCAAGGATTCCCTTCTTGTCGACACCTATGAAGTGACCGCCACCAATGTCACCCATATCAGCAATTATCTGATACTTTTGAGCTTCCTTGTGGGTTGCTTTGCCTTTGTCTATCTGTTGGTTCGCTTCGGCCTCAATATCTCTTTGGCTTCATTGGCTACCAGCAGTCTCTCTACCGCTTTGTATCTTGGCATCCTTGCCTTGTGCCGCATTCCGTATTCTTCCTATACCGTCTTTGGCATCTTGATCGCCATTCTTCTTCTCAACATGTTCTTTGTCCCTGCTCTTGGCAGGAACCGTGAAGTCTTGAAGGAACGCGGACTTAAGAAGAAAGCCACCGATGAACAACGTATGGAAATCGCCAGCGAGAGTGGTATCCTTGCCTTGAAGCTCATTCTTCCTGTCTCTTTGATTCTCTTAGTCTATTCCATCGGACTTGCCTTCGTCAACGTTGCCTTGATCGGCTTGACCATCATTTCTGTCATCAGCATCGTGCTGAACTTCTTCGCTTTGTATCTCTTTGCCATCCCGTTCTATCATTTCCTTTGCTGCCATATATCTTTTGCCAAGATGGAAGCAGCCCATCAGAAGCATCTTGAGAAGAAAGCCGAGAAGAAGCATCTGAAAAAAGAGGAAGTCAAGAAGGTGGCTGGTCCAGATGGTATCCTCTATGTGGATGACGGACCGCACGAAACCATCATTCCTGGTTTGAATGATTTCCGTAACAACGATTGATATGTCTTTTCTTCATCAATTACTTGAACATTATCGATTCACATTGAAAGACCTTGAAGCCCGAAAGGCTTCAGGGTCTTTTGTTGCTTTGAAAAGACCAGATGGACTCGAGGACTTTGAAAATGTCGTTTCTCGCATTCAAAAGGCTATCTCGATGAAAGAGAAGGTTGTCCTGTATGGGGATTATGATGTGGACGGACTCACTGCGACGGCCATTCTTTCCATGGCACTCGATGAACTTGGTTTAAGGCATGGCTTCTTTATTCCTTCAAGGTATGTCGAAGGATATGGGCTATCTGAGTCTAGGGTAAGGGAATTTCATGAAAAAGGCTATCATCTCATCATATGCCTGGATAATGGCGTAGCCCAGAATGCTGCCTGTAAGCTTGCCCATGACCTATCCATGGAAGTTCTCGTCATCGATCACCATGAAATCCCGGAACCCCATGCCGATTATGATTATCTGTTCCATCAGAAACAAAGCGGTTTTCTTGACTATAATTGTTCTGCGGCATCGTTGAGCTACTTTGTATCATCGAAGTTGTTGGGTAGGGATGAACCCTATTTTGCTGTCCTTGCGGGAATGGCCGTCTTTTCCGATGTCATGCCTGTATTCGGTAACAACCTGACGTTCGCCAAACTCATGCTTAGCTTCTTGAACAGATATCGATATAGCAATCTTGTCTATCTTCTGGACAGAAAGGACTTTTCTTACGGGGACGTGTCTTTTTATCTCATCCCATCCTTGAATTCCGTTGGCAGAATCCGAAAGGATTCTGTTTCTACCAACAATGTCTGCCGGTTTCTCATCGACAGGGATGATAAGGCTAAAATCGAAAAAAGAGGCAAGGACATCCTTTCCTGCAATGCGGAAAGAAAGGAAATCGTCCGCAACATGCATTTCCATGATTCGATGGAAAGTGAACATTTCCTTTCCTGCGTCTGTGATTCCTATAGCGGATTGACGGGTTTGTTTGCCAATCGGATTCTTCGTGAAAAGGCAAAGCCGATTGCCGTTTTCTGTTCGGATATTCAAAACCAAGACCAGTATGTCGCATCCCTAAGGCTACCCAAAGGGTATCATGCTTTGGATATCCTGAAAAAGTATCAGTCTTATTTCATTCATAGCGGTGGACATGACCAGGCCTGTGGATTTTCCATCCTGAAAAAAGATTACTACCTTGTTTCTACGCTTCTGGCTTCGGAATTTGCCAAACAGTCTTTTGATGTAAGCAATGAAGAGCCTATTATCGAAATTACCTTGGATGATCTCACGGAGGAAAATTATCATATTCTTGAAAGCTTCATGCCTTTTGGCGAAGATTTCCAACAGCCTTTGTTCTCCTGCAGCGTTGAAAAATCCGCTTTTCAGGTAGTTCCTTCTTCAAAATATGCCTATGCTCTCACAGCAGATGGCAAAGGAAGGGTGATCTTGTTCCAGTCTCTTGATACGCTTCAAAAAGATGTTTCTTATTTTGAGGTGGTTGGCAATTTTGAGAAAACAGAGTATAAAAACAGCGTTTTTTACCAAATTACGGCAAAAAAGCTCACTCCTGTCGACTGATTTGAATTGTTCAAATAAAACAATTTTAAAACAATTTAAAAATTGGTTTGCAAAACGTCATCCTCTATAGTACCATTTACTCAAGGAGGACGATATCAGTCATGGTCAGAACCGATCCCGACCCAATCCGTTTTGAGATTTGGTCTCATGCAGTAAAAGCCGTTCAGGATCCGATTCCGTATTTCGAGTCGATTTCTTTGTACAACTTCATTGCTCCCGACTACACCTATCCGGTTCGTGCTTACATTATTCCTACCGAGAATGTAATTGCATCCTACAAAGGGAAGAATGAGTTCGTCTTTGTCATCTATCAGGACAATTGCAACCGAAAAATCCTGTATGTGAGCGAAAGCGTCTATCCCACGTATGGGGAATGCCTTGAAGTTCTACGCATCCGCGTTGCATATTTTGGACTTTTCGCCTATGCAAAACGCTTCATTTTAGAGAATAAGAAATGAAACTTCTTTATAATTATATTTTATTAGATTAAAATATATTTATATGGAGTTTCCAATGAACCAAGAAAATAACCATCCCGATACGACAACGACTTCCTTTGATGCCATGGAGGAAGTCATGGGTGTCCAAATCAAGAAAAGGAGGATCGTACGTCTTCTGTCCTCCTTACTGTTTGTGGGAATCTGTGTTTTCCTGGTTCTTTTTTTTACCCTTCCCTGCTTCCAGGCTTCGGGCATGAATCTCACCGGGAATGTCTTCTTTTCCAGGGAGGACATCGTTTCTTTGGCTGGTTTGGATCATTATCAGGCTAGCCTTTTGCTTGATTCAAAGAAAGCCGAGGATACCTTGAAGGAGAATGCCGGTGGCCTTCTTTTGAAGGCTACCATCGAAAGCAATGGAATGGTGGCAAATTGCAAGGTCGAGGAAGACTATCCGGTCTCAAGGTTCGAGGGAAACACGTATTTTTCTTCAGGAATTTCCTTGGAAGAGGCGGATAAGATGGTTGACGAGCTTCCCCTGTCTGACGCCAAAAAGAGTCAACTCTCTTTGTCTTACCACAAGCTTAGCCAGTCCAATCTCCCTGAGATTCATTTTCCCAAAGGAACGCAGGCAAACATCCAAAATGCCAAGGTCGCCTTTCAGACCCTGTCAGGCATTCATCCTGACGTTCTCAATGCCATGATCGGCGTACAGTTCATCAATGACAACATGGACTCCAACTGGTCCAATGTGGCAACTGTCCTGTTTGTGGATGGCGGGAATTATTATCGGGTCGATGGATTTCTTACCGATAAGTTCTCTTCTTATCTTCCCAAGAACGTTTTCCCAGATGCGGCCTTTCAGGACATCCGCGATTATATCCGGATGTACGGAGCGAATCTTGACAAGGGTGAATACCATTTTCAGGATTCCGACAAGACCTATGAAGCCTATCATTTCAAAATCGTCTGTTCAGACGGCAGCTACTTTCTCGAAGGAGTCAAAAAATCATGAACAACATTGTCACGGCCATTGAACTGTCCCCTTCCGGCGTACGGCTTGTCACCGGATATGTATTTCAGAAAAAAGTATATGTGTTGAATTCTTTGATTGGAAGTCCGATCAGTGTGGATTCCAACGGCTATCTCAACCGGAAGGAAATTTCCGATTCCCTGTCCGTCCTGCTCAACACTTGCAAAAGTGCATTGAACATGCCGAGTCTAGACAATTTCATCGTCATTCTTCCACCGGATGAATTCCAGGTCAGGAGCGGAAACACCTCTTCTTCGACGACGAATGAGACCATCTCCCAAAAAGACTATACCAACGTCGTCAACATGCTCAACAAGCAGCTGAAGATTGAAAACGCCTACCCCATCTATGACGATCCGATTTCCTTTTGTGTAGACAACGATACACCGACGCCGAAGTTTCCTCTCGGAGAACGCGGAGAAAGCCTCGGCCTTTCCGCTGATGTCCATTTTATCAGCAAATATTCTGCGGAATATTACCTGAAGATATTCCAGGACTTAGGAATCACACCGTTTCTGAAACTGGTTTCGCCCTTTGCTCTGTCCAGCTTCCTATGTTCCTTCAAGGGACCGAGCGAATTCTTCGCCCTTCAGATCGAAGCGGATTATATGTACCTGTCCTCGACGAAGAATTCCAGGATCCGGTCAGCCAAGTCCTTTGGTTTTGGCTTTGACAGAGTCTATGAACAGGTCTCTGGAATCCTGAACGTCAGCAAGGAAAGGGCCGGTGAACTCATTTCCACCTTCGGCTTGAGGAATGACGCCGGATTCCCGTACCTTACGGATGAGAAGAAATCCCTTAAAGATATCTCCAGCGCCTTGGAAAAGTCTCTCACCTTGCTAGACCCGGTGGCCAAGGAGATGGATGCGCTTGAAAAAGACCATGTCGAGCCCATCATCCTTGTCGGAACCAAGACAAAGGTCGATGGCCTTGATTCATACCTCAGCCAAAAATGGAACAGGAACATCTATTCCTTCTCGCCGAAGGTCCTCGGCGCAAGAAATGACGCACTTCTATGCTGCTTGGGAGGCATTCGCCTCTCTGACAATACGTATATGTCTCCGCTTAAGGATGGCAAGATCAAGGTCGGTGTATACGACCTGCCAAACAATCTGTCTCGCGGATAGAAAGGAACAATTCACATGGAACAAGAAATGAAGCCGGTCTTTGATGAAGAAGGTCTTCAGACGAACGCCAAGATCATCGTCATCGGTGTCGGCGGCGGCGGAAGCAATGCCGTCAATGGTATGATACATGATAAGAATGAGCAGGTGGATTATTGGGTATTCAATACGGATTCCCAGGCTCTTGCCAATTCTCCTTGTGACAACAAGCTGATTCTGGGTCGAAATGTCACGAGGGGACTCGGAGCAGGCGGACTTCCCGAGATGGGTGCAAAGGCTGCCGAAGATTCCTATTCGGATATCCAGCTCGTCGTCAAGGGAGCGGATATGGTCTTCATCGCTGCCGGTGAAGGCGGAGGAACGGGTACGGGAGCCGCACCTGTCGTCGCCAAGGCAGCCAAGGAGGCTGGATGTCTGGTCTTAGGCATCGTCACCCGTCCGTTCACGTTCGAGGGAAAGGCCAGGAAACTCCATGCCCTTGAAGGCATCAACAATCTCAGGGAGAATGTCGATGCTCTGATCGTCGTATCCAATGATAAGATGATGTTCAACAACGGCGGACTTGGCATCAAGGATGCCTTCGCAGCCAGCGATGAAATCCTTGCCCAGTCTGTCAAGACCGTCACGGACCTGATTCTCGTCCATGGCGTCATCAATCTTGACTTTGCCGATGTCAAGGCAACGCTCAGCAAGAAGGGCCTCTCCCTCATCGGTATAGGCTATGGCGAGGGAAAGAACAAGGCTATCGATGCAGCAACCAATGCCATCAATTCTCCGCTCCTTGAAGCCAGCATCCGCGGATCAAGAAGCATGATCATCAACATCACCGTCGGCGATGATACGACTTTGGATGATGTCCAATATGCCATCAATTACATCACGGAAGCTGCCGGTGGTCAGGACAATGATGTCAATATCATCTTCGGCGTACAGAACGAGCCGAGCTTCCACGACAAGATGAAGATTGCCATCATTGCCACTGATTTCGAGAAAGATATTTCCATCGATGGTCAGGACAACAATTTCAACCGCACCAAAGCCAGCCAGACGGATTATGTCCCTGGAGGCAATGCGCCCGTCCATCAGCCTGAAGAAGCCTCCAAGCCTTCCCAGGTCAAGGATGATATGCAGAAGGATAGGAGTGATTCCGTCCTCCCGGATTATCTGAAGGATTTCTTCGGCGCACCGGAGCCCCAGGAGACGCCCGACGAACGAAAGAAAATCATCAAGGAAGAAGAAAAACTGAAGAAGGATGACCTGACCGGGTCGTTTGACAAGGTCGATGTCCATGACGAAGATGACGACGATGCCGTCGTCATCGATAGAAAGGTTCAATAAGACAATATGGATTTAAAAGAATTTATATCAATCAGTGAAAAAGAGATGGCGGAAGCAGAAACCGCCATCGCCTCCGTTTCTGATGAGAACAGCCTCAATGCCTTCAAGGGAAAATTCCTGGGTAAGAAGTCTCATCTCACCGATTTCTACGCATCCATGAAGGATGTGGCCAAAGAGGAAAAGAAGGATTTCGGCATAGCTCTCAATGGTCTTCGCAGCAAGATCCAAGCCCTTTTCGATGAAAAGGAAAAAGCCATGAAGCAAGCGAAGCTCAATGCCAGGCTGGAAAAGGAAAAAGTCGATATCACCCTTCCGGGATTTGGAAGCGAGCTTGGAAGCAAGCATCCCTTCTATGCCGTCGTCGATGACATCACCGACTTCTTTGTCTCTTTGGGCTATACTGTTGCCGAAGGACCGGAAGTGGAAAGTGACAGGAACAATTTCGAACTGATGAACATCCCCAAGGACCATCCGGCCAGGGATATGCAGGATTCCTTCTCCATCGATCCCACGACGATTCTCAGATCCCATACTTCCAGCGTCCAGGCAAGGGTCATGGATGCTTGTAAAGGCGTCGGCCCCATCAAAGTCATCTGCCCTGGCAAGGTCTATCGTAGGGACAATGATGCCACCCACAGCCACCAGTTCGGCCAGATCGAAGGACTTGTCATCTCCGAAGATGCAACTTTTGCCAATCTTCTGGAAACGCTGACACTTCTCCTTCGCCATCTTTTCGGTGAAAAACGCGAAGTCCGTTTCCGCCCATCCTTCTTCCCGTTCACGGAGCCTAGCGTCGAAGCGGATATTTCCTGCTTCGAATGCAATGGCAAAGGCTGCAACCTTTGCAAGCATACGGGCTGGATTGAAATCCTCGGCTCCGGTATGGTCAATCCGAATGTTCTGAGGCTCAACGGCTTCGATGACAAGAAATATCAGGGCTTTGCCTTCGGTATCGGTATCGACCGTGTCGCCATGCTGAAATATGGAATCGATGACATCAAGCGCTTCTATACCAACGATGTCAACTTCATCAAGCAGTTCAGAAAGGAGTGAATATGTTATTTTCCTATAAAGAATTATCTAGACTTGTCGATCTCTCCAAGAGCGATGTCACAAGTCTCGTCTCCCGTCTTACCTTCGCCGGTTTTGAAGTCGAAGGTGTCTCTAGCCTTGCTCAGGCAGACAAGCTTGTCATCGGTCAGGTTCTGACCTGTGAAAAGCATCCTGACAGCGACCATCTTCATGTCTTAAGTGTCGACTGCGGGCCTGCTGAAGGAATCCTTGATATCGTCTGTGGTGCTCCGAATGTCCGCAAGGGACTTAAGGTGATTGTTGCCTTGGTAGGCTGCAACCTTCCTGCCATCTCCGAGACCATCAAGAAAGGTGTCATCCGTGGCAAAGAAAGCAACGGCATGTGCTGTTCCCTTCTCGAACTTGGCGTCAGCAAGGAATCTCTTCCAGAAGGTTCCCCTTCGTTAAACGGAATCGAAGAGCTTCCCGTTGATGCTCCAATCGGTGAAAAGAACGTCCTTTCCTATCTTGGACTGGATGATACGATTTTGGATATCAACGTCCTTCCCAACCGTCCGGATTGTCTTTCCTATATCGGCATGGCCAGGGAAATTTCTTCTTTGACCGGCTTTCAGATGTCTGAGATTCCTTCTTTCCAAGGGATCCAGTCTTCTCACCTGGTCAAGGTTGAAAGCCTTGCTTCGACTTGTCTCAGATTCGATGGAATCGCAATCTCCGATATCCATGTCAAGGAATCGACGCCACTGGAAGTCAAGAGACTTCTCATGGCCAACGGCATCCGTCCGGTGGACCCTGTTGTCGACCTTGGCAATTATGTGATGCTTCTTTCCGGACAGCCGCTGAATATGTATGACTTAGACAAGAACCCCTCCAAGACCTTCCTTGTCAAGGATGACTATGAAGGAAAGTTCGTCTCCTTCGACGGAAAAGAACTTGACCTTGTCAAGTCCGATATCGTCGTCACAGACAAGGACGGAAAACCGCTTTGCCTTGCCGGCATCATGGCTGGAAAGGAAGCATGTGTCGATAAGGATAGCAGGAATATCTTTATCGAAGCGGCCGATTTCTATCATGCCAATATCAGGCACACTTGTTCCAGACTCGGTCTTTCATCCCCCTCCAGCCAGCTTTTCAGCAAAGGCCGCAATCCTAAGATGATCGATGAGGCTTTGGCTGTCCTTCTGGATAGTCTTGACCTCTTCCTTTCTTCCTATCAGGTTTCGGATTATGCAAGCGACTTGCATGTATCCTTAAAGAGTGTTCCCTTTGCCTTCTCCTATGAGGCTCTCAACCGAAGGCTTGGCTCTTCCTATACCAAGGAACAGATTGATGATGTCATTCAGGCATTCAGGATCAAGAAGCTTCCTGACGGCATGCTTCTTCCTCCTGTTGACAGGGTGGATCTGAAGGAACAGTGTGACATCGATGAAGAAGTCTTCCGTTTCTATCCGGCTGATTTCATCAAGCCCAGCCTTGCCCATTTCCCTGTCACCCAGGGCGGACTTACGCCGAGTCAGAAGATGAAGAGGGAAATCCGTGAACTTCTTGTCGACCGTGGCTTTGACGAGATTCTCTCCTTTACATTGATCAGCGAAAAGCAGGATGCTTCCATCCGTGTCTTCAACCAGGATCCTTCCTACCGGATTCAGAATCCGATGACCAAGGACCATGAAGTCGTAAGAAGCGACCTTCTTCCCAGCATGTTGGAAACCGTCAACTACAACGTCAGCCATCAGAACGGCGACCTTGCCTTGTTTGAAATCTCCGACATGGATATGCCCAAAGGAAACAAGACGTATCTATCCATCGCTTTGAGAGGTTCAAAGACCATCACGGAAAAGTATATGCCTAGGGAATATGACTTCTATGATATGAAAGGTACCATCGAAGCCATCTTCAACAGGCTTGGCATCAATCCAAGCCGTTATCGTCTCTCCTACAGTAACAATCCCTGCTTCCATCCAAAGGCAAGCGCCGATATCTTCATGGGAAAGGATAAGATAGGAACCTTCGGGCAGTTGCATCCGAGCTTTTGCAAGGATAAGGTCTTCCTTGCCGAACTGGACTTTGGATATCTTTGCAACCTCAAGGGACTCAAGACCAAGTTTGTTTCCTTTGCTTCTTTCCCGCTTGTCCGCAGGGACCTTTCCTTCCATCTGAATGACAAGGTGACCTATGCCCAGCTGAAGAAGGCCATTCTTTCCACCAAGAACAGCTTTGTCCGTGAGGTGGAGTACTTCGATGACTTCACTGACAAGGAGACGGGAAGTCGTTATCTCGGCGTCTCCGTCCTTCTCGGAAAGGAAGACGGCACCCTCAATGATGCTGAAATCACCTCCTCTTTGGAGAACATCATCGGATTCGTCAAGTCTAATCTCGGCTTGACCCTCAGAGGTGAAGAGAATGCCTGAGGGAGAAAACCGCATCCCGCTGGATGTGCGGGATTTCCAAAATTCGGCCAGCTTTGATTTTGATGTCCCGGATTTTCAGTTTACCAAAGAGGAGTCAGGCTATGTCCCTAATTTCCTTTCGATGCATGAAGCCGTTCTTCATGTCGAAGGACACAATGCCGGGCATATGATTTCCCTGACCATCTCCGTCGAAGGGAAATGCCTTTTGAGGGATGCTCATAACCATAAGGAGGTTGAGTATCCTCTTTCGGACAGCGTGGATGTCCTTCTTCATTCGGAAAATGAGGAAGAAAACGACATCCTGCCTGACAAAGATGGAATCTATGATTTAAGAGGAAGTGTTCTCGCATTGATGTTTGATGCAATTCCAAAGAATTATTCCGAGGTTCCGCTCGAAAGATATGAAGAAGACAATTTTGTCGTCATGTCCCAAGATGAATATGAAAGGGAACATGCCAGGCATTCTTCGCCGTTTGCTGAGCTTGATGATATCGATTGAAAAAGGGTTGCCGTGAGGCAACCTTTTTCAAACCATATCTCAGGAAGAAAAAACTCCTTGTCTTGACTGGAAGCAAACGTTATCCTTTGTTTAAGGAAACCCCTTTTATCAGATTCGCATTGCATTCTTCAAGGTGATTTGATATAGTTCTTAGCGGATCAAATCCAGACAGTTCGCCGTTACCATCCTGTCTTAAAACAAAACCAGGAACAAAATCAACGTTATCAAAACGCCTTTTTGTTTTTGGAAAAGACGTTTTTTTCTTGTCTTTTTCATCGAAAGGAGAATCGTATGACACAAGTAAACAAAGATGAAACAGAAAAAGCCGGTTTTTGGAAGAATTGGGCAAAATCCATGAAACTCGATACCAGAAGCATCGCCATGAATGCCATCATCGCGGCGATGTATGCTGCTCTTACGTATGCCTTTTTCTTCTGCTCCTATGGCCCCTTGCAGGTTCGCATCAGTGAGTTTATGGTCTTGCTTGCCTTTTTCAATCCCAACTATATCTATGGCCTGACGATCGGCTGCATCGTAAGCAACATCTATTCACCTGCCTTCAGTGCCTTCTGTTCCCCTTTGGACATCGCCATCGGTACTTTGGCTACCTTGATTGCTGCCCTTCTGATTTCCTTCAGCAGACACCTTTTTGTTGCCTCCCTCTTCCCCGCCCTTTCCAATGGCTTCCTCCTTGCCTTTGAATTCACCTTTTTGACAAACGGAGAGGAGATTCCTACCCCTGCCCTCTTCTGGACGAACTTCGGCTGGGTCTGCCTTGGAGAAGTTATCGCCGTATGTGTGCTTGGATATCTTGTCTTTATGCTTCTTTCAAAAACGAGGAAGCAATCCTTCTTCAAGATGATTCATGCGACGCAAAATCTGAATTTCCGTTTTTAAAGAGAGCAGGTTCCTTTTTGATGTGCTATCATCATAGCCATGAAAGAATATACCTTAGCCGAAATCAAGGCTGAACTGTTTTTTGAAATCGAAACTTTGGAAAATATCGAACCTGTCTGGAAGCTCTGCCGCAAGTGTCCTTTTCATGGAAAATGCTGCATCGACAATGACATCGATATCCGCGAAGACGAATGGAAGGAAATCGAAGGCTATATCCTTTCTGACAAAAAAGTCTATGATGAAGTAAGGGAGAATTTCCTTCTTGGCCGAAAATGCTATTTCCGCACAGAGGAATGCTGTCTGATTCACAAAATTCGTCCGACCAACTGTATCTATACGCCCTATCAGCTTATCAAGCCCAGGTTTTCCAGTGACATCTGTTTTTCTTCCAGAAGTGAATGCTGCGATTTTGAAAACATCGAAAAAAAGGATGCCTCCCTTACCTTCTACAATGATTTCATCGTGAAGGTGGATGACAGGCAACCTTATTATCTTTATCTCGACTACTGGTTTGAAAATTACGAAAACAGAAGTATCGATTGCTATAAGATGACAGGAAAGGAAAGATTAGGCGAATTTTTTACTTTGTATCCTTCTTTTCCTCGACAAAATCGCTGACGATATCCTTGATTTCATCTTTGATCTTATCTTTCAGATTGGGGGAGATGGAATCGAAGTCTTCCTTCTTCTGGTTCTTTGTCTGGCTGTCTGTGAAGCTGATATCCAAGATTCTCTTGCGGATGTTCTTGAGACCTCGTCTCATCTCGTAGCCATCGATATAATAGATGGTGACGGCTTCCCAGACGAAGACCCATGCGGCGATGTCGATGATTTCGACGAGGATGTTCTCCACGACGCCGTTGAACGGCTGGAGAACCTGCAGGATGATGTTGCCAAGAAGCAAGAGGATGCCTATGGCAGTCAAGGATAAGGCAGCTCTTCGTTTTCTTCTCGTCGAAATGGCAAAGCCTAGGTATTTCATGTCGATGTTCTTTTCTAAGGCTGCCATCAGCACATCCAGGGAGTAGTCCTTCATGTCGTCGATTTCAAATTCGAAGTTGACCTTGTAACTGAAAGGGACACTTTTGAGAACCTGCTCCATCTTCTGCCATAGGGCATCATTGAGCATGAGATTCTTCTTGTAGGATGGATCGATGATATCGTCGATGGAAGCGAAGTGAATCTTCGCTGTCACGATCCTGTTTTCCTTGTCGACGTCATAGATATAGTCTAAGAGTCTGTTCTGTTTGTCGAACATCTCTTCCGGACTTTTGAAGAAGAACCTTCGTTTGTCTGGGAGCTGAAGTTTCATTAATTTTTTCCTCCAAAGAGTATTGTAAATGGAGAAAATGGGAAATCAAAGGAAAAACATCACAGCTTTATAAAAAAACAGGTATAATCTACTTGTTCAGGATGAATTTGCCAAGGTGTCTGAAGGATGTGCCTTTCAAAGGGAACCTTGGCAGATTCCTATAGGAGAAAAGAAATGTACGCTAAAAACATCTGGCTAGATGCTGACGAGAAAAAGAAGAAGGCCATCTTTGCCTACAACGAGGGATATAAGGAATTCCTCACCCAGGCGAAGACGGAACGCATGGCTGTCAAAAAGGCGGTCGAAGAAGCCAAGAACCATGGTTTTGTCGATATCAAGGATGTCAAGAAAGTCAAGGCCGGCGACAAGATCTATGCGACCAACAAGGACAAGAACTTCATCTGCTTTGTGATTGGCAAAAAGCCGCTTGAAGATGGTATGAGGATTTTAGGTGCCCATATTGATTCACCGAGGCTTGACATCAAGCAGAATCCTCTTTTTGACAAGGGTGGCTATGCCATGCTTGAAACCCATTATTATGGCGGAATCAAGAAATATCAATATACCACCATTCCGCTTGCCCTTCATGGCGTGGTCTATAAGAAGGACGGAAGCCATGTCGAAGTCTCTGTCGGTGAAGAGGATGGTGAACCTGTCTTGGGTATCACCGATCTTCTGATTCATCTTTCCGCCGATTTGCTTTCAAAACCGGCTGGCAAGGTCGTCGAAGGAGAAGACCTGGATGTCATGATGGGAAACATCCCTCTCGATGACAAAGACAAGGAACCTTTCTCCGACTATATCATGGATATTTTAAAGGAAAAGTATGGTATGGAAAAGGAAGATTTTCTTTCCAGCGAACTTGTCTGCGTACCCTCTGGAAAGGCCAGGGACTTCGGTCTTGACCGCTCCATGGTTGCAGGATACGGACAGGATGACAAGGTCTGCGCCTATACTTCCTTGACTGCTCTTTTGGATACGAAGAAGCCGGAATACACTTCCTGTGTCGTCTTGGTCGACAAGGAGGAAGTGGGAAGCATCGGTGCAACCGGTGCCCAGTCCATGTGGTTTGAAAATGTCGTTGCTGAGCTCCTCCACCTGATGGGAAACGACAGCTATCTTGCCCTTCGCCATGCGATGAGCAACAGCTATATGCTTTCAAGCGACGTCTCCTGTGGAGTCGATCCCATTTATCCGAGTGCCAACGAGCCGAAAAATTCCTGCTACCTTTCCAAGGGTATCGTCTTCAACAAGTATACCGGTGCCAGGGGCAAGAGCGGATGCAATGATGCCATGCCTGAATTCCTTGCCTTCATCCGTAAGACCATGGATGACAACGGGCTTCATTATCAGACCAGTGAAATCGGCAAGGTCGACCAGGGAGGAGGCGGAACGATCGCCTATATATTGGGAAACTACAACATGTATGTCCTGGATGCCGGCGTCCCGGTATTGAGCATGCATTCTCCGATGGAAATCGTCTCCAAGGCCGATGTCTATGAAGCCTATCTTGCCTATAAGGCGTTTTTGATCGCCTGACGCTGACTTTTTTGCTATACTAACCTTGAGGTTAAAACGGATTATAAGGATCTCTCTATATCCGGTCGTCTTCCACGAAGGGCATTGTCATCCATGATAAAGCAATTCGGATTTCTTCTGCGCCAGATGGAAGGCGGAACCTCATTTTTTCGTTGTCTCTTTTTTCGGATGAAAGAAGCGCTTGAGGAAATGATCCTTTTCCTTAGGCTTCTCAAGCATAGGAAGGCTGTTTTCCAAGGCAGGTTTGTCAACCGCTTTCAAAGATGCGGCTTCCCCCTTGATTTCTTCGTTGAGTTTCTGTATGGATTCCTCGCTGATGTCGATGGTAAATTCTTCCATCGTCTGTTCGTGGAGCACTTCCTGCATATGGTATTGGCTCAGCATGACCTTGATCGTATATCTTCCGATGAGATAGGTCATGGTTCCGTTACCCAAAAACTGTGCACCCATGTCGATGATCTCGGCAAATATCTGGATAAGGAAATTGGAGGAATCCTTCTTGAAGAGTTTGCCAAGGAGGGAGGTGTTCTTGTTCATCGTATTCAAACCGATGCTGATGCAGACGTTCCTGATGACCTTGAACATGATTCGGTTCATCTCATAGTTGGTCGGCCTGAATCCATATAGCCATATCAGGTCCTTGATGAGCTGCATGTTCTTGACCGCGACGATGGACATGTCAAGCACGGCATTCTGGCTCAATGCAGTCAGGCAGCCTGTCGAAAGGGCTCTCTTCATGATGAGGCTGTTAGCCTTCTTGTAGATGATGCCATCCTTTTTCATGGCGATGGATAGATAATGGAACATATCTGAGGCATCTTTACTCCTATAATCAGGAGCGCTTGTCTGGTATTTCCTTGCAAGAGCCATGATATTATTGAAATTATCAACTTCCTTGTCTTCTTTGGCTGTGACAAATGTTTTCGCTTTTGACTTATCGAGGTAGTCAAGGACGACACTCTGACTTTCGATATTTCTTGCTATCTCAAAACGGACATTGTTGTTCTTTCTTTCGGAGAAACGATGGTTTTCCTTCCTTTTCAAATCGATGTCGAAGGAATGCTTGCTGAAGATGGAACAGATGACGATGATGTAGCAGATGGTATAGATG
>JBNMLQ010000028.1:0-17575 GCA_050874925.1 Candidatus Enterosoma sp. | reverse complement strand
GAAAGAAGACAAGTTGCCGACTGCTTCACCTGACCAGCCGTAATCACCGAAGACGGAAGCCTTTTTGTTGGTGAAGAAGATAGAAAGTTCGCTATTGACAAGGTCATAGAACAAAGACACGGCATCATTGACGATGGTCGGTGTTCCAAAGAGGACCGTGCCGGAAGTACGGATATCTTTTAAGATGTTACCTTTGAGACTGGCATAGTTCAATGCATCTATCTGATAGAAAGAAACTTCCTTTCCTTCCTTTTCAAATTTATTCTTCAGATAAGAAGCCATCTTTCCTGTATACCCATAGCAGGAAGAATAGACCAAGGTGACCTTGTTTGGATCATTGACGACAAGGTATTTCTTTCCTTCTTCACGGAAACGATTGATGACGTCCTTCACATCCGTATCGATGACAGGACCATGTCCAGGAAGAATCATATCCAAATCAAGCTTGTCTGCCTTGTCGCTGGCCTGGATGGCAAAGGAAGCAAAAGGAGACATGATGCATTTGAAATAGTAGTCGAACATCTCATGATAGAGATCGATGTTCTTTTCCTTGGAAAGAAGAATGTCATCCGTCGCATAATGTGCTCCAAAGGCATCACAGGAAACAAGAGCTTTCTTCTCCTTGATATAGGTGAACATGACATCGGGCCAATGACAGAAGAGACCAGAGACAAACTGAAGGGTATATTCTCCAACCTTGAGTTCCTTGTTCGGAAGCATCGGCTGACTCTTGAACGGGAAGCGAAGAATGTTCTTCAGATTGTTCAGCCCTGCACTAGAGGCGAGTACCGTGATATCAGGATTCTTCTTCAGCAAAGCCTCGATGGCTCCGGAATGATCCGGTTCCGTATGGGCAACGACAAGATATTTGATATCAGAGAAATCAACGATGGAAGAGATATGTTCCAGATACTCTTTTTCGAATTCAGCCTTGGAGCCTTCGAAGATGACAGCACCTTCGCTTGTCTTGAGAAGATAGGAATTATAGGTTGTGCCATGACTTGTGGGCATGATGACATCAAATACCTGAAGCCCCTTGTCGACGACACCGACATAATACAGATTTTCACTCAACTGCAATGTTTTCATAAAAACAACCTCCATCTATATTGTAACGAAAAGAAATATGGATTGACAAATCATATGCACTACCCTGAAAGTTACAAAAATAATTATTTAGTTTCTTTTTGATACAAAAATTGTTGACTTGTAACATTCTATCCTTTATAATGAAGTCACAAAGAAACAAATAAAATAAATTTGTTACTTAAGGAGAACCAACATATGAAATACTTCAACAGATTCGCAGCTCTCATCGCTCTCGTCCCCGCCCTCGCCATGCCGGGAAGAAACGTCAAAACCACATCTCTCAGCACCAGCAGAAATACGACCGTATTAGCCAAGAACAACAACCTCGGATTCAACATTTCCATCTACAGCCAGCTCATCAAGGACATCGTCTCCGGAACCATCGGCAGCTATGAAGTCGAATGGGGAAGAAAAGTCTGTTCCACCATCCTCTCCAGCTTCGGAATCGACATCTTCCAGGATGATCCGGTCGCCGACCAGCTGAAGGAAATCAACAGCAAGCTCAGTGACATCGAAGCAAAACTTGCCATGATCGACAGCAAAATCGACCACAGCGAAGGAACCAGGATCCTTGACACCTTCATGGGAAAGGCAAATAAGATGGAAACCTCCCTCTCTCCCATCATGGCAGGCTATGCAACCCTCGTCGACGAAGAACAGAAGAGTGATGATCCCGAGTTGCTGAAGGCAGCCGAGAACTTCTATACGAACTACGTTGCCAACCTGAAATACGGAAACTCCTTCTCGGAGAAGGTCATCGAGCTCGCCGATGCCATCGTCTCTCCCTCCAGCGATTCCGAATGGAACCTCATGAGATGCTTCGACGTTGCCGTCTGCGACAGTGCAAAGCTCACCTGGGATTCCATGAGAATCAAGCCGAAGGAAGACTTCAGCCAGTACCTCGGCATCCTTCTCTTCCACAGCATCGTCATCGCCAAATTCGAAATCAGCTACAAGCTGGCACATGAAAAAGACACCCAGTCCCAGGCCTTCTGGAAACAGGCAGAGAAAGATATGGACAAGGCTACTAAACCTGCCTTCGAGAAACTGAAATCCTTCTTGGAAGACGTCGAAGAAAACAGCAGAAAGATTGAAGAAGATGACATCATCACCCACATCCCCACCGATACAAAGGTAAGCACACACTTAGCCGCCTTATCCTTCGATCCAAGCTTAGGAAGAAACGTTCTCTCCTATCACGACACCTACAGGGCATATCCTGCCTGCGGAGGAATGGAAACCGGATACGAAAGAAAGAACCTCCATGTCAACGACAACCTCATCGACTCCGTGAGCAACGAATATCAGGACTACGTACAAGCCTATCAGAAAAAAGACTATTCCTTGTTCGACTACCTCAGGGAAATCGGCTTCACTTCCAACAAGAAGATGGAAGACACCATCGGCATCTACCACAAATTCCAGAACAGACATGAAGGTAGCTTCTTCACCGACGAATACGACTACTATGAAGTTCATTACATCGGAAAGGAAGGCAAGAAAGAGACGACTCCCATCGGAACCGTCATCGACAAATGCTTCCGATCCATGAAATACGAAAAAGGTGAAGGATACTCCAAATACTTCCTCACGTTCCTCCAGCCCAAGGCTGAAAAGGTCTTCGGAGACTACGATTCCATGATTCTCTCTTCCTACTCCCAGGACAAACGCACCAGATTCCTTGAGCCAAACCTTCCCTACACCTTCAATTATCAAGACGCTCTGAATGATGGAAGCCTCGGAAGAGTCGACCACAGCTGGTAAAAGACAAGAGCCTCAGAGATTCCATATGGAATCCTTGAGGCTCCTTTTTTGAATATATAAATAGATATCAATTTATATTATTTCAAATAAAATGTAAAAGATATGGATGCAATATACTTCCATCAATTGCTCATCCTTCTTTTATTCCAATACCAAAGTCCTAGAAGGGATAAGGTCAAAACTAGGATGGCAAACACAAACAAGATCAGGAAAGCAAGGAAGCCGAATGTGACACAATTGCAGAAATACAATGCGTTGACATGATTGCACACCAACACAACAAACGGAATGGAAAGAAGGAAGCTCACCAGACAAAGCAAGCTCGACTCGACAAGACAGATGAGCCTGAGGTCTCTCATCCTCGCTCCTAAAGATATGAGAGACGTTATCGTTTTCTTCTTTTTGTTCAGCCCCGCATATATCAAATAAGAAACAAGGAATATGTCTAAGACAAGGAGAAGACCTGTCACGACAAGAAGAAGGACATGCTGCATGGAGAACCTGCTTAAAAAGGCTTGATGTACCACGGAGGAAACGGGGGAATCTATCTTCCCGCGATGGTGCCATGTGCCATGGAAATCCGTCTTCTCATCATATTGAAGCTGATTCATCAAGGAAATGACTTCATGTTCATTTTTCGGAAGCTTGTAATAGACACCGATATCAGAGGAGAAGTTGTCAAGTCCCTGACAGAAATGCTCTATCGTACCTCTGAGAGCAATCCAATGATTGCTGATATAGGTTCCATTCAGATAGGCATCGTTTTCAATCTTCTTCATCTGATTGGAGTCTTCAGAATAGGAATGCCTCTTGGCAAAATCCATGTCCTCGTCCGTTTCATAGACAGCCGTGATGGTGAAGCTATCCAGCTTCTTTCCAATCAGGTCATCCAAGGTATTGATTTTGATGACATTATAGTCATCATCCCTATATCCATATTCAAGATACATATCTGCTTTGAAAGAAGTCAAAGCAATCTCATCGAACTTCTGGGGAAAATGACATTTCTCCTTATCCTGCAATCTTGAATCCAAAACAAAGCCAGTGTAATCCAAGTCCTCTTCTCCCATCTCTATGAATCCACTAGGATATCCTCTGTAGTTCAGATCAAAAGGTGTTTCATAAGGATATGGCGTAAAAGCAAGGTTTTTTCCATAATTCAAAATCGGCATTCCTTTCGATCCGGAAAGAGAATAGGAATTGCCCTCATAGCAATAGATGAGTTCTTTTTGACTGGTATACTTCAATATCGTTCCCTTCTGCCTGTCAGTGAATCCGCCTCTCTTCCTGGATTCTGGATAAAGGCCGATTTTCAAGGAAGAATCCTGATTCAGGACAACATCCGTGATTTTCTCGGCATAGAGTTCCTTGACAAGCACCTCGGTAGGATTGGCAGTCAGGGAAACAACAGACAGACCAGAAAGGAAAAACGTAACTAGGGTGACGACAAACGTCATCAGCAATACAAATTTTCTTGCAGACAGGAAATTCAAAGAGAACCGAAAAGACTGCAACATAGAAAGATGACTCTTTTTTCCAATCCCATATGCCTTCAAATCAAAGTCATCCGTTTCTTTGGCAAAATCTGCCTTGAACGTTCCATCACTCAATTCTATCGTACCTAAGGAATATTCCTTTATGATATCTTCGTCATTGCTGACCGCAATGACAAGAATATCATCGGACAACTTCTTCAATACTTTGAGTATTCCTTCTTCGGCTTCCTTGTCCATGGAAGACAATTCATCGACAAGAAGAATCTTTACCCCCTTGACCAATGCTCTGACAATACGTATTTTTTGTCTTTCACTGCCAGAAAGGCAGGACGTCTTCTTCTTTAAAAAGCCATCGACATCTTTGATATCGTTCAAAGATAGGTTTTCTTTGATTTCCTGTATATCCGGTATCCTGTTTCTCAGCTGATAAGACAAAGCGATATTGTCATAGACAGTCACATCTTCCAGTAAATCATCTTTTTGGGAAACAAAGGATATCATTTCATTCCGATATGATTCCTGAAAAGATTGTCCTTGCTGATATAAGGACGTCCCACAGAAAATGAGTTCCCCTGTTGATGGCTTGCTCAACCCCGCAAGGACCGATAGCAAAGAAGACTTTCCACTGTTATTTTTTCCTTTGATGAAAAACATGCCGGAATGTGGAAAAGAAAGGTCGACATCCTTCAAAATACAATCAGAGGAATTCTTCGAACATATGGAGACTCCTCTTAACTCCATAAACCGATTATACGATTTCATATCTCACCACCTTTTGTAATTTCATACATCCGCATCAAAATAAAAACATCTCTTGCTGTCTGCACTAATATTTTAACAAAAAAACAAATTCGTTCAATAAAATTGCCGGATGAGTTTTAATGTTTTTCACAGCAAATTTGCCTCTCCATGATATTCTCCATCGACATCACTCAAGGCACTTATACTTGCCATTCATAAAAATCGCTCCGAATTTCTTATAATATTGGTGAAAAGTCGCTCCGAATTTCTTATAATATTGGTGAAAAGTCGCTCCGAATTTCTTATAATATTCGTGAAAAGTCGCTCCGAATTTCTTATAATATTGGTGAAAAGTCACTCCGAATTTCTTAAACTTTGAAAATTCAAAGATAAAAAAGAGGTTATTCTTTATGTATTTTGCTAGAAAAGTCGATGGATATTTGGATGAATGGTTGAAAGCAAAGCAGACAAGCCCGGTTTTGTTGGTCGGAATTCGCCAATGCGGAAAAACTGAAGCCGTCAGGGAATTTGCCAAGAGAAACAAACTACAGCTGATTGAAATGAATTTTTGGACCCATCCTGAATACTGCTCTGACTTTTCTGAAAATCTTGATGTGGATAGCATCATATCCAACATCTCACTTCGTTTCCCGAAGTTAGATATCAGACCTGACAACAGCCTGATCTTTTTTGACGAAATACAAGATTGTCCAAGAGCCAGACTGTCTTTTAAGAACTTTGCCAAAGATAGTCGATACCATGTCATAGGCAGCGGATCATATTTAGGCATCAACGGATATGTGATAGGAGATACTACACCTGCACCCACCGGCTATGATGAAGTCTATCATATGAAAACGATGGATTTCGAGGAATTTTTATGGGCCTTGGGTTACAGGAAAAGCCAAACCGATGATCTTGTCGGCTATTTCAATGATAAAAAACAGATTCCGGAAAACATTCACAGAATGTATAAAGACATCTTCTTGAAATATGTCTGTATCGGAGGCTTCCCTAGAGCCGTTTTGGAATATGTAAATACTCATAGCATCGTTCCTGCATTCAGGATTTTAAACAATACGATATTTGATATGAAAAGTGATTTTGGCCGAAGAATGGATAAAAAAGGAAATCCTGTTTTTAAGACATCAGAGGTTTCAAGGATTCAGAATTCCTTTGATTTGATACCCACTTTTTTAGCCAAGGAAAACAAGAGGTATATTGTATCCAAGGTGAAAGGCGGAACCCAATATGATAAAAACGATGCGATAGAATACCTCAGACAGGCACATATCGTAACCAAGGTATACAATGTCTCAGTTCCGACTTTACCGCTTTCAGGACAACGAATCGAATCACAATTCAAGCTCTTTCCAGAAGACATCGGCATTGTCACATCGATGTATGGAATCGATACGGTTTCGGGTATCAACAAAGGTGACCTGGGCCAAGGAAAAGGTGCCATTTATGAAGCGGTTGTCTGTGAATCATTGCTGAAAGCAGGTATAGAGCCATATTATTTTGCCAAAGAAAGCGGACTCGAGATTGATTTCGTGATTTCCTATGATGGTTTTTCGACCCTGGTGGAATCCAAAGCGACAACAGGAAACACCAAATCAAGCAAGACGATAATGAATCACCCTGAACATTACGGCAAAACGAAATTGATCAAGATCGGTGATTACAACGTCAGCAAAGAAGGAGACATCATGACGATTCCTCATTACCTGATCTTTGCATTGGGGAAGCTCAAATATGATTTTTGAATAGACGCCAAATCAAAAAAATAGGATACCCGGGCTTGAAAACCTAGGTATCCTTTTCATTTTCTTACTTTACAGGAACGGATTTATTTGACTTCGATGAACTTCTCTTCCTGCTTGAGTTCCTGCGGCTTCTGAATGGTGACAGTCAATACACCATTGTTGCAGGAAGCAGCGACATCTTCCTTCTTGATGTTGTTTCCAATGTAGAAGCTTCTGGAGAAGGAACCGCTGACTCTTTCAGAACGGAGATACTTGCCATGTCCCTGATTGTCTTTCTTATTGATCTTGCAGGCAATGGTCAGATAACCCTTGTCCAAAGAAAGACGGATATCCTTCTTGTCGACACCAGGAACTTCGACTTCCAACTGATAGCCACTTTCGTTTTCCGAGATATCAGTCTTCATGACTTCCGATGTGCTGTCATCTCCGAAGCAATCATTGAACAGAGACCAGAACGGATGATAATAGTTTTCCATGCGATAACCTTCTCCTTTTCTTTCGTTGTTGAAATTCTTCTTTCCTTCCTCGACATTCATCTGATTTTTATTTTCTTCCATAGGTGCAACCCTCCTTGCATGTTTATCTTTTTAGCATTCTCTTATCTCAAGTGCTAATTATATTATAGTCAGCAATTTAGCAATTGCAAGCATAGAGTGCTAAATTTATTTTTATCGTCTTAAAATATTGCGATAGTTATCGGAATATTTAAGAAAAAATAATTTTAAAAAATATGTTTTGAATCATCAGAATCATGGATTTTTTCTACTTTCTGGATCCTTTTCCCTTCATGTCTGGCACCGAAATTCCGAGCTATTTGTCGTATATAAATAAGAAGGGAGTAGATTTCCTATCAAAACCTTAAATATTCGTTGTAATTTAAAATCCCGTTCTTTATAATATAGAAGATGTCTCCCCTAAGGAGATTATTTTATTTGAAACAATGAGAGGTGATACGATGAGAGAAAAAGTTTCCCTTGTGTGTACCGAATGCGGAGCAAGAAATTACAATGCTTCCAAGAAGAAGGGAGACGGAATACGTCTCGAAGTCAGGAAGTATTGCCCGAAATGTGGAAAACACACCATTCATAAGGAAGGAAAGTAACACATGAAAAAGATTTCTAAATATTTCCGTGGTGTTTCAGAAGAAGCCAAGAGAGTCCGCTGGCCGGATCAGAAGACTTTGTGGAAAGCCGTCGGCGTCGTCATGGTTATTGCCATCGTCGCAGCCCTTGCCACTGTTCTAAGTGACTATCTGACCGTCTTGATCATGCGCTCATTCGAAATCGCATTGCCGAGCAGCAGCAATTCCACTGATTCTTCCAGCACGGAAGCAGCTGCCATGTTGTTCAGATATATCGGAGGATTGTTCTAATGGAAAACGAAGATTATAAGACTTCTGTCGAAGCTACGCTCAAAGAGGAAGCCAAGCAGGGTCCGCTTGCCCACAAATCCGTTCTCGGCGTGGTCAATTCCGGCGATTATGACGACGATGAAGAAAAGAAAGACGAAGGTGGACTGCCTGAAAAAGCATGGTACGTCATCAACACCTATGCGATGAGAGAGCGTCAGGTCAAGGAAGCCCTCGAAAAGAGAGCCGAGTCCTTCAACATGACCGACAAGATCTTCCGTGTCATCTGTGCCGAATATGAAGAACCCGTCCTCGACGAAAACGGAAAGCAGAAGATGGTCATCGACAAGAAGACAGGGCAGAAAGTTCCCAAAGTCAAGATCAAGAACTATTATCCTGGATACATCTTCGTCGAAATGATCATGACTGATGAAACCTGGTTCGTCGCCAGAAACACTCCCGGTGTCTCCGGTATCACCGGTTCCTCCGGTAAGGGTGCCAAGCCGTTCCCGATTCCAAGAGAAGAGATCGAGCCTGTCCTCAAGAGAATGCACATCGAAGATCCGGACATCTATTCCGAATACAAAGTCGGCGATCTTGTCAAGATCATCACTGGAACATTCCAGGATGCCGAAGGTACCATCGAGAGCATCGATCCGGAACGTGGCGAAGTCACTGTCCAGATTACCCTCTTCGGACGTTACAACACCATCCCGGAGAAGTTCTCCGATATCGAGAAGGTTCAGGATACTCCGTCCTTCGAAGACTGATTCAAATAAAATACTGCCTTTACATCATGCCCATAACAGGTTTGATGCAAAGGCAGTTTTTGTTTTATACAAATTCACTCGACTTGTTTTCTCTTCATCTTGACAATGTTCTGGTACAGCGTCCTAAGCTGTCCTTCATAGACAAGTCCATACAGAATCCCGTCGACATCGTTTTTGATATTCTCCATCATGCTCCTATGAACGAAGTCATGGGCAAGGCGTACCGCATTTTCCAGAGAAAGGCCGTTGAGAAGAGATCCGACCATCACGCTGGCAAAGGTATCTCCGGCACCATGATATCTTCCCGGAAGAGGTTCCGTATAATAATATGTCAGTTTGCTGTTATCCCTGTTGAAGATGGCACACCCGACATTCCCGTCATTGGCAAAGATACCTGTGACGACGATCTTCCTTGGGCCATATTGCGATAAGGCGAGGGTCAGCCTCTGTGCTTCAAGCTCGCTGACGTTCTCTCCGACATAGGGAATCTTCAACAGCTCGCAGGCTTCCGTGACATTGGGGCAGATGACATCCGCATATTTCAGCAATCCTCTGATTTCATCGACATGCTTCTCGTCGAATCCTGCATACAGTCTTCCGTTGTCACCAAAGGCAGGATCCACAACGATCATGGTATCCTTTTCCTTGAGCTCCTCGAAGATAGTCTTTACGATTTCCGCCTGTCCATTACCTAGATAGCCAGTGTAGATGCAGTCAAAATGATGGTTGTAATCCTTCCATTTGCTGACGCTTTCAAGCATCTTGTCAGACAGATCCTGATAGGTCCAGGAAGAGAAGGCGGTATGATTGCTCAAAACAGCCGTAGGAAGTCCGATGGTTTCAACTCCAGAACAGGACAGGATTGGAAGAGCAACCGTCAGGGAGCACCTTCCCATGCAGGAATAATCCTGGATCGTAAGACATCTTTTCATACCGTTCCTCCTTTTTTCCGGTACATTATACAAGAAGATGATGTCAATGCAAGCAAAAATAAATCCGGCATTGCTGCCGGATGATCATTCATGGATTGATTTTTCAAGAACAGAATACGGAATGGCGAACAAGTTCGAAAATTTCTTCAGCTCGTCTTCGTTAGGAAAGGAAGTTTCCTTTTCCCATCCCATGACGACCTCATCGTCTACGCCGATATGGTCAGCGACATAGCAGAAGTCGACGCCATATTCGCGATAGACAGCCTTCAGGATGGAAACGAATTTCATTTTCCGTTCGGAAGAGCCTTCGTCGAATCAGGATTCTGGTCATCGTCATCATCCTCGACGACGGTGATTTCCTGCTCGTCACTGCCTTTGCTAGGCTTGTTGCCCTTCCTGAGTTCGTTGATGTCGATGATTCTGACTTCGGTGTTGGTGGGATGGTCCTGCTTGTTGATGGAGTGCTGAGTCTCCTGTTCTTCCTGGAACTTCTTTTCCTTAAGCATCTTGTTCGTATTGCGAATCTTGATGACAAGGATGGATAGAGAAGCGATGCCTAAGATGACAAGCACGGCTCCAAGGACGAGGAGCATATAGATTTCGACGGTGGCCTTTTCTCTGATATAGAAGATAAGATAGGCGATGCTGATACCGATGAGAAGAGCTGCAAGGACAAACGAGATGACACCTTTTGCAACGGATTTCTTGATGCCTTTGCCAATGACCATGTCAACACCATGAAGAATCAAGAGCAACGCACAAACGATGATAAAGATGGAGACAAAGTAAGAAAGAATCTCATTGATTACATCTCTCTTGATAAAGAGAACCGTCGCAAGAGAGACGAACGCTGCACCGACCAGGCAGTCCTGATTGTAAGGATTGCGATAGAGAAGGTATCCGGAAAGAACATCCAGAAGTCCATACACGCAAAGGATGACACCCAAAGAGATGGAAAGCATGCTTCCGACTTCCGCCTGGGTATCTCTGTTCAGCAAGGCTGTGACGACAAAAAGAATACCAAGGATGATCAAAATGGCAGCCTGTCCGATCTTGATCCATTTATATACATCGACCCTATTGTCCGATATCATTTCATCTTTATTCATGTTAAAAACCTCAACCTAAATATTATAAAGAAATAATTCACATTTTAAACCGAAAAATGCATTATTTTTACGCTGTAACGAAAGCAAAACGACAATTTTAGACATACAAAGCAACAAATCACCAGTCAAATACATGGGTGGCGGATAAGCAAAAGACTTTTTTCTCTGCTTTTATTGGAATATTCCAAAATGATTTATTGTTTTTTCAGGGGTGGATAAGTATAATATCCCTACATGCGTTTTTTCGTGCGCATTTAATATTATTAGGAGGGTTTACCTTATGAAACGTACTTATCAGCCAAGCAAAATCAAGAGAGTCCATACCTGCGGCTTCAGAGCTAGAATGGCCACCAAAAACGGCAGAAAGGTCTTAGCCAGAAGAAGAGCCAAGGGCAGAGCCCATTTAACTCAGGCCTAATCCCCTGAGTCCTCTTTCGGTTGCGATATGGAAAAAGAATTCAGGATCACAAGATCCGAAGACTTCAAGAAGGTCCTTGACCAGAGACATTGCGCCGGAAAGAATTCGTCCGTTTCGGTATTCTATGCTGAAAACAAAGATTCACACGCACATATCGGCATCTCCGTCTCAAACAAGCTCGGAAATGCCGTGACCCGCGTGAGAGTCAGAAGACAAATTCGGGCTCAGATCAACTTGACCGATGTTCTTACCAAGCCTTATGACATCGTCATCATCGCTCATTTGGGATATCTGGAAAAGTCATTTCAGGAAAATACAGAAATTCTGAGATCCTGTTTCTTACGTCTGGGCTCTCCATCCAAAGGGGAAAAGCATGAGAAATAATTCGAACAGATTTATAAAGCGTCTGATGATTCTTCTCATTGGAGTCATCGGTATTTTTGGTTTATCCAGCTGTACAAAGAGTTTTTGTACGACTCAGGACAAAGCAAATCAGCTTTATGCATATTATGGCAACCTCTATGAGACCAGCGTCTCGTACGACAGTGCCACCAACACCCAGAAGACAAACCGCCAGACCCTGTTCAATACCATGGAAATGAATGGTTATTCCAGATTGGACAAGAAATTCCTGAATTTCATGGGTGACAAGGTCGACAGCTTCGTCAACACCAATTACACGCTTTGGACCGATGGCACCTTAGGAAAGATTGAAGACGCCAACACGGCCAAGAGTGTTGCCAAAAACGTTGCCATCTATGCTGGTCTTGACACAGACGACAACGGCAACAAAAAAGTAGCTGACCTCTTTACCAACTTCGACAGCTGGTATGACGAAGCGATTCTGGACAGCTCCATCGGTGTCCTCTATGCTCCGAGTTCAGCCTATGTCAGCGTCCTGAAGAACACCATGACGACCAAGGTCAATACTCTCCGCGGCTGCTTTGCTCCGGAAGGCGGCACCTTCACCCAATACGAATCTCCGATTTACATCGAAGGAAAATCCTGGGGAGAGGCCTTCAGCGAATACGGATTCCTGGAAGGACTCTTCGTCTATCCGTTCGCATGGATTGTCCATCAGATTTCCAACATCAACATGAGCAATGGATGGATGCAGATTCTCGCCATCCTCATCATCACCTTGTTGGCACGTATCGTCACCGTCGTCTCCACACTCCTTCAGACAAAGACTCAGGCAAGACAGCAGCAGATTCAGCCTCTGCTCAACCAGCTTGCCAAGAAATATCCTGAAAACCAGACAGATATGGATCAGAGAAGAGCCTATGCCATGGAAACTTCTCAGCTGATGAAGAAGAACAAGATTCATCCATTCCTTCCGTTGTTGCTGATGATTCTTCAGTTCCCATTGTTCATCTGCGTCTGGTCCTCACTTCAGGACAGTGCTGCTCTTGCAGCCGGTAACTGGTTGGGGCTTTCCCTGATTACACCAGTCAGCCAGTGTTTCACTTCCTATGGAACGACCAATGGTGCATTGGTCGGAATCTTCATCTTCATTGCCATGACGATTGCAAACATCCTGTCCAGTGCCACCTCCCTCTTCTTCTCTACATGGAGAACAAAGAACTTCGGCACCGTCAGTACACAGATGGATGCCAATGGCAATCCAGTCGATCCTAACAAGTCCATGAAATGGATGACCATCATCATGAGTGTCTTCGTCATCTTCATGGGTTGGAACTTACCTGCCGGTATGGGTATCTACTGGCTATTCGGTTCTGTCATCTCGATTATCCAAAGTCTCGTCATGGAAATGGTTCAGACCAGACATCGCCATAACTTTGCCAAGAACACCGGTGATGGTTCTACTCTCGCTGCCGTCAGAAGAAGCAAACATCACTCTGCTGACGGAAAAGCCGATAAGAAGAATAAATCTGATAAGCCTTTATGGAGGTAACGACCTATGAATAAATATGAAGGAAAAACCGAAGAAGAAGCCGTAAAGAAAGCCTGTGAAGATTTAGGCGTCGATCAGAAGGAACTGAAGTATCAGGTCATCTCAGTCAAGAAGACCCTCTTCAGCAAGACTGTCACCATCGGCATCTATTCCATCAACGATGTCATCGTCTTCGCCGACGACTACATCAAACGCTGTCTCCGTGCCCTCGGATTGGAAGGTTCCACCGAAGCCAAGTACGAAGACGGAATCATCAAACTCAACATCGTCACCAGCAGAAACAAGAACGTCATCGGAAGAAACGGAGACACCCTTCGTTCCATCAACGAACTGACCCGTTCTGCATGCTTCAATCGTTTTGGCGGACATTATGGCATCCTTCTCAACTGCGACGGATACAAGGAAGCCAAATATTCCAAGTTCGAAGCCATCGCCAGAAGATACGCCAGAGAAGTACAGCGTACCCATGAGACCGTCATCCTTGATCCGATGACTTCCGATGAAAGAAGAATCATCCATCAGGTTCTCACGGATGTCCCGAACATCAAGACTCAGTCTCTCGGAACCGGTCATAAGAGACATATCACCATTCAGTATGTCCAAAACACCGTCGTTGTTCCGGCCGATCAGAAAGACGACGAAAACATCTAACTTCATCAATCCTGGCATTGCTTCCTGGCATGCCGGGATTTTTTGTGTCAAAATTCAAGTTGAAAACGATAGTCTGTCATCATAAATCCATGCTGTCTGGATTCAACAGGAAATCAAGGACATTGATGACCGAGTACCCTTTCTCAGTATGCCATGGTTTTCCTAAATCCTGGGTAACGATTATTTTCTTGAATGAATCACCGATTCTATCCAATGAGGATGTTTCCTGCTTCAGTTTTTCTTCATCAGGAATCGAAAACGCAGACTGAATATAATAACGTCTGCTGCCTTTATTGCAGACAAAATCTACTTCCAACCGGACAATCTGCTGTTTTTGGGATTTGTTCAACACCGCATGATCGATGATACCGACATCGACGTTATAACCACGGATTATCAATTCGTTATATGTGATGTTCTCCATAAAGGCGGATTGGTTCTCTTCCTTTTTCGGATATGGCAAACTGAATTTCATCCAAAAGAATATAGGGCATCTCATTTTTATTTGCGATTTTATCATGCAGATAATCCGAAAGTTTATTTGGATTCCTATATCCCCGGTTCAAATCATCATCCAATGCCAATGTGATGATGTTATCTTCCTTGATTCCGGATTCAAGAAGGCAACTTTTTCCACAGCGTCTCATTCCTGTAACAACCTTTATGAGACCATTTTCTCTTTTGCTGATCAGCTGATTCAAATAGATATCACATTTTATCAATTTCATACAACAGCCTCTTACTTTGGAAAACTATAATTTATTGACTTTTCCCAAAGTAAATATGAAAAGCCACATCAGATAGCAAAGGTTTGAATCTGAAGGAAACATCTAAGATTATCGCCTTCATATAAAGAATCATCGGATAGACTCCTTGTTTTCAAGACAAAAGCCAAAAAGACCGTCATCATCCAATGAAGGATTTCTGACAGCCTTGAATCGATGAAAGAAGACTACGACTTATTTATCCAACTGCCTCTTACGGAAGTCCTCCATCACAATGTAGAAGACATTGCTGGAGACAAACAGACTACAGGAAACAATGAATACGACAAGGATGGTCATCAGGATGGCATCTCTTGTCTTATACCATTCCGAATCATAGCCGAGTATCTTGTATCCATGCCGATGAAGTCCATCGCATTGGAGTTGGCAACGGTATAGAGAATTCTCTGGGCAGATTGACGGCAGGCTCTGGCATAATAGCCATATCCACCGACATCCGGACCGAATTTCTTGAAGTTCTTCACATCATCTCCGCCATCAGGAAGATCCGTACCGGCCATGACACCATAAGTCATGGACATTCCGCCGCTTGGATAATAATCCGTGATGGAAAATCCACGCATACCAAGCTCATCTCTGAGGCAAAGTGTAAAATAAAATCCTGCCTGTCAGCAAAAAATTTGCTTTTTTTCAGAAGCAATCTCGTCCCTCATCGATTCAATGAAATGGTTTGCATCCAGTCGGATGATATCCTTGACGACAGCCTTGACGGATTTGCGATTGGAAGCACCATGGGCCTTCATGACAATCTTGTCAGTTCCTAAAAGGATCGCACCGCCAAGTTCATTATAGGCAAACATCTCATAGAGCTGTCTTGCCGTCTTTTCCTCATGGTTCAGCTCAGCAATCCTGGCACCGATGAGACCGACAGACTCTGCATTCTTCAAAATGACATTTCCAGAAAATCCGTCACATGCAACGACATCTACCTTATCCATAAAGACATCGCTTCCTTCAATATTTCCAATGAAATTCAAACCGGATTCCTGGAAGAGCGGAAAAGCGGCTCTTCTGAGCGAGTCTCCTTTGGTATCTTCTTTGCCGACATTCATCAATCCAACACGAGGATTGTCAATTCCGCAATAAGATTTCATCAATGCTGAGCCAAGCTGACCAAACTGCAGAAGCTTATCTTCCCTGATTTCGATGTTGGCACCGCAATCTACCAGGCAGAACAGCTTATGATGGATGTTATAAAGGAAGCTTGCCAGGACCGGGAAATTGACCTGTGGAAAACAGCCGATGTGCCTGATGGATGAAACAAGGATCATCCCAGTAGGTCCGGCTGAAAAGACGCCGATAGCTTCTCTATGGCTTTTGGCATAGTCAAAGGAATCGACGATGGAACAATGTCCCTTGAAGCGAAGCATCGACATGGCATCATGAATATCATCATCCAGAGGTTTGGAATCCAGAATGACATAGTCATCAATGTTCTCCCCCTCCTTCTTCAGAACCTCATGAATATGCTTTTCAGTTCCTACAAGGACAAATCGATAATTTGGAAAGCAATGGCGGCTGTCAATGGCTCCTTCGATAATTTCTTCTTCTCCCCTGTCGGAGCCAAGCGTATCAATCACAATTTCTTTCATATACAACCAATGGAAACATCACCGCTTGAAGAGGTGGAAAAGAGCCAAGGAGAGAAGGGTAGCAACAGCACCTGCAACCATCATGATGATGGAAATCGTCTTTGAAAAATCCTCTCTCCCAAAGAAGGCAAGTCCAACCCATAAAGCAGAAAAGGCGATGACGGCAAACAAGCATAACAACGTAAGTTTGAAGTTGCTCCACACGGAATGGCTTCTTCTCAAGGATTCCTTATCGTTTTCCATAAAACCTCCTAGATGGCAAAAGCAAATATCGCAAGCAGGACAAGCACGGCACATTGCATGATCAAAGCAAAATAAATGGTGATGGAAAAATAAGCCTTGTTTGTCTTGTGATGTGCACAAAGCCTTCCAAAGAAAGCACCGAAAGCACCATTTAAAACAGCTGTAGAAAGAAGAGTTTTCTCTTTTATCCTTGTTTTTTCTAAAATTGCCAACTTTTTATCATGCATAAAAAGCGAAAAAGAAGACAAAGACATCAGTACCATCAAGGCAGCATACGAAAGAAACAATATCTGATGATATGTCATATCCTATTTCCTCAATAATAACAGACCATCTCGGTCTGGAAGGATCCAAAAAGACCGACTTTCTGCTTCACCTTCATAATCAGATGTAATTCCTTCTCCCCACCTGTCTTTTCGACAAGTTCAAAAAGGGAGTAATATTTTCTGTCACTCTTGTAGACCAAGGCAAGCTTTCCATCAGAGACGATGTTCTTTTCAACGTTATATGTATAGAACTGGCTGATTTCAAAATTATATTCCTGGCTCTTTCGAATATCCGCATTCTTGATATCCGAAGAAGAAAGAACATAGTCGGAAATGATTTCCTTCCCTTTCACATAGTCCTTAGTCAATTCCTTGGCTTCGATGCCAAAAGCATTGTCCGGCTTGAAAGGATAGATGGTCTTCTCACATCTTCGCCAAAGATAATCGATGACATTCTCACTGCTGAACAGGTTCGTCCTTGTCTCATAAAGATTTTCGTTTTCTTGATCCATAGTCTCATCCTTCTTTTGTCCATTATACAATAATTAGCATACCGATTTCCTTTGCTTTGGACATTTTCTTCAAAACCATCCTATGGATAGACATGATTATGGCCTTGTCAGACAAAGGAATCCAAAGCTTTCTCTTAAAGTAGAGACAAAAATCCACTATAATAATGAGCATTCTTAG
>JBNMLQ010000027.1:0-18241 GCA_050874925.1 Candidatus Enterosoma sp. | reverse complement strand
TATCACAAGACCGAACAACCTCAAATACTTAGGCTTTTCGTTTTGGAAATCGGCGGATGGCTGGAAAGCAAAGCCACATGATGAAAGCTTCAAAAAAACTTTTCAGTAAGCTGAAAATGCTTATGAAACGCTCTTGGAGTGTGGACAACGGCTACCGAATCGAAAAGACAAACCAAGTCCTGAGAGGTTGGATTAACTACTATCGCAAATCCAGCATGAAAACCAAAATCAGAAGGCTAGGAGAATGGTTGAGAAATGCAATGAGGGTTGTCATCTGGAAACAATGGAAGGTCTCACAAAAGAAGATAGAGGCTCTGGTCCGACTGAAGATTGACAGAGAGGAAGCAAAAGGCCTGACCTATTGCAGAAGAGGCTATCAGTTCATCTCTCATTCCTGTGTCGTCCAAAGGGCAATCTCAAATTCACGGCTGAAGAAAAGAGGGCTTTTAGACCCTCTTGAATACTACCTCAAGGAGGTGGCATAGATGTTTGTTCAAACCGCCGTATGCGGAAGACCGCACGTACGGTGGTGTGAGAGGGAGCGGAGAAGCTAGCGCTTCTCACTCTCTACTCGATCTGTCAGGAATGTTTAGAGGAAGCTTGGCTTACTCCTGGCTTTCTTCCTCATCTGCTCCTTCATCGCCATCTTCTTCGTCATCCTCATAATAGCAGTGTGGAACGCGGATGACTTCCTCAGGCTTGAATGGTCCGAAGAAGACGTCTCTTGATATGAGTTTTCCTTTTTCGTCTTTTAAGAAAGGATTGAAGAAGGCATCCGGTTTCTCTCCGTTATAGAAGGCATAGAAGACGTTATGGGCATCAGGGATAAGCCTGTATCCTTTGGCTTTCGTCAAGACACAGCTGCCGACATCCTTTCTGGAAATTGGTGAATCGGAAATTGTCATCTTGAAGTCCCAGTTCTGTATATAGTCATAGGTGAATAGGGCAGTATTGGAATCCATTTCGTAGGGCCTTATGTTACTGGCATCGACCATACCTCTTTGTGGTTCATCGTTGCCAAAGAAGGTTGGGTATGGGCAGTCATATCTCGTCTTCTTGGTCATGAAACCGCACTGATGGTCGATTTCATCGACACCGATGGAATAAAGGAATTCACGGCAGAGGTCATATAGATTCATGTCATATCGTACAAGGAACTGTCTCTTGATGGCTCCTTTTGGTTGTGTCATGTTGAAGTCTATCTTGTAATAAGGCAGTTCTCCAGGCTGTACCTGCTTGAAGATTTCCTTTACCTGGTCCGTCGTCTCAAAATAATGATACAGGAATATCATGCCAAAGAATGGGAATTTGACCCATGAATCCTCGAAACGGGCCAACCGGTATTTATCAGCTTCAGTGAGTGACTTTGCCAATTCTTCTTTGGTGATTTTGTGACCGAAGTCCTCCATCATGCAGGGATCATCCAATATTCCATCAATGTCGCCTGTGGCGTCATATAATCCGCAGTCCATGAGAGACATGACGTCTTGGCTTCCAAATCTGGCTAGGTCAATCACCTCTTTGGAAAAGCGGTCTTCAAAGGCAGGCGTAGCATTGTCCATAATCTTATATAAGGCATCATGGCGGCTATATGCACTCATGAAATCCTTTGCGCTACATATCAGACCATTGATGAGCACCTTGTAGGTGTTTGCCAGAACGAAGCTATCCATATCGATGAATGCCGTATTCAAGGAAAGAACATCCCTCACATCATTGTTCATATACCTGGAAGTCTCTGGAGTGGTGAAAACGAGGTAGGTTATGGAATCGTAATCAAAGATTCTGTCCATGACCGTTTTGTTGTCTTCCTTGGCGTAGTATCCTTTCAAGAGAATAGTGATGGCATTCTCAGGTAATGTCTTCAATGATTCCTTGACGATGTCATCCTTTCCGTCATAGAAGTCAAGAAGGAGAGGAATGAGAGCAAAGTCATAATGATGCTTCTCATCATATGTCATGGCTTTTTCGACGATAGGACGGAATGTGTCCATGGTGAGACGGCCGGAGCGAATCATGGCAATGATCAGACGATGGTATAAGGCTGCCTTTTCTTCCTTGGTGAACTTCTTTCCCTTCATCTCGGTAAGAAGGTCTTTTTCGTCTATTGTCTTTTTATCGAAGATTTCATCATACAAGGTCTCGAATTCTGTCAGTACAAGTTTTTTGTTTTTTATCTGTAAGAGAGTATCCTCCTTGTTGTCTTCGTTGACGTAGTCAAGAGAATCCAAGAGGTTCTCATATTCTCTGGTATCGATATTGCTCATCCGTCAGTCCTCCTTTTTGGTATGATGTCGAAATGAATCGGCAGGATGCTTGCTTTTGTCTTCTCCATGATACCATCTTTCAAGGATGAAAGTAGGGCTTTTTCCTGAAATACACACGCTTTCTACGTTTTGTCATTCAAAAGGACGTGAAGAAGTATTGTTCTGAAAGAAGACGGGTTCCTGTTATCTCAAGGCTGATGTCTGATTCCTTCGCCGTTTGTCAAATCGACTGTGTATGAGGTAGAGGTACCGGTAGAAGTCTTTATGAGCTTTATGGTGACTTCCTTATCGTTCAAGGTAAAGGAAATCGTATATCCGTCAGCGGTGAAATATCTGGTTGTTCCGTCACCATCGATTTCTTTGATGGAAAGGACATAGGAAATCTCGATGGTGTCTTCTTCCTTTGTCTCAAAGGAGAAGGTGAAGATGATATCTGAACCTTCATATTTGAAGTCTATTTTGCTGATGTCATCCTCGATGACCCAGTCATTTCCACTCTGGATATAGATGTTGACTTTGACTTTGTCTACCTTTTCGTCATTAAGATAATATTCACCGGTTTTTTCTTTGCCGTCGTCGGTGATGATCTTTGTCGTGGATCCATCATTGGTGTTGTAATCAACGAAGGTCTCTCTGATGGTATCAGAAGGAGAACCTACCAAGCTTCCTTTAGAGAAAGCCAGGGTATTCGAAGATGAGAAAGTCGTACTATCATCATAATAGCCGATAATCGGTTTCTCTTCTACAGAAGAATCCATTGTCAAATCAAGGCTGTATTCTGAATTGTCATCATTGATGGAAAGTGTGCCTTTGTATGTGCCTGGAATGGAGACGCAGAAGTTCTTTTCTTATCATCGATGATGAATTGAACGCCATTGGGATAGGCTATGGAGCATTTTGTCTGGGTGAACTTCTCTGTGATGGTCGTACGGTTGATGGTTGTTGCATTGCTTCCGATATCCAGATACATCAAATAGGCACCGGTTCCAGCGAGACGGCGTAGTTGCTAGATAGATTGTTGAGTCTCTTGGTAAATGCTGACATATCCAAGGAACCACCCCATTCATTCTCCTTTCCGCCGGCAGTGAAGGTTTTGCCTTCGCTTGTGATGGGAGAGTAGACCTGGTTTTCGCTTCGATACTGTAGGGTCTTATAGTTTTCTTCGCAGTATCCGATGGATGTGAATTCACTATTTGACGGGAAGTTCTTGGTACCTAAGGATAAGGATGAATTTCTTTTGCTGATGGTGATGGAAGATGGTGAGACTTCTTTTGATACATTGATGTTGACGTTATCTATCTTTCATTCACATATCCGGCTACTATGCCTGCCAAAGTACTCTCTGTATCAGAGACAAGACGGATGTTGGAGACCTTGAAATCAGAAAGAATGGCTGTATCTTTGTCGTTGATGGTTCCGACTGTATCCTCGTCATAGCCTTCGACATCTCCGATGCATCCGAAAAGGCCGATGACTTCAAGATTGGATAGTTCTCCTGTCGATTTGAAATCATCGCTTTCCTTGACAGCCTCAGGAATGTTCTTTATCTCATCTTTCGTATTGGCGATTTCCAGATTGGAAATCTGATAAGAAGATGACTTTCCTGAAAAATGACCGATGAATGGATATTTTGTAGTCCCGATAGGAGGGAGAATGAGACTGTTCATGTCGATGTTGTCAGCCAGTTCGAAATAATGATCCCTGTCATTGAATTTTCCAAGATATTGAAGCCATGCCAGATTGTAGAGGTGTCTTTTGTTGGATATACCATAGGGATGCTCCTTGCTGCCGTCGCCATAGGCAAAATAGGCTCTGGCGGATTCTCCATAGACGTCATTTCCTGTCGTGACCTTCTGATAGAACCATCCAAGAGATGTGGCAAGAGATATACTCCCTACCATCATAGACAGATAGGCGATGATGGCAAAAATCTTTTTTCTCAGTTTCATTTGATTTCAAAATACCAGTCCTGTTCAAATCTGTTGTATTTCATATTGAGAATATGTTTGCTGAGCATATGCATGCAGATTCCTTTTGAACTTTGGAATCTCAACAATGAACAGTCCAGGTTTCATGACTGTTATCAGAGAAAATTATATAAGGAACTCTTCAAGAAGATATGGAAGCAGCTGAGAGACAAGGGCTTAGCGAATAAGGCTCTTCTTTAGGTGAAAATTTGTGCTTGTTTCGACATAAATCAAAGAACTATGGAAAACGTCGAATATGCTATTCAAAAGAGATAAATATTTGCATCAGGCGATATTAAAGAAAAATAATGGGTTGATAAAAGTGATAACTGGTGCAAGGAGAAGCGGGAAATCCTTTTTTCTGAACACGATTTTCTATGCATATCTCAAGTCGGAAGGTATTGATGATAAGCATATTATCAGATTTTCCTTTGATAATGATGAAAATATTGATTTACTTGATGCCTTTTTGCCAGAAGAAAAAACAAAGATGATGCAAAAGAATGATTATTATACTGTCAATTCAAAGAAATTCAGAATGTATATAAAATCCATTACTGATGAGAATAAAAGCTTCCCAAAAAATAGAACTATAGTGAAGTCTTCTGTGCTTCCTGCTGTTTTTTAGGTCTCCCACGTTTCTTCTTTTCCTTTGCTTCAGGTCCCTTCTCTATGTTCAGCCTGTACATTTCCTCAAGGACACCTTTGTTGGTTTCGGAAAGGACCCATTGGTCTCCCTTCCTTATCTTCAGTGCACTGTTCAAATCGTCCATGACGTCTCCATAGGAATCGTCATCGACCAGCCCTTTCTTCTCAAACTCACGCATGATCCTCGAAGTGACAAGCGATGACAGGAAGTTGATGAATTCGTTTCCTATGACGGAGCAGTTTTCCTGTACCCTGGTCCGGTCAAGGTCCAATGAGGACTTGTATGCCTTGAACACGAGCTCGATCATCCACCTGTCGGTATAGGCGCTGTATGCCGTCAGGAGGTCCATGTCCTTGTTTGATTCCAGCATGATCGTCCCGAACTTCACCAGCTTCTTCTGATAGTCGTCGCAGTCCAGTGATTTCCCGTTCCTCTTCAGATAACCCTTCTCTTCGCTTCCTGCTTCGTCCGTATCCCTATAGCAATAGAGGAACCTTCCGTTTTCCAACTTCTTCTTTCTGGCCGGAATCGTCCCCTTTGCGGTCCTTATCGCAGTATCGAACAGATATATGTCGTCGCTTCCCTTCCTTGTGCTTCTTTTCAGTGGAGTCAGATAGCCGATGCCCGGGTTCTCTTTGACGATTTTCTCGATTTCTGACGGAGGGAAGCCTTTGTCGTCGACAAAAAGTGCCCCCTTCAGGGAGCTTTCCCTTACGAAATCGGCATAGGCCCTGGCATCGATCATGTTTCCGGGATAGATCTTTGCACAGATCGGCTCCCTCGTCTCGATGTCATAGGCGTATAGGACGCTTATGTCCCTCACTCCCCTGATTCTCGACTTGAACGAGAAGCTCGACAGGTCGTTGACGTTGGAGCTGTCCTGCTTCAGCATCCCGTCTATCGCGACATGGTGGCCTTCGATTGTCTTTGAAGCCCTGAGCTGCATGAACCTGGTCATGAGGCTGTAGTTTCCCCCGATCCTCCGGATCAGATCCGAAACGGTGTTCTCCGAAAGGGGGACGTCCTTTATCAGTTCGCTGAGATAGGAGCTCTCATATGCGGAGGAAAGCCTCCTGTCCGTGACTCCCTTCCTTATTATACGCAGGAGGGCAATCGTATAAATCTGCCCTGCCTCCTTGATGTCGTATATCCCGCAGAGGTCCTCGAACACATCCCTCGACAGGGAATAGGCCAGCATCGAACCGCCGTATGACTTGACTTCGGTCTTCTCCTCTAGCCTATCCGCCCGCTCTATGAAACGCCCGTCATAGATGTAGCCGATGACGGCCCCGTTTATGGGCATGGGATTGTGCCCGGGCCTGTAGACGGACTTCTTCCGTTCCTTGACCTCGTATTGCTTGAGTCCTTCCTTTTCGCTTGTCGCGACGACGACAGTGTTCTTAGGCCTCTTTACTTTCCGGATGCTTTCGGGTACCTTCATGATTCCTGCCTCCTAAAATAATTATAGTTATACTATACAAAATAGAACTATATTTTAAAAGAGAAATGTATCTATTTTCATGAAGAGACATGCCTGGAGTCATCAAAAAACCGGAATGTCCAAGGCAATCCGGCTTCTTTTACTTCGTTTTCGATACTTAAACGATAGTTTTGTTTCTTTTTGCCCTATTTTTTATAGTTCTAATCTTTGGTAATTTTTTAATGAGAATGGAATTTATTATCTCCTATTGGATGAAATACAGATTTTAGATTCTTTTGTGGGTACGCTCAATGGCTTTTTGAATCATAAGAATTTTGATGTTTATGTGACGGGCAGCGATTCGCAAATGCTTTCATCTGAGGTCGAAACTAAATTCAGAGGAAGAAAATCCTCTATTCATATGTTGCCGCTGGCATTCGAGGAATTTTATCAAGGAAGTGGTCTGTCCAAGGAAGAAGCTTGGAGACAATACATTGTTACTGGTGGTATACCTCTTGTATATCAGCAGGATCCGAGCGAAAGACAAACCTTCCTTAAAGAACTCAGTCATGAAGTTTATCTTAAGGACGTAATAGGTAGGAACAATGTTGAAAATAAAACGGCAATATCGAATCTTTTCAATGTGTTGGCTTCTTGTATAGGATCAGGAACTAGTCCGACGAAATTAGAGAAGGCCTTCAAAAGTAAAAATATCAATTTAACCAATGATACGATAAGCCGATACATCAATCATTTTAAGGACGCCTTTGTGGTGTCGGTAGCAAAAAAACATAACATAAAAGGAAAGAACTATATTGATTCGCCTTATAAGATATATTTTGAGGATATAGGCATAAAAAATGCTTTGTTGGATTTTCAGCAAATTGAAGAAACTCATCTGATGGAAAACGTAATTTACAATGAATTAAGATATAGAGGCTTCTCTGTATCGGTGGGACAGGTGAATATCAATGAAGTTACAAATCGCATAGATAAAAATGGAAAGAAAATCTATGCACAAAAAAGCCTTGAGGTGGATTTTATAGCCACGAAAGGGGATGAAAAATATTACATTCAATCTTGCTACAACCTTAACGAGGATAATATAGCCAGGGAAAAACGTAGTTTAGACTATATAGCCGATTCATTCAAGAAAATGATTGTCACCAAAGATGGCTTGGCTCCTAGAATTGATGAAAATGGTTATCAAATAATAGATATCTTTGATTTTTTGTTGAATTCTGCATGGTGAATGATCCTATAAATCGGTTTTTATATTGAAGAAGTCAGCACTTGGATAGTACTTTTCTGTTCATCGTCTAGTTACTTTTACAGGTCATGAACTCTTATAATAAAAACAGAACTATAGTGACGTCTTCTTTGCTTCCTGCTGTTTTTTAGGTCTGCCACGCTTCTTCTTTTCCTTTGCTTCAGGCTCCTTTTCTATGTTCAGCCTGTACATTTCCTCAAGGACACCTTTGTTGGTGGCGGAAAGGACCCATTGGTCTCCCTTTCTTATCTTCAGTGCGCTGTTCAAATCGCCCATGACGTCTCCATAGGAGTCGTCATCGACCAGTCCTTTCTTCTCAAACTCACGCATGATCCTTGAAGTGACAAGGGATGACAGGAAGTTGATGAATTCATTTCCTATGACGGAGCAGTTCTCCTGTACCCTGGTCCGGTCAAGGTCCAATGAGGACTTGTATGCCTTGAACACGAGCTCAATCATCCACCTGTCGGTATAGGCGTTGTATGGAATTTTTGGAAAATATGTGGGATATTCTACATATCAGAAGCCTTTACTTCATCTTCAAAAAGCAATCTTTCAAAAAAACTTTAACGGCTTCTATATCTGTCTCTTCATAGTACATGACAAGTTTGCGCTTGAACTTGGGTACCTTCTCAGCTGGAATGGCTAGAAGTCCTTTGCCATGAGCGATGAGATAATGATTGGCGTAGATAACCGCAGTTCTTTTGTTGCCGTCGCTGAAAATTTGTGTCTTGGCTACATATAGGCATAGTTTTATCGCAATATCGATTGCGTCCATATGACTTGTAAGAATGTTGTTCAAATCATTTTTGACATCGATTTCGTTTGGAATAGGAGGAATGTAAGAGAAATCACCGAAAGCAACTGGCACGCCTCTGATTCTTCCACCTTCCTGATAGAAGCCTTCGATGACGGGCTTTGCAATGTAGGAAGCAAGATAATAGTCGCTAGGGGGATTTAATGACATCTTTATCTAGGATGAACTCCAAGCGTGTTTGAGATTAAGGATTTTCTGCACATCATCGGCCTTCAGATTGTTGACCTTACCATTATCTATGATGGCTTCAGTGTCAGGAAAAGTGGTGGCGCAGCCTTCAAGAATTGCTTGATCATAGATGATGGTCTTTATGTTTTTTCTGGCAAAGTCCAAATTGAGAAGAACATCAGGCTCAAGTTCATCTTTGGAATATCCAAAAGATGTAAGTTCCTTTTCAATCCTTCGAATCTCTTTCCTTAAGACTCTGGCTTCCTTGGCATTGCGCAACAAAAGATTATGGAGCTCTTCGGAATAAACATCTACATATTCAGATTTTAATTTGCTAAGCTCTCTTTTGCGGATGTAGAGGTATTTTTTGCCGCTTATTTCTTTGTCTTCTGGAGTTCCGTTATAGGGAAAGAGAGCGAGTCTCGCATTCTGCTTTTTTATTAAGAGCCCTTGTATCATGTTGAATTGATTGTTCATGTGAGGCCTCCTACTTATTTAGGAAACTTTTTTATATGAAATTGTATTAAAAATTCCCTGAAAAACAATAGATAGTGGAAATCTTATCGATTTGCAGGCAGGTTTGAAGTGACCTATTTTGTCAACTGAGCCATGAATTTTGTGATTTTGCTCCAAGTTGGTGCAAAAATAGGCGACATTTTGTCGGAATTTAATCTAAGCTGATCTTTACTTGAGCATAGATGCTATATAACTGACTTCAGTCATGCATGTTTCATGATGAGAAAAGAGAAAGCTGTGGCTCTGACATTTATAGAATCAGGAACGCTCACGCAGGTTTGTTTGCTGTGGGCTATATTAGCCAAATTCTTATTTCTTCCCAGCAGCTTATACAAAATGATAGGTGAAAACAAGGAAGGAATGATTCGTTTTAAATCGATTGATAAACCGCTTCCATTATTGATATAATGGCTTCCGGAGGTTCCAGAAAATGAAACTAGAGAACAAAGTTGCCGTCATTACGGGTGCATCAAGCGGTGTCGGAAGAGAAGCCGCCCTCCTTTTTGCCAAAGAAGGTTGCAATGTCGTAGCCGTTGCCCGAAGGAAGGAAAGATTGGAAGCACTGGAAAAGGAAGCTGCTGAAAAAGGTCTTCCTGGAAAAATCCTTGCTTTTGCAGGTGATATCTCCTTAGAAGAAACCAACATCGCCATGATTGACTTTGCAAAGGAAAAATTCGGCCATTTCGATATCCTCATCAACAATGCCGGATTGATGGATAACTTTGCTCCGGTCGATGAACTGGATTCCGATATGATGAAGAGACTCATGGAGGTTGATGTCTATGGTCCAGCCTATGCGACAAAGAAGGCTGCTCAGGAATTTATTTCTACCAATACCAAAGGAAGTATCGTGACCATCGCTTCTATTGCCGGCATCTGTGGTGGAAAGAGCGGATGCGCCTACACGATGGCCAAGCATGCCGTCCTTGGCTTAGTCAAGAATACTGCCTTCAACTATCGTAAATATTTCCGTTGCAATGCTATCTGCCCCGGCGGAATTGCTACTGAGATGGTTTCTCCGGACGCCTTCAAGAATGCTTCCCAGAAAGGTCTTGCCTCAGTCATGCTTTCCAGTCAGTTTGAAAGCCCGATGGCAACGCCTCTTCAGATTGCTGAGGTTGCTCTGTTCCTGGCAAGTGATGATGCCAGCATTGTCAATGGCGCCATTGTCACGGCTGATAGCGGACTTACTTCTTTCTAAGTCGTACTTGTTTGATTCAGGCTCTCCTTCGGGAGAGCTTTTTAAAACTTCGTGAATGAAAAAATCCTCTCTCTTGGGGCCGTCTCAAAAGAGAGGATTGCGTTGTTACTGAATCAATGATTTTGAATCTTCAGTTGATGGCATCGAAATGATAGCTTAGGGAAGAATATTCAGGCTGTTCTATCGTCACATTCCCGTCTTCGTCCAAGTATCCTTCGAACTTCTTATAATCCGTATCATATCCTTTGATGGTGATAAAGCCTTCGTCATCGACTTTGACCTCATCAATCTCCATGATGCCTTTCCCGTCAAACTTCAGGTTCAGTGTTTTTTCTTCCCCTGTCTTCATGTCGGTTTCGATGATGGTATAGTCCTTTTTCTCTGATGCGTCCTCTGTATTTTTGATATTGTATCCTTTCAGATTGGCGTAACAATCGAAAGATTTCTTTTCTACGGAGTAGGAATAATCATCTTTGATAGCTGCAACGATGAACTCAGTCTTATCAGCAACTTGATATATTTTTCTTGTTGAAGATGACCAGATAGGCTGTCTGCTGCTTGGCACATATATAGTTCCAGGATTCAGTGTCCCAAAATCCGGATCAATAACAACCAGGTAATCATGCTTTGTAAAGGTGTTGTCTTCTTCCAGGAAATAATAGCTATCGTCAGACTCTGAATAATACAGGATGCGTTCCAAAACGGTATTTTTTTGAAGCTTGTATGGAGAGTCGATTGTTTTTCCATCCCATGTATATACTTTGTTGTCATCTAAAATGAAATTTCCGTATTCATCTATGAATTCGTCCGACATTATTTTGTCTTTGAAATAGTATGATAACAAATCATTTTACTTAAAATCCAAGGAACCATTTTCTTCCGTGATTGTAAAAACATATTTTGATTCATCTTTGTTGAAAATAGCTCTCTTGATATTGTTTCGGCTCTTTTTGTTGGCATTACCATTCTTGCTTTTTGTCCGGTATCCTAAGGCGGAGTATTGGCTGATATCCTTGACCTTGAGATTTGAAAAATCCACTGAACCTGCATTAGAAGAACATCCTGACAGAAGCATGGCTGTAAGCAACATCGTCGATAGAGCATTTGTCTTTTTCATTTTGATGAACCCAATCCTTTTTACTCATTATATATACAGGCAAGGAAAAATATGAGTTTCCTGAATGATACTTCAAAAGAAAAGGAGCCCTGTAAATTAACAGGACTCCCAAGAAGCAACAAATACAATTTTGACAAAGGAAGAGAGATGGAATGATTGTAAATGAGCTTTGTTTAAAGAAGCTAGTTACCGGTAACCTTGACATCATCAGAAGGTTTCTTTTTTCTGACGATGAAGAAAATCCATACACCTAAGCCGATGGCGACGACAAGATCGATGCTATCGATCAGATCACCTATCTTACCAGGGAAGACTTTTCCTCTACCTTCCCACGTATCAACCAGAACCGTATCAATAAGACGGATGCGATGAAGAAGATCGGTGATTCCGATTATAAGAGCAGCAAGAAGACAAAAGAGTATCAGGATATGCCTTTGACAGGAGCCGACAATGGCTATCAGCTCTATTTTGATGATGAGAAGGATAGCAAGGTCAAGATTCCGAACAAGGAACTGATGTATGACTTGGGCTCTGACTATGATTCCGAGACCTATGAAGGTGTCCTTGACCAGGTCTCGAAGAAGGAACTTGTCAACAACGTCCTTGGGGGAGGCTATGCCACGCAGGAGGTTCCTTCCCTGAACAAACCGACATTGAATGACTTCGACGGACCTAGCGGCATCAACGATACCAATCAGGCAGCCAACTCCAAGTCGGTCTGGTCCTCCTTCCCCTGCGAGACCGTCATCGGACAGACGTGGAACAAGAACCTTGCCTATTCCTTGGGCCTCTGCGTCGCAAACGAAGGCTTATCCAGCGGTGTAAACGGCTGGTATGCCCCTGCCTGCAACCTCCATCGTTCTCCTTTTGATGGAAGAAACTTTGAGTATTACAGCGAGGATCCTATCCTTTCTGGATATATGGCTGCCAATACCGTCTTGGGATGCAAGAACAACGGCATGTATTGCTATACGAAGCATTTTGCTGCCAATGAGACGGAAAACGGACGAAGCGGATTATATACGTTCTTGACGGAACAGGATCTGAGGGAAAACATCCTCAAGCCCTTTGAGATGGCCGTCAAAATCGGCAAGAACAATGCGATGATGTCTTCTTTCAACCGCATCGGCGCCATCTGGTCCGGTAGCAGCTATTCTCTTCTGACGGAGATCCTTCGCCAAGAGTGGGGATTCAGGGGGAGCGTCGTCACGGATTATTCCTTCGGTGGCAGCTACATGAATGTCGATATGGGTTTAAGGGCCGGAAACGATATCTGGCTCAATGGTTCCAGGGCGCTTACGACATCTGGATTTGATGACAGGGATTCCCTTCAGGGTGTCAGTCTTGCCAGGGAGAGCCTTCACAATGTCCTCTATACCCTGACCAATACCTACTATACGGCAAAGGAACATCAAAGGAAGGTGGAGAGCGGAGAGATCAAGGAAGGATATACCGTGAATCTCGATTCGACGATGAGCGGTGGAAACTATGATTATTCCTGGGTGTGGCTCGTCGTTCTTGTCGATGTTGTCTTGCTTTCTGGTGCAGGTGTTTTGTTGTTCTTTGTCTTCAGGAAGAAGAAGGAGCGGGTCTGATTTCCTCTTTCGATTTCTTTGAACCTGCTTCTATCTTGAAGATTTCATAAGTCAAGCGGAGAGTCTGTCCTGTTTCTTCTCTTTTTGTGAGAAAGACAAAGACTCTTCGCTTTGTTTTTGATATCATATTGATGTTGTCTATGGAAAGGAAATGGCTATGAAAGGAATGCTGCTTCGATGCAATGGATTATATGTGGAACTGACTCTCGATGACGAAAAGGGAAATTCGTTTGATATTTTGGTTCTTTCCGATAGCGGTGGCTATTATCGGAGTGACTACCGGCTTTTTGAAAAGGATGGCAAGAGTCTTGCTGGCTATAGCGGAGAAAAGCTGAACGCTCTTTCAGGAAAACGTTTTGATTTGCGTTCCTATTTTGATAGCTATAGGAGAAGATCTTTTTCTCCCATTCTGGAAAAAGACATCACAAGAATGTTATCGACCCTCAAGGAAGCGACGAATGAGGAATTCAGAAGCTACTATGCCTTTGCTCTTTTCTGTGAATTCCTGTGTGGTTTTTCGCCAAAGCAGAGGACGAAGTATTTCGAGGAGTGCTTCCCGTGGTTTACCAAGTTCAAGAGTTATATGGACTCCTCCAACCTCTTTGAAATGTATGAAAAAGTCCTTTCTTCCCTGGATGATGGGGAACAGAAGATTCGATATGCCTATACGATATGCATGCAAAACAACAGTGGACTGAAATTCAAGAAAGACAGCGAGATGGTGAAGTGGGCAAAAAGATATGTCTCTCCCCATATTCTGAAGGATGAAACGGGATATGAGGACTTTCTGAAGGCATATCCCGTCTTTGATCCGGAGACTTCTTTGGAAGGAAAGGAACTCTACGAGAAGTATCAGGGACTTGGCATCGATTCCTATAAGCTGGTCAGCTATGACATCAAGTCAGAATCCTTTGACAAACTCTACTATCATGTGATGCACAACGATGATTGTCTCAGGGATGAAGATGAGCATAAGAGCAATGATCTGCTTCTTATCCTCAGACTTCTGGCTCTTCATGGATATCAGGACAAGACCAAGGAACTTGCCAGACGTTTCCTTCGTTTCACCCATCTTGACAAGAACTATCATTTCTTCCGTGCCTTTGTCAGCGACGAGGAAGTCAAGGAAGATATCATGGCGGGTCTTTTTGATACTTATAATGGATTCTCTCCTCTCTTGCGGTTTGAAACCAATGATGAACTTTATAAGATGCAAGTGGCAAGGCAAGAGAAGCGCAGAGGTTATTTTTACTATGACAGACCGCAGCCGTGTTTTGGCTATGCCTATTCTATGAACGTCCCTCATGGAAGCATCGAAGACTATCGTCTTAGGGAATGCCGCAAAGAGACAAGGCAGACGGATCAGTATAAGCCGGAGAAGGATGTCTATTTCATGGGTATGGCCGGACTTATCCGCTATCATGACAAACTGATCCTGAGAAGCCTTAAGGATGAGGCTGCCAAGCCTTTTGAAAAAGAACCTTTCCTATGCCTTCTTAAGGAACTCGGCCTGGAAGAGTGTTCCAAGAAGGATGAGAACCTTCATAGCTATCAGGGAGGAAAGTGACATGTATCTGGAAAAAGTCAGCAGTCAGGCGATTTCAAAGGCCAAGAGCAGGATCGATGATATCGAAATATTCGATTTGAAATATCTGGAGAAGAACGGATATCGTCTTTCTTATTACTATGATATTCCTGACAAGGTCATCACCTATATTGCGATAGCCAAGGATTTCAAGGACTGCTATCTGAATCTGGCAGAACCTTATCTCTGCTTCAGTGTCAACAGCCATGGAGCGATCAAGGATTCTTCCGGTTTCCATTATAGTGCCCTTCTTTACTATCTCTATCAAAAGGAAAAGGATATGGGTGAAGAGAAGGTCAAGAAGATATATCAGGACATCACCTCCGCCTCTGACCTTGTCGAAGGACTCACTCCTGAACAGGCTCAGGAGAAGATTGAGACCAGGAAGGTCTTCCTTGACTTTCTGAAGAAGGTGGAGAGGGAGAAGGAAACACCTGTGGCTGATGATACTTCAGACAAGGTTAGAGCATACCTCTCCCTTGACAAGCCTGCATTCTACAATGAACCTTCCATCCTCTTTTCTCTGACCTTGATGACGAAAGATAAGAATGTGGAAGTCAAAGACCTTTATAAATTCCTCACGGGTTTTGCAAGAAGGGATGAATACGCTCTTTCTACCAAAAAGAAGATTCTTTTGGAACCGGCCAGCTTCTTTTCTCCCTATGACAAGGTGCTTCCGACCCTTGGAGCCAATGTCAACTTCTTTCGAAAGACGAAGGTCTCTATGTATGACATCGATCTGAGTGCTTTGGCTCTGGTCCTGGATGAACTCGGTGATGAGAAATTCAGCTTCATGGGAAAGACTGCTACGATTCATGAGGAAGACGATGTCTCCTTTTCTTTGAATGAAAAAGGAGAACCTGTCTTTTCTCCGGAATATGAGGACGTTCCTTCCAAGAAGAAATACGTCAGGATGGGCAAGAACAACGTCTTTGTCTTCGACTTTGCTGAAAATACCATCCAGCGTTATGCATTCCCGAATGCAAAGATGAAGATGACTTATCTCTTCTTCATCGAAAATAAAAAGAAGAAGTTTGAATATATCAAAGATATGTTCAATGAAAAACTTCTTCCTGATTTGTCAAAATCGCTTCGCAAAGGAAAGACGGATTCCAAGAAAGGAGTCAAGCCTTTTGAGATTGCTCTCTATCTGACGATTGATGAGGACAAAGGTCTCTCCTTCAAGACGACCTACTTGGAAAACGGAGAGGAAGTCAAAGACGTGAGAAGCGAACTTGGAGAGAGCATGAAATCGGCCTATCTCTCCGTCTTGAAGTCCTTGGGTGGAAAAGAAAACGGCACCATCAGGAATGAAGATGACATCGTCTCCTTCCTTTCTCAGGACCTATCTCCTTTGCTGAACCTTGTCAGCTTCTTCTGCGATGAACGGCTCAAGAAGCAGAACATGTCTGTCGTCAGCGGGTTCAAGGTCAACGTCGCTCAAAAGGGTGACTATCTTGCCTTGACTTTGGACAATGACAAATACACCAAGGAAGAACTGGAGAATATTCTTTTTGCCTATCAGAGGAAGAGGAAATACTTCCTTCTCAAGAATTCCCTTCTTTTCCTTACCGGAGAAGAGATGGAAGATGTCGGTCAGCTGTTCCCTGAAGGAAAGACGCATGAAGACAACGTTCCTCTCTATCACCTCTTTTCTTTGGAATCCAGCAAGGTGAAGACGAATGAGGATGATGCCTGCAGGAAGACCTTGTCGGAAATCAAGGAATTCTCAAAGATGAAGATATCCTTGGAGAAGGAAGCCGGTAAATTGGTCCGCCCCTATCAGGAGGAAGGCATCAAATACCTGCTTTCCCTTTATAAGCATGGCTTTGGCGGAATCCTGGCGGATGAGATGGGCTTGGGAAAGACCTTTGAGACCATATGCTTCCTATCTTTGATCAAGGAAAAGAAACCGATTCTCATCATCACCCCAAAGGCCGTCCTTTATAACTGGGAAAGTGAAATCCATCGATTCTCCTCTCTTCCTGCCGTGGTCATCGACTCGAACAAGGAAAGCCGTCAGAAGACGATTCAGTCCATCGAAAAAGATAAGAAGGTTCTCTATCTCATCTCCTATGATACTTATAAGAGAGACGCTTCCCTTTTCTCTGATATCGAATTTTCAAGTGTTATCCTGGATGAGGCTCAGCAGATCAAAAATGCCTTCTCCATGAGACATCAGGCTTTGATGTCGCTTCATTCCAGAAACCGAATCGCTTTGACGGGTACCCCATTGGAGAATTCACCGATGGATTTATGGGCCATCTTCTCTTTCCTCATGCCTGGATACTTCGGGGATGACAAGGCTTTTTCGGAATTGCTGAATAGCTCGGAAGGTATGAATAGGATGTCTCTTCTTCTGAAGCCGTTCCTTTTAAGAAGAAGAAAGGAAGACGTTCTCAAGGATCTTCCAGGCAAGACTGAGAACAACGTTCTCATCGCCATGTCTGAAAGTGAAAGGATGCTCTATCTTGCGTATCTTGAAAAGGCACGTGGCCTTTCCAAGGAAAACAGGATTTCCATTCTATCCTCTCTTACCAGGCTCCGTCAGCTTTGTGTCGATCCTTCGTCCTTCTTGGAAGGATTCGATACTTCGACCAAGCTCGAATATACGCTCAACCTCATCAAGGAAAACATCCAGAACGGTCATAAGGCTATCGTCTTTTCTTCATTCAAGAGTGCCTTGTTGGATCTGAAGTCCATGCTCGATGAAGAAAATGTGAAGAATCTCATCATCACCGGGGATACCTCCGGAAAGGACAGGCTTGCCTTTGCCCAGGATTTCAACACGAAGGATGAATACAAAGTCATTCTTGTTTCCCTGAAGGCCGGTGGTGTCGGATTGAATCTCATCGGTGCAGATACCGTCATCCATCTCGATCCATGGTGGAATCCACAGGCTGAGAATCAGGCGACGGACAGAGCTCACAGAATCGGACAGACAAGGCCGGTCACGGTGCTTCGTCTTATCATGAAGGATACCGTTGAAGAGAAGGTCCTTAAGCTTCAGACCCAGAAGAAGGACCTTTACAATGAGATTGTCGAGAACAACGGAGGTGCTTCCTCCTTGACGGACGAAGATATCTCCTATCTGCTTTCTTAGGGTGGTATAATTCAGCTGTGGCAAGGCCATGTCTTTTCTTCCAAATGATGGCTCTGCTTAAGTTGGAATGTTGATGCTTATATCATGTAAGACTTAGGATGTGGTGATTTGACTTTCTTTTTGATTCGTTTGACGATTACAAACGGTTCAAAGAAGAAACTGAAGAATATATCCATTGAAATTATGGATTAAGGAAACTGTTATCAAATCAGTAAGGCAAAGAAAACAATCCGGTTTGAAGAGAAGACGATGAAGTGATAGGATTATGCCACAATTGTTTTTTGAATTTGCATCAATGCGATTCCTGTTATCGGAAGCGAATGGTCCGAAGATTTGAAAATCCTTCATGTTAGTGGTTCTTTATAACTTTATTTCTTCGTTTTTTGTAAACTTAGTTATTTTTAATCTTCGTTTATTGTAATAAACCTTATCTTGTAGCTGATTTTATATCTATAGCCTGAGCGATGAGCGGAAACATCCGATAGTTTCGTATATTTCCGCTTTTTCTTTGCCTTCCTTTTTGGTATAATATAGATATATTTATATCTACATAGGGAGGACATGAT
>JBNMLQ010000026.1:0-18946 GCA_050874925.1 Candidatus Enterosoma sp. | reverse complement strand
GTTGTTGTTTAGGAATTTGTAAATATTTTTCAAAATGAACTTATGGTCAGTTATTGTTCGTAAGTTCATTATTTTCCTTCTTTTGGGTCTGCCTAGGGCCTTTTCTTCCTTTCCTCAGCCTCTGTCTCCTCGATGACCTGTCTTGGAATCATCGTAGGATGGCCACATTCAGGGCAGACGAATATCGGAAAGGGGTCGTCGGACGTTTCCCAGCATTCGAAAGCCAGGTCGGCATCCACAGGCTCCCTGCAATGGCAGTCCGCGCATTCCATGTCGACGACCTCCTCGTATTCCCTTTCTCCCATATATTCGCTGTATCTCCCGGTCTTCCTTGTCTTCATCCTGAACCGCTGATTTCGCATTCTTCGAATTCCTTCCCCTGGTAATATGACAGCTGGTAGTTGATGTGCATCCTGCCTCCGCAGTGGCAGAGCATCGGATCGTATCCGAACGCCTTCATCAGCATCCTCTCCCACCGGAGGAATGCCCTTGCCTCCCTGTTCTCGTCGTCGGTTGCCATCTTCCTGTGGGTTGGCCTTGTCTTTGTCCTGTTTGAATAGAAGCCGTAGTACCTTATCTGCTGGAAGTGCTCGTCCGGGATGTGGATGATGAGCTTCTTTATGAAGTCTTCCATGCTGTCGGTCACGGTCTGCCTTCCCCGCTTCTCCTCCTCGCTGCAGGTATCGTCCTCGTGCGGGTCGTAGTGCCATGTGACGGTCCTGTTGGCGGCGTCGATCCTGTCGATTCTCCCTTCGCTGATGGGAGGGTGTGATGCATACCTGGCGGCATATTTCGCAAGCTGGGCAAAGTCGCCGATGCTGTGGCCCTTCATCCGCGGACCATAGACATAGAACCCTTCGTCATATCTGCGGTCCGTCCTCCTGCGGAGACTCCTGAAGTCGCCCTTCTCCGCCGGTGCGTTCTCTCCAATCCATTTTTCGATGTAGTCGAGCAGGCTGTATTTGAACCTCAGCCTTATGGCCTTGAAGGGAAAGTACGAGATGTGGTGTAGCTTTCCGTCGGAGGCGGAATAGCTTTCGGCGACGAGGATGTGCAGGTGGGGATGCCACTTGAGGTCCCTTCCGAACGTGTGAAGGAAGGAAACGAAGCCGAGTTGGCGGTGTTCCTTCTTCCGTGCAAGGGGAGCCTTTCCAAGTATGGCGTCGTTGAGCGTGTCCTCGGCAGCCCTGAAGAGGACGTTGAGAAGCGGCCTGTGCCGGCGGAACAGGGGCCGGAGGCTCTCCGGGACCGAGAAGACGAACTGCCTGTGCGGCACGTCATATAGCTTCTCCTGTATGGAGAGGGATATCTTGTCCCTGTATTTCTTCCCGCATGACGGGCAGAACCTGGACTTGCATGTGAAAGGCACGATGTCGAAGTTGTTGCACTTTGTGCATTCTACGAAGAGATATCCAAGTTCCATGTCGCCGCAGCTCATGGCCTTCTCCACGCTGTCAACTACGCCGGGCCTGTCAAGCCTGTCCGCATATTTCGTCTTGAACGGAATCCAGGCCACATCGAAGATGTCCATGATGCGTATCTGGCCCCTCAGCTTCCGTGCCCATCTCCTGTTGTTAAGCTTCCTGATTGCATTGATTCTGACCTCCGGCCCGGCCTTTTTGGCAATGTAAAGCTGATGCTTGAAGCACTCTTGCTGGTAGTAGGTGTCTGTCTTGAAGTTCGAGTTCTTGAAGTATGTTATTGCAATGCCTTTGTTCTTCATGCCCATATTGTATCAGAGGAGAGGCAGTCTTGGCTAGCCATGCTAGCCGGCCGATGATTTATTCATCGGTTTTGTTCTGCCATGAAAGTAGGAAGAAATGTCATAAATCGGACAATGATGTCCTTAGGTTTTCCATAGGCAGGAAATGATATTTTAGAAAACTGATGTTGGAAAAGGATGTCTCATGGAAGTGGTCAAAATAAAGTTTTTTCAAAAATTTAGCACTCTCCATAAATAAGTGCTAAAATAGACCTTGTCAAAGTATGGAGGCTATCAAAATGAAAGAAGAAAAAACATTTAAGACAGAGTCCAAGGAATTGCTCAACCTGATGATCAATTCCATTTATTCCAATAAGGAAATTTTCCTGAGGGAACTTATTTCCAATGCCAGCGATGCCATTGACAAGTATAAGTTCATGGCTTTGCAGTCACAGGGAAAGTATCCTCAGAAAGATTATCAGATTTATCTCACTCTGAATAAGAAAGATCGTTATCTTGAGGTTAAAGACAATGGTATCGGCATGTCCAAGGAAGACCTGGAAAAGAATCTTGGTACGATTGCCCGTTCCGGGACCAAGGAGTTTCTTGAAAAGTATAAGGAAATGAAGGAAAAGAAGGAAGATGTCGATTTGATTGGTCAATTCGGTGTCGGCTTCTATTCTGCCTTCATGGTAGCAAAGAAAATTGAAGTCTTTTCTATGGATGTGGATGGAAAGGCTAGCATCTTCAGCTCTGATGGTGTCGAAACCTACACCATCGAAGATGATGAGAAACCGTTCCTTTCTGATAGCGGTACTGCCATCCGTGTCTATCTCAAGGACGATACGGAAGAAGAGAAGTATTCTGATTATCTTGAAGATTATCGAATCAGGGATCTTGTCAAGAGATATTCTGATTTCATTCGTTATCCTATCAAGATGATGGTCAGCCATTCTGTCCAGGATCTTGACAAGGATGGCAAGCCGATCGAAGGAAAGTACCATGATGAAGAAAAGGAAGAAATCCTGAACTCCATGGTACCGCTTTGGAAGAAACCGAAGAAAGATGTTTCAGAGAAGGATCTCAGCGAATTTTATAAGGCAAGATTCAATGATTATGAAGACCCGTTGATTTCCATGAACATCAAGATGGAAGGAACCTTGGAGTATTCTGCCTTGGTATTCATCCCAAAGCATGTTCCGTATAATCTCTATGCTCAGGATTATGAAAAGGGATTGGCTCTCTATGCCAAGGGAATCTTCATCGAAGAGAAAAACAAGGAATTGGTTCCCGATTATTTGAAGTTCATCCGTGGACTTATCGATTCGGAAGATCTCCAGCTGAATATCTCCCGTGAGATGCTTCAAAAATCCCCGCTTCTCGAGAAGATTGCCAAGAATATCGAAAAGAAGGTCCTCGAAAGGCTGAAGCAGCTCAAGGATGAAGACTATGACAAGTATTTGGAGTTCTTCAAGAGCTATGGTGATTTCATCAAGTTCGGTATCTATTCTTCCTATGGCATGAAGAAGGAAGAACTTCAGGACTTGCTCGTCTTTGATTCCCTCAATGAGGAAAAACCTGTTTCCTTGAAGGCTTATAAGGAAAAAATGCCGGCTGATCAGAAGAACATCTATTATGCTTCCGGAAAGACTGTGGAAGCTATCAAGATGCTTCCGGAGATGGCAAGGTTCAAGAAGCTTGGCTGGAACGTCCTTCTTCTTCATAACCAGATCGATGAGTTTACTCTCACCATGATGAATGATTATGACAAGGTTAAGTTCATGAACATCACGACCGAGAACAAGGATGACCTCAGCGAGGATGAAAAGAAGACTCTTGAGAACCTCACGAATGACAATAAGGCTTTGCTCGATGATATGAAGAACGAACTCAAGGACAAGGTAGATGAAGTTGCCTTCTCCTTGCACCTTGAAGATGCTCCAGTCTCTTTGGCTACGAAGGACGGACTTTCTTTGAATATGGAAAATGTCTTGAATTCGGAACCTGAAGTCAAAAACAACCCGGAGAACAAAGCAAAAGCGGTCAAGGTCCTTCAAATCAATCCGAACCATCCTCTCTTTGAGGCGGTCAAGAAGAACAATGATCCTGAAGAAATCAAGCGTGTCTCTGAAGTCCTATATGACGAGGCTATGCTGCTGGAAGGATTTGAAATCGAAGACAGGCAGTCCTTCATCAAGAATCTCAACGAGTTGATGTTGAAAGCCTATCAGAAGTAAATAAAAAAGTCAGCTATTCCGACTATTATCGGAAGGCTGACTTTTTATGTGGTTTAGTCTTCTTATTCTTTCAACAGGTCTGAAACGGCTTTATAGGCCATCCATAGACCTGCGGTAGAGGGAACGAATGGTGTCGATCCCGGGATGGATCTCTTTCCCTTTGGAAGAGGTTCGTCAGGAAGAGGAACTTTTTTCGCCGGTTCCGTAGAATAGATGATATCCAGGGAAGAGATGTGCCGCTTTCTGAGCTCATGCCTCATGACCTTGCATAGTGGATCTGTGTCTGTCTTGAAGATGTCGGTCAGGACCAGCTTGGTCGGGTCGAGCCTGTTTCCACAGCCCATCGCCGATAGGATTGGAATCCCTCTTTTTTTTGCTTCCTCGATGATATCCAGCTTTGCACTCACGGTATCGATGCAGTCTAATATGTAGTCCCAGCAAGCAAAGGGGAATTCATCTTTTTTTTTAGGCAGATAGAATGTCTGATAGGTATGGATGATGATATTCGGATTGATGTCCAAAGCCCTCTTTTTGGCAATGTCGACTTTCGCTGTGCCGATTGTGGAATGTAAAGACAAAATCTGCCTGTTGAGATTGGAAAGAGAGAATTCATCATTGTCGATGACGTCGATTTCACCGATTCCTGCACGGGCTAGACCTTCAAGGGCTGCTCCACCGACTCCTCCGACGCCGAAGAGGGCGACCCTTTTATGATTCAGTTTTTCGATTGCTTCTTCGCCATAAAGCAAGGCTGACCTGGAAAATTGTTTGTTCATGTTGTCTATTGTATCATTTTTCGATTCTATCTACCGGAAAAAATGGGCATTGAATGAACATATATCGGAATTATGTCTTTCTTCTTGTATCCAAGCTTGGTGGAATTTGTTAGAATAAAGGAAGAAAAAACTGGAGGACATGTTATGTCTGATTATATTCTTAGCTGTTGCTCTACTTCTGACCTTTCCGCCGGACATTATGTGGACAGGGACATCAAGACGGTCCTGTTCCATTTTATCGTCGATGGGAAGGACTACATGGATGATTTTGGAAAATCTTATCCTTTTGATAAGTTCTATGCTGATATGGAAGCAGGTGCCATGACCAAAACCAGCCAGGTATCTGCCGGTGAATATTATGCTTTCTTTGAGCCGTTCCTCAAGGAAGGGAAGGATATTCTTCACGTCACTTTGTCAAGCGGCCTTTCCGGCACTTATCAATCCTGCTGCAATGCTGTCAGCATGCTCAAGGAAAAGTATCCGGAACGGAAGATTTATGTTGTCGATTCCCTTGGAGCTTCATCCGGCTATGGCCTTTTGATGGATAAGCTTGCCGACTTGAGGGATTCGGGAATGGACATCGACAGCCTTAGGGCATGGGCTGAAGAACATAAGCTTGAAGTGCATCATTGGTTCTTCTCGACTGATCTGAAGTATTATGTCAGAGGTGGAAGAATCAGTAAGACCTCTGGTTTCTTAGGAAATCTATTGCATATCTGCCCTCTTCTCAATATGGATGAAGATGGACACCTTGTGCCGAGAGAGAAAATCAGGACAATCAAAAAGGTTGAAAAAACCATCGTGGATAAGATGGAGCAGTTTGCCACCGATGGTCTTGACTATAATGGGAAAGTGTATATCTCCATGTCCAACTGTATGGATTTGGCAAGACCGGTTGCTGACATGGTCGAAGAACGTTTTAAGAAGATGAACGGAAAGGTTCTTATCAATTCCATAGGTACTACGATAGGATCCCATACAGGTCCAGGTACAGTCGCTCTCTTCTTCTTTGGAAAAAAGAGATCCAACTGATCAAAGGACAAGAAGTCCTGTTCTTGATTGCTTTTCTATCGTTTGATATGTGTGACATTTCTCGGAATCGGATAGAAGCATTTCTTTTAGAAAAACAATTTCAGGAAATACAATGATATTTCAATATAAAAGCAGAAATTGATCAATTGAAATCAATATCTATTTGAGTAGGTATGAATATCGGATGCGATAAATCGGACAGCACGGAAAAATATGAAAAAAATAATGTTTGTATGTACGGGAAACGTATGTCGTTCCCCCATGGGAATGTTTATGCTTCGCTATCGTCTGAAGCAACTGAATCTGGATACGGAATATGAAGTCACCTCTGCTGGGCTTCTTGAATCTACTAAGGGTCAAGACATGCACCCCAAGTGTCGTCAGGAGCTTGAAAAGGCTGGCATCCCGTTTACGGTCCATGCAGCTCACCCTCTTCGTCCCAGGGAGTTCTTGGAGATGGATTACGTGCTGTATATGGAAAAATACCAAAAGATTGAAATCAAGCGTATGATGAACGGCCGACATATGGAAAAGGTCCATCGAATCCTTGATTACACGGATTCGCCATCCGATTTAGCTGATCCGTATTATACGCTTGATTTTTCCAAGGCGTATCAGGATCTTGCAAGAGGTATTGATGCTTTTGTAGACAAAGAAATTCTTGGAAGGAAATAAAGCAAAAACAAAACTCCGGAACACACTGCGCGAGTGCATTCCGGAGCTTTTTATATCAGTCTTCTGTTGGTTCCTGTGGCTTGTTGGAATAACCATATTTGCTGGAGTTATATCCATAACCATAGCCATAATAACCACCTCTTCCGTTATCCTCATCGGTGGTGACCATGCTCATGGCGATGCCGATGACGTTGAGGTTCTTTTCTTCAAAGGACTTGCAAGCGGCAACGACGTCCTTTTTCTTGGAAACGTGTTGGCTGCAGACGACAAGATAACCATCGATGTAGTTTCCAATCAAATAGGCATCGGAGACAACAAGGACGGGTGGCGTATCCAGGATGACGTAATCATAATTCTTTTTCAGTTCGTTGATGAGCTGCTTCATCTTTTCTGAACCGAGGATTTTTCCAGGGAATGGGGTATGGGAGCCGGCAGAGATGACATCGATTCCTTTGCATGAATGAACAAGGTCCTCGATGGAATCGACATCGTTCTTGACGTATTCGACGACACCGATTTTGTTTTCAAAATGGAAAAGCTTGTGAATGGCAGGCTGACGAAGATCGAGGTCGACCAAGGCAACCTTCAGCCCCTTTTCAGCATAAAGAAGGGCAAGGTTGCAGGACATGGTGGTCTTTCCTTCCGCTTCCTGAGCTGAAGTGACGGCATAGCAATTGATCTGGTGGTCCAATGAAGCAAAATCAATATTTGTCTGAAGACGGATGATGGCATCCGCCTCAGGGGAAGAAAAGTCATGAATCAGACCGGTATCGTTGACACGATGCTGGACGGCGTTGTTTACTTTGTTAGGCATGCTGTTCGTCTCCCTTCTTGGTTTCATCCTTTGCTTCTGTATTGACGACGTAGGAATTGTACATAGGGATCATACCGATGACTTTGAAGCCGGTGAGCTGTTCTAGTTCGGCTTTGGAAGAAACATGGGTGTTTGCCAGTTCCCTGATGATGCCATATGCGGCACCGACGACGAGACCGATCAATGTTCCGATAAGGGCAAGCATGATGGTGGAAGTGGAGGTGTCTTTGGCACTGTCGACACTGCCAAGGCTTGCCAATGAGTTTTTCAGATAGGCATAACCGAGGCTCTTGTCATTATTGACCAGATCGATAGCGATTTTTGGAACAAAATTTGCTACATCGACGGCAAGAGTTTCATTTTTTGCTGTGGAAGTGATGTTGATGAAGATGGAGGTGGAGTTTGAGACGACGGTCGGGATAGTGACGCTATAAAGCTTCTTGACGGATTCGTAATCAGCTTTTTCCTCACCCGTCGTATTGTCTTTGATGACGAAATCCATTTTATATCTGTTATCGGTATTTTTGGCTTTCAATTCATCATAGACGGCATGGACGACTTCATCAGAAGTCAGATAGCCATAGGCAATCTGAGTCTTCTGCAAGGCTTCGCTGATGTTTTGATTGCTGGAGGTTGTGGTCGCGGTGTCCGTGTTGACAATCATCAGCTGGGTTGTAGCCTGGAATTTGGGTGTCTTGATGAGTTTGGAATAAGCAAAACCGCCTGCAAATCCAACAAGAAGACAAATGACCAAAGCAACCCAATGCTTGATGATCATATGCCAAATCTGCGATAGCTTGATGCCTTGGTTTTCATCATCTTCATCGGCGTAGTTGTTATTGTTGTCATTGTAATTGTTAGGCCTCTGAAGAGATACCTGTTCAGCATTCATATTTTCATTGTTCATTTCATATACTCCTAGGTATTGACATCATTATAGGCGAATGAAGCTCTTTTTGCAATTTTACCAAAAGAAAGCTCAGTATTTAAAGAAACCCATGGACGCTTGGGCGTTCATCATGACAGCTGTTGTCATATCATTCTGCCCGATAGTGAAGAAGAGGACAAGCAGGACGGCTCCCAATGCAATTCGATAAATACCGAAGGCGTTGAAAGTCCTGGTACGAAGCATCTTCATGAAGAAGTTGATGACAAGCAGGGAAATGCCAAAGGCCACTGTCATACCGACAAGGATGAGACCGATTTGGGTGCCGGTGATTGGATTTGCCTTTCCTTTGGCAACATCGATTCCGTACATAAGTCCCTTGATGAGACTTCCGCCGAGCATGGCAGGGATGGAAAGATAGAAGGAGAATTTGGCAGACGTCCTTCTATCGATGGAAAGAAGAAGGGCGGCGCATATGGTGACACCGGATCTGGAGGTTCCGGGAATGAGGGCAAGGCATTGGGCAAGACCGATGATGAAGGCATATTGGATGGTGATTTCCTTGACGGAATGATATTTGAAGACAGGGTAATTCGTCAGTTTTTCTTCATCGACATCATCTGTGATGGCTGTGGAAGACTCTCTGTTCAGATGATATCTTTTTTTGATGGCAAGTGCACGTCTCCTGAGAAAATACTCGATGACAAGGAAGGCGATTCCATAGACGATCAATGTGATGGATACTGTCAGGTAGTTGAAAAGGTACTGGTCCATCACGTCGTTGAAGAGAACACCCAAAATTCCGGCAGGTATGGAGGCCAAGAGAATCTTGAGCCATGTGTTCCATATCTCTCTTTTCTGGGCATTGCTTTTTTTCTTGCCAAAGGGCCATAGTTCCTTGATGAAGGAAAAGATGACGGCGATGATGGCACCGAGCTGAATGATGACGAGGAAAAAGTCGTAGAATGCCTTTCCTTGGGTCTGCTCGAATCCGAAATACTGTCCAAGAATGATCATGTGCCCGGTAGAGGATACGGGCAGCCATTCCGTGATACCTTCTACGATGCCGAAGACGAAGGCTTTCAGGAATTCAATAAAAACATCCATATGTTATCCTTTCAAAAATAAGAGATGTCATTTAAGAAGCTATATTTTATACTGAATAGCCTTTGTTTGGAAGTTAAAAATGCTAATCCATGCAATTATGTGGGCTATCAGGGCCATGATTTGATACATTTGCTCAAATTCGTTTCTATATTTGATGCGGATTCCTGTTTGAAATAGACTTTCATTTTTTGAAAAAGTATAATGATGAAGATGCTTACTTTATTGCGAACGGATTTTAAAGAATCTAAACCGACAGGAAAAACAGTATGTGATTTCTGCCTCTTCCTTCTTATCAGTCTTTTGACACCTGTTTTTACTTTAGGAAAATTTGATTTTTCCAATTCGGACATCAGGCCTGGGAATATACCTGACTTTTTTTCTTTTGCGAAATATTATCCCGGCATTTCCCCGAGTCTGCTTTTTACTATTGTTTTAGGTGTGATTTATCTAGGCCTGGTTTTCCTTCTTCTTTATCGAATGAGACAGGAAATCAAAGTGCTTTCTCTTCCGACTTATATTCTTATGGTTTTCATGGTAGTGAGAGTCTTCCAGGTGTTCATGCAGCCCTATGGCGAACAAATTTATCAATATGTCGTACCTTTTGACGGGCATGTGGTTGATATCACATATTCGGGATTTACGATTTCGGAACACTTTGTCACTCTCATCGACGACCTATGTTTCTATTCCTATCTTTCGGTTCTTTTCCTTGTCATAAAAAGCCTTGGAAAGAAGGGTAAGTTTCTTTTCCGCCTGCTTTATATGTTGATTGAATTGGTAGTCTTGTCGATGGCTATCTATTCTGTATTATTTGAAAGCGATATGCTGATCAATAACTTTAAGTTTTTCTTCCATCCAAATGCAAATCTATGGCTTTTGGAACCAAAAGCTTATACAACAGGAAGAAACGTATTTGGATTCTTCCTTTTTTTTGGAGGCATCTTCAGCCTTGCCGATTTCGTTGAAAAACCAAAGATGATTCCTTTCCTTCTTTATTTATGCTATACATTGCTATCATTCCTGATATCCTCGAAGACACCATTTATCCTTCTCTTTCTCATGGGTGCAGTCACCCTTTGCATGTTCCCGATTCTATATTTCAGAAAAAATAAGTTCTGGTCTTCTCTATTTGTTTTCTTGGCTGTTTCGATGATTGGTTTCCTTCTTATCTCTAAATTTGCTTTTCCAAAGTTCTATCATGATAACATCGAATTCCTTTTCCATCATTTCACGGCCATGGGAACCATGTATGCCAGAAAGGATCTTTCCATGGCTGGATTGAGTATGATTGATACGAAGCATTTTTTCCTGGGATATTCCAAATATCCGTTCATCAATATTTTCCAGCAATATGTTTATGCAAATCCATATTTAGACCAGAGAGTCACATATACATGTCACAATTCCTTCTATGACCTTCTTTTGTATTATGGTATCTTCGGACTTATTTTCATGGCAATCTTTTTTGGATTTTTGCTTTCTCGTCTATATTCCGATATGTTTGCCAAAAAACAAAAAATCAATTTCTTTTATCTTATGATTTGGACAGCCATCCTATTTTACTCGTATTCAGAACCACGCTTTCTTTTGCTCGAAGAAGGAACCTCTGTCTTTTTTGCTATTCTTCTCACCTTCCCTTATGTTCGTAAGGAAGATAGTTTCCTTAGGAATACGTTGACTAAGAAACTTTCGTTTTGTTGATCCTTTTTTAAGCTTGTCTGGATAAAAAGAAAAGGGTCAGCTCATAGCTGACCCGAACATATATGGATACGTTTTTTATTTGCTCAGATAGTCCTGATAGACTTCCTTGATGGTTTCATAGATGTTATGCTGAGGTTCCCAACCGAGAAGCTTGGTGATCTTGGAATGGTCACAGCAGCTATATGGGTTATCACTCGGACGGATGAGATTGCCGTCGACGAAGACGTTGAGTTTCAGTCCTGTCAAGGAAATGATGTAGTTGACAAGCTCTTCCAAAGGGTAGGAGATTCCATATCCTATGTTATAGATTTCCTCGCTCTTGGAAGATTCAATGACCATGCGGTAACCTCTGACCAGGTCTTTGACATCCAGGAAGTCACGGCTGACTTTTAAATTACCGGTATAGATGGTTCCGTCATTCTTGCCTGCCTTCTTAAGTTCGGCAGCCTGTTTGCAGATCATTGGGACAAAGAAGTTTTCGTTCTGACCGACACCGGCATGGTTGAATGGCCGTACACAATATATTGGCATTTCATATTTTTCATGATAGACGGAGGCAATCTTCTCCTGGCAGATCTTGGAGATTCCGTATGGAGACGTGGAACGCATTTCACTATGTTCGTCAAGCATCTTCAAAGAAGGAGCATATTGATCTCCGCTTCCTACAAGAAGAATCTTTGGTTTCATGAAGAAGTCCTTGCAAGCTTCCAGGATGTTCAGTGTCCCTGTGAGGTTGACGGCCATCATCCTCTGTGGGTTCTTCCATGCCTGACCGACACCGCCGACATCCGTAAGGTTGAAGATGTGTGTCGGATTTATCAGGTTTATGAGGTTTTTGACGGCTTTGAAGTCTGTCACATCGCAGCTATAGAATCCGTCAAAGCGATAGAATTCCTCCACCGGCTTGATGTCAGAACCGAAGACTTCATATCCGTTGTCCTTCAGCTCTTTTCCAAGATAGACGCCACTGACACCGGCAATACCGAATATAAGAGCTTTCTTCATAAATAGATTCCTCCTTGTATACAAGTTTGTTACTATCTATTACTATACCTTATTGTAAACCCTTTCTCAACCTTTTTGGACAGAAATCATGGAAATTGATACATTTTAAAGAAAAAGACCGACGTCTTTCTGGATTATTTGAAACACATTCATAAAAAATGACAAAGAAAAAGCGTAACAGTGATACAATGAAATCATGATTGCATCTAGAATTCTCTTAAAGCAGAAGTCATCCATTCTTGATAGGATGATGAACGTTCTTATCTATGGCAGGAGGAAAGCCTTCCCGGTGCTTGTCATACCAAGTCAGGACGGAACCGCCTTTGATTATGAACACTTTGGGATGGTAAGGGCTTTGAAGCCGTATCTGGATAAAGGCTTGATCCAACTTTTTTGTATAGACTCCATGGATAAGGTTTCTTTTTCCGATACTGACGGGGATCCCGAAACGAGAATTCAAAATCAAGAGAAATACTATCGCTATGTGATTGAGGAGGTCCTTCCGTTGATTCGTCGAAACTGTCGTTTCCGTTCCAGAATCCTTCTGACAGGAAACTCCATGGGAGGATATCATGCTGCGAATTTCTTTTTCCGCCGGCCTGATCTATTCGAAGGCTTCATTTCCTTAAGTGGCATTTTTGATGCTTCCTTGTTGATGAATGGATATATGTCTTCATTGGTTTATCTCAATTCTCCGATTCATTCTCTGGAAAATATGCAAAATGACCATCCATATGTCAGCATCTATAAGGATAGGTGTATCTATCTTTGCGTCGGTAGAGGCAAATGGGAAGATGAAGGCCTTCGCACCCAACCCATACTGACTTCACTTTTGGAAGAGAAGGGGATACCGGTCTTCTCTGACTATTGGGGATACGATGTTGATCATGACTGGTGCTGGTGGAGAAAACAAATTGTTTATTTTATGGATAAGGCATTGAAGAGAATCAAAATACATTATCCGACGATATTGAAAAAGTTGTGACATACTGACCTTTTTGTAAATAAATAGTAGGCTTTTTTGATTTTTTAAAAAAAGAACGTGCAATTTCCTTTTTTCATGACAATAGATAAATGAAGGAGATTTCATGCCTTATGGAAGCAAAGTCAAGAGGTAAAAACGAATCCAAGAAGATGCCGAATTTTCTCCATAGGGTTACTCAATCAAAGGGTAGCTCGTGTGGAAAGTTTTATTATCTTCAGCGTAAAGATGATGTTTTCTACACGGAAGAAGACTTAAGGGATTATTCTAAATGTTGTAAGCAAATTCAAGAAATAGAGAAGAGATTGGAAGAAAAGACGAGACGTCTTGTCTTTTGCGAAAAGAATTCGACGCTATATTTGAAGCTGAGAATGGAAATGTCCGTCTTGGAAAATGAAATCCAGACGCAGAAATCCAAACTTCTTGCCCTTGTCGGGACAAAGATGTGTCAGATGTATCATATCAATGCCTTTGAGTCTGGATGTAAGGATATTCCTCCGTAGGAATGACATCCGGCCCTGTCAAAGACTGAAGAACACATGCAATGCCTTTCAGGCACTAGGTTGGGCCACAGCCGACGTTATGCCCGGTGACATTCTGTAAGACTTGCTTGCAAGCTGGGGTGGATGAACCAGGAAACCCCAATGGGGGTATGGGAATGATTGCATTGTTTTTGTACAGATTTGAATATATGTTTGGTCGGTAACCACTTACTTGACGATGATTCGTTGATATCTTCAATCGAATCTTCTATAAGAAGATTGTGATTGGAGAAATTAAAAGATGAATTTTGTTTTCATTTCGCCCAACTTTCCTTTGAATTACTATCATTTCGTTGTTGCATTGCACAAAAACGGAGTGAATGTCCTTGGTATCGGAGATACTCCTTATGACAATCTCCGTTATGAACTCAAGGACGCTCTGACAGAATACTACTATGTTTCTGATTTGTCGAACTACAATGAATTGATCAAAGCCATGGGATATTTCACGTATCGCTATGGAAAAATAGATTGGGTTGATTCTCTCAATGAATACTGGCTTGAAAATGATGCCAGGCTCAGAAGTGATTTCAATATTCAGACTGGATTGAATTCTAGCGAGATTTCTCGCTATAAATTAAAGTCCGTGATGAAGAAGTATTATGCTTTGGCCGGCGTTAAGACGGCAAAATGGCATATCGTATCCTCAAAACAGGATTGTCTGAAATTCATCGATGCAGTCGGCTACCCTGTCATTGTCAAACCAAACAATGGCGTCGGTGCCAGCGATACCTGGAGGATTTCCAATGAAAAGGATTTGGATACATTCTTCTCCAGGAAAAGAGAAATAGACTACATCATGGAAGAATATGTCGATGGCTATATCAGGACGTTCGATGGTGTATCTGACAGTCTTGCGAGACCGATTTATTCCTGCAGCCATGTCGAAACAGATTCCTTGATGGATTGTGTCAATTACGGCCATTCCGTCTGGTATTATGTCGATAAGGATATCCCTTATGAATTGAGGACTGCCGGAGAAAAGGTACTCCTTGCCTTCCAGGCTAAAAATCGCTTTTTCCATTGTGAATTCTTCATTGCCAATACGGATAAGCCTGGGCGGTGGAAGAAAGGAGAAGTCATTGGCTTAGAGGTCAATATGAGGGCTCCTGGCGGTTACACCGTTGATATGGAAGACTTTTCAGGTTCCTTGGATCTGTATCAGGTCTGGGCTGATATGGTGGCCTATGGCGAAAATCGGCATCCCCTTGGAGATACCAGGTATTATTGTTCTTATGTTGCTCAGCGTGATGCCAAGCAATATGTTCATGACCATGAAGAGATCATGTCTAAATATGGACCTGTTCTTAAGATGTGCGGAGATATTCCTCCGGCCATCGCCGATGAGATGGGAGACCATTTCTATATTGCCGATTTCAATGATTTCAAGGACGTCAAGGCATTCGCCAAGTATTGCCTTGAGGAGAAGTTGAAGACGAACGATATTGTTTTTGATGAAAAAGAGGACGTAGCAGCCAAGAGTGACTGAGACGTCCTTTTTCAAAACTATTTTTCTTCCTCTTCCCATTTCTTGTAAACTTCAGGTGTATATCCAACGCTTGCTTTCCTTCCGTTTCTGACAATCGGTGTGGCAATCAAGTGCTGAAATTCGAGAAGCTTGTCGATTTTGGCTTCATCGGAAAGATAATCCAGCAAAGACAGGTTTTCTTTGTCCTTGGATTTATAATTAATCATGTTCTGAAGACCCACGGCATTCATGACAGATACGAATTCGCCTTTGGCCATACCTTTGTCATTCATGTCGATATATTGGAAACGGATGGAACGTTCCTTGAAGTATCTTTGTGCCTTTTTCGTGTCGAAATCTTTGTTTGTTCCAAAAATCTGTATATTCATTGAGAATCTCCCTGTTTCTTTTTCATTATAGCGAAAAGATGACTTCAAAATCATCCTTTGCACGTCTTAAAGGTGACTTTTTATCAATGGGGTGATGTTTTATCAAAATTTAGAGACAAACGATGTCATTTTCAAGAATTATTAAAGAAAGAAGAGACGTTTCATATTAAAATATATGCAGTCAGAAAAGTGAGGCGACTTATGAAAGAACTGATAGAGAATGAAAAGCTTGAAATCCTGGCTCTTCAGCTGGTGGATGAAATAAGGCATAAGAAGGATCCTTTTTCAGTTTCTACCATCATCGTCCCACATAAGAACATGGAGGGATATTTCAAGAGCATTTTTCTGAAAAACGATGCCGGCGTCTTGATGAATGTCCGTTTCCTGAAACTCGAAGACGGCCTTCTTTCTCTATTGGATATGGGGGAAAATTATCATATCGTCAGCAAGGGACTTCTTCGTGAATTTTTGTTAAAGCATTTGGCTAAGGAAGAAAACAAAGATGAGTTTCCTGATGACATTTCTTCCTATTTATATAAAAACGGCAAGCTTGATGCCATTCAACTTTACGATTTGGCTGATTCCTTGGCCTCTCTTTTTCTTGATTATGACAAGGAAGCAATTGATATCGTCGGATGGCAGAAAAAAACTTATGATGAAGTGATGCATGAGCTATATTCATATCGGAAGGGAACGCTCCGTTATCTTTACGGACATCGCCAAGGTTTCTTGGAAAAGAAAGAAAAAGTATATTTCTTCGGCTTCTCGTCCTTTGATAAGACGTCCCTGGATATTTTGGATGCTTATTGCGATTCTCATGATGCGAAATGTTATTTTTTAAAGCCTTCCTCGGAAATGGAAAACGAAATCTCTGTTCTTTCAGCCCCATCCAGGATGCGAGAGATGGAAGCCGTCCATTCGAACATCTGTCATTTGCTTCAGAAACCGGAAAACCATTATTCTGATTTTCTGGTTCTTGCACCGGATATTACTTCATATAAGAATGAAATCAAAAGAGTCTTTTCCCAGGATAATATCAATTTTCCAGATGTTCCATTTTCTATCAATGGAGCTATCAGCAAGGATAGCGACATAAAGGAAGGACTTTGCAAGCTTTTGGAAATCGCAAACAAGGAATACTATACTAGACTGGATTTCTATGAACTGATTCACAACCCTATGATTGCACAGGCAAGAGGAATCAGCAAGGATGAACAGGATGAATTTCCCAATGCTATTCTGAACATGAATGTGTACCGTCGAAAAGACAGCATGGATGATTTTGATTATGCCAAGAAACGACTTCTTCTGTCTAAACTGGTCTCCTATCAGAATATCGATGACTCGCTTGTCGAATTAGAACAAGGCAGCTATCTTCCCTATCATACCATCGGCATGGATGATGATGCTATTTTACGTTTCGTGAATCTGATTGACGACATCGATGCCTTCATCGATGTGATTCATTCTTTTTCCTATATCAGCCCTGAAAGTCTTAACCGGATAAATCAAGAATTGACCAAATGGTTCTCTGTCTTGGATAATCATGGAGCTGAAACAAACGAAGACTTTATCAGGATACAAAATGAGCTGTATAGATTTGAAGAATATGGTCTTGCCAATGGAAATATTCCATTGATGACACTTTTTTATTCTTTGAAAGACATGGCTTTATCTTCTTCAGAAGATGGTCCTTTATATACTAAGGGCATCACATTTACTGATTATCATGAGGAAGCAATTCTATCAGCTAAATATATTTTCTTTTTGGATGCTAGTTCAGCTAATTTCCCAAAGGTGAAGACCAGGAGCGAACTGGATATCCGCAAGGAACTGACCCAACCTTTGTTTGATTCTTTTCTTCTTCAGTCCGAGAATGCCCAAAAAGCCTTCTATGTCAGCTACGTCAACCGCGATTTGAAAAGCGATGAGGAATTTTATCCATCCAGCTTCCTTGTCAGTCTGGAACAGTTTTCCCATCTTGATCATCATGAACATACCATCAACATCGATGAGACAAGAAACTATGACACGTTGTTCACCAAGAAGGAATTCAAGGATAAGGATTATTTCAACGATCTTCTAAGCATGAAGGATGATCCTGATATTCTTCATGAAGAAGACGACATAGAAGAAGAGGACAATGGAAAGATAACCCTTTCCAATATCAAAAACTATCTGACGGAACCATTGAAATACAAGGCGTCAAGACAATTTGGCAGAAATGCCGATGTCTATGAGAAGACTCAGAATGAATTCGAGCCTTTCTCTCTGGATAGTCTGACCAGGAGTAATATGACAAGCTCTATCATCGCTTCCTTTCTTCATGAAAAGCGAGACTATATCGAGAATGCTGACAGAGAGGCTTATAAGAGGGGCTTTGAAATCATGCACTCACTTCCTGATATCAACGAGAATATCAAAGACAAAGAATTCAATAGGATGATCGATGATTGTCAGAAGGTTATCGATGTTGTCAATCATGTTTCCCATCTGGATTATGAAATCATCCGACTTCCCGACCTTCGACTTAAGGATGAAAAAGAAGAATGGGTCCTTCTCTGCGACAATGAATTCTGCCGATTTGTCAATCAGTCCACGCGATATTATTTTGTCTTGAAGCCGATTTCGAATGACAGGCATGCTTCAGCGGATAAGTTCCTTTATGTCTATGCTGCTGCCCTTATGGATATTGCAAGTCAGGAATCCCCTTATTTTTTCCATGTTATTTTGAAATACGGAGAATCCCAAAGAGAATTCGAAGTGGATAAGGAAACGGCTATCCATACACTCAATACGATCCATCGTCACATGATGAATCATGACAATCGTTGCTATCCGATAGCCTTCTTTGAAAAGAAAGATGAAAAGGTTGACAATTTGGATTCATTCTACAATGAATTGAACGGAGACCATTCACCCTGGAATTTCTTCGACTACGCAAAATTGTTCGATTCAACCAAGCTTGGATATACAAGATATCAGTTCAAAGAAGAAGTTTCCTTAGAAAAAGAAAGAGTTTCTGATGAAATTCTTTTCTTACATTACGAAAAGATGGAGGAACATGAAAATGGAGGTGAATAAATTTGATTTAAACAACTTCAGCCCATTGAAGAACTATGTCATCGAGGCATCGGCAGGTACAGGAAAGACTTATAACATCATTCAGATTGTCGATAAACTTGTCAACCTATACCATTATGACCTAAACTCCATCCTGATTGTCACCTATACTGAAAAGGCTGCCGGGGAACTCAAGAACCGTATTCGCAGCAAACTCCATGGAGTGGATATCAATCAGGCATCCATCTATACCATCCACTCTTTCTGTATGAACACCATCAAGGAATTCGGTATTTCCGCAGGCGTTCCCTTGGGCTTGTCCACCATTTCCGATGAGCCGTTGATCGCCTTTGCCAACCAATATTTCAGGCAGGGAAAAATCCTGGATGAAATCACATCCTTTGTCGATGCCGATGAGAAATATGATGTCGACAAGTGTGTCAGAGTCTTCTTGGATGCCTTGTCTAGATATTATCTTGATTTTGATTATCAGGAAGACAAGGATATCATTTCCTTGGAGCAAAATGAAGATACCAGATTTGAAACCTGGTGCTATAAGCTATTCAG
>JBNMLQ010000025.1:0-19745 GCA_050874925.1 Candidatus Enterosoma sp. | reverse complement strand
TTCTTTCTGGTAGGACAAAAGACTATCCTGCTCTTCCTGACTTAGGAGAGCTATGTTAGCTTCTGATATCGGATGGAAGCAGGAAGCTTGCAGGGTATGGATATCCAAGGCGATGAATTCGTTTCGATAGGCTCTTAGATACTCACCTGCTTTTTCTACGGATTTCCCTAAGGAGACATCGCTATCGATGAGATCCAGGGCATCTAGAAGGATGAGAGATTTATCTTCTCCGACACAAAGGGAATAGACAAAGCTTGGCCTTGTCTCTTCTCCGTCATGGAAGGTGTCATAGTCAGTAAGGAAGGTTCCGACGAGGATATGGTTCTGCAAGAGGACAAGGATGGGATGGAATCCTGCTCTTGAAAGGAGAGACAGGAAAAGAAGGGCGATATCCAGTTCGTCACCACCCTTTTTCATCAGTGTATCAGACGGGCTTTGGATATCTAGATACATGGATTTGCGATTGCAGGAGGATTTCAGGAAAAGAGACTCTTTGCGCAAGAGAGCAAGTGTATCAGAAAGCCTTGCGATGACATCGCTTTTTTCCTTTCCTTCATAGACGGGAGTATTTTCTTCCTTGTCAAAGTGCTTCAGGCTCTCATCCTTGGGGATGATGAATTCGGAAAGAAGCTTGGCATCATTGAAGGGGTCAAACGGGAACATGCTGGATGGAAACAGATGGATGCTTCTATTTACGCTTGATAGTTCTGTGTTTCCGTTTGCTATCACTTTGACAAGAAGGGATACTTTGGTCTCTTCCTTCATGTTGAGAAGCCTTGCTTCGTCAAGATGGACGGACAGGTTCTCTTTGACCAGATAGCGGCTTCTCTTTGCTATCGGCCCGAGATAGAGGTCATCGACGGATAGGATGTCTGAAGAGGACTCGAACTTCAGGATGAGTGAACCATAATCCTTATCGGTATCATTGTCGATTTCTATTTTCCTGATGATGGAATATGGCGTATAGAAAAGACCATCCAGGCTCTTCTTGAGAGAGGCATCGGCATGATACTTCAGGTAGGAATAGGATTTGTCTACGATGATGTTCAGTCTGAAAATTTCTTTATCTTGCATAATGCCATTAGTATACCATCCGAAGGCTGTTTTTTGACGATGAAAATCATGAAAGAAAGCCTTCCTTTTCTTTCTTCTTTTTCTTCTTTATCCTAGGATTTTTTCTTGCTTTTGAATCTCTTTTTTCTCTCCTTCCAAGCCAAGTCGGTTTGGGGTATAATCTAAGGTATCAAAACGGAGGATAAAAAGATGCCTACACCACATAATGAAGCGCTGGAAAACGAAATTGCCAAGACTGTATTGATGCCGGGAGACCCTCTCAGGGCGAAGTTCATCGCCGAGACGTATCTTACGGATGTAAAGCAGGTCAACGGCATCAGAAACATGCTTGCCTTCACAGGCTTTTACAAAGGAAAGAGAGTCACAGTCATGGGATCGGGCATGGGCATTCCGTCCATCGGCCTTTATGCCTATGAGCTATATCATTTCTATCATGTCGACAGAATCATCCGTGTCGGAACCGCCGGTTCCTGCCAGGAAAATCTGAAGCTGTTTGACATCGTCCTTGCCATCGGTGCAAGCACCAATTCCAACTGGCAAAGCCAGTTCAATCTCAATGGGCAGCTCTCTGCGACTGCTTCCTATCCTGTTCTGAAAGAAGCTGCCGATGCCTGTGAGAAATTTGGTTATCGCCATCAGGTAGGACAGGTCTTCTCCGGTGATAACTTCTACAATGAAGACTGGAAGCCATGGGCCAAGATGGGCATCCTTTGCTTTGAGATGGAATCTTATGGCCTTTATACCGTTGCCGCCGAAGCTCATAAGGAAGCACTTTCCATTCTCACCATCTCCGATAGCCTTATCACTTCCCAGGAGACGACATCCGAAGAAAGACAGACATCCTTCACCCATATGATGGATGTTGCCTTGGAATGCATCAAGGAGTAGCATGCTAGGCTGGATCATACTTTCCTGCTGTGTCCTTCTGCTCTTGCTGTCTATCGTTCTCTTCTTCAGCGACTCCATCAGAAGGAGCCTGGAGAAGAGAAGATTTGATAAGAGAGTCTACAAGGTGCTCAGGCATTTTGCTGACGAGAACGATCATCTTCTTCTCAATCAGGTCACTCTTTATCTTTTGGGTGATGCCACAAAGCCGGTCGTGTATGACCATATACTTTTTGCTGACAAATATATCTATGTTGTCAAATCCTTCACCGTTCAGGGTGGAATCTATGGAAATGCCTCGGATCCGAGCTTTTTCCTCAAGGATTACAAAAACAATACCCAAAGGATCGAAAACCCTATTCTTGTCAACGAGGAGCAGGTAAGGAAACTAGAGACGGCTCTAGGTGTTTCCCCTGACGATAAGATGTTTGTTTCCGTCGTCGTCTATAACCCTAGCCTGGCTGTTCCCAAGATGATTGCCAGAAAGGATGTGACCGATTGGTTTCTTCCGGTGACGGAACTTGAGAAGACCTTACGTATGGCCGAGAATGACAGCGTCACTCCGATCCGTCATGAACAGACGGACCGCCTTGCCCTCATGTTGAAGAAAAGAAGCGATGAGACGAAGCGTGAGCTGGAGGAAGAGGCCATCCGTTCCAGAAAGAAAAAATAGTTGTATTCTTGTTTGTCGTCCCAGCTTTTTTTATTATAATAAAAAGACTTCAACTATTTTTTGTGTGTCTATAACATGGTTCAAGAATTTCAAAGATATATTCCTTATCAGAAGAAGGCTCTACGATGTCACTTTTTGAAGAACATCAGCATGCTTTTCCTACCCTCTTTTTTGATGTGCCTGATTCTTCTGGCATCGGTGTTTACATATGGTGTCTCCATCCTTCTGACTTATTTCGTCCTTCCGATGTTCTACGCCGCAGACAGAAGGCTTCGTTATGCCATCACCGGCATCGGGAAGGAGAAGTTCTCCTATATCGATGGATATAAGGCTTTCTTTCAATCCAACAAGGGTGGCATCTTCGGTGTCTTCCTTACGGTGGCGGCAGCTATCGGCATCCTTCTTGTCATGCTGTTTGCTCTGGGAATTGCCATTCCCGGCATCGTTTCCTGTTTTCCTGAGTCTCAGGATGCCTTCAAGGAGATGCTTGCACTGATTTCTGATTTTTCCTTGATGCGAAAGGATATGACAAGGTTTCTTTTGGAACGCGGATATGAAATGGTACGTCCGTTTACAGTCTATATCGGCTTATGTATGTTTCTTCCGCTTGTCTTCATCATCTTCTTCGGTGTCAATGAGAATCTGAGCTACCATTATATTTCCACGGTCGTCTTTCCTGATTTGGATCTGAATATTCCTTCCTCTCAGTCCAGGAGCGTCGCCAGGGCCTTTTCAAGGGGATTCAATGCCTATCGTCTTAAGAGAAGCTTCTTCATGAACCTTCCCTGCTATCTGCTTTTTGCCACGATGTATGGCTTTGCCTTATGGGGTGTCAGCTATATCCGGGTCGACTCCAGCAGGGATGCCATCTTCACCTGTCTCATCGTTCCTGCCTTTGTCTTGATCATAGGCTCCTTCCTGAACTATTTCTGCATGATGAACAATTACTGCCTGATTGAAGCTGATCAGGATCAGCTGAGGGAATCGATGCCCGTTGCCATGCGTACAAGTGTCTATCAGACTTATTCCAGCAAAGAATATATCCATGGGGAGGAGAGCAAGAAGCGTGGCTGCTTCATCGATGTCTCTTCCTATTTCACCGGTGATGAAAAGAATGATCCGCCCGCTATCGCCGTCGTCGATTTCTCAAAGGATGCGGATGATGGAAAGGAGAAGAAGTAAATATGATTTCTGTCGGTATTGATATCGGTTCGACCACCATCAAGGCCGTTGTCCTTGACGATGATGACAAAGTCATCTATAAGTCTTATGAAAGACATTATTCCAAAATCAGTGAAAAGCTCTCTGCTGTCCTGAAATCCCTGGAAGAGGGACCTCTCAAAGGGATGAAGGAGGTCAGCCTTGCTTTTACCGGCTCAGCCGGAATGGGTATTGCCGATGGCTGCAAGTTTCCTTTCTATCAGGAAGTCTATGCGACCAGAGAGACGACGAAGCGCTTCTATCCGCAGACGGATGCCATCATCGAGCTTGGCGGAGAGGATGCCAAGATTCTTTTTTTGAACAACGGTGTCGAAGTCAGGATGAACGGAACCTGTGCCGGTGGTACCGGTGCCTTCATCGATCAGATGGCTTCCCTTCTCAACGTCCCAGTCACGGAAATCAACGAACTTGCCTCAAGGCATGAAAGAACATACACCATCGCTTCCCGCTGCGGTGTCTTTGCCAAGAGTGACGTCCAGCCTCTGCTCAACCAGGGTGCCAGGAAGGAAGACGTGGCTGAGAGTATTTTCTATGCCGTCGTGAACCAGACCATCGCCGGTCTTGCCCAGGGACGTGAAATCGAAGGAAACGTCATGTATCTCGGAGGTCCTCTGACATTCATGTCTGAGCTTCGCAAGGCCTTCGACAAGGTTTTGAAGGTCGAAGGTACGCTTCCGGAGAATTCCCTGTATTTCGTTGCCATCGGCTCTGCCCTTCTTGCCAAGAAGGACAAGCCTATCGACCTTTATTCCATCATGGACAAGGTCTCTGCCTATCGAAACAATGAGAACTTCGCCTATCTTGAACCTCTTTTCCACAATCAGGAAGAATATCAGGAATTCAAGGAAAGACATGACAAGGACAGGGTGGAAGTCCTTCCTTTGGAAGGATATGAAGGCCCTTTGTATCTCGGTGTCGATTCCGGATCGACGACCCTCAAGGTCGTCTTGGTCGACAAGGATTACAACATCCGTTACACCAATTATGTTCCTAACAAGGGAGATCCGATATCTCTTCTGAAGGATATGCTTATGGATATCTATACCAAGATGTCCGATAAAGCCTATATCGCCGGCTCCTCTGCGACCGGATATGGCGAGGAACTTGCCAAGAATGCTTTTTGTTTTGATCATGGCATCGTCGAGACCATGGCTCATTTCCAGGCAGCCAAGCATTTCCTGAAGGATGTCGAATTTATCATCGACATCGGTGGCCAGGACATCAAATGCTTCCATATCAAGAACGGTGTCATCGATGACATCTTCTTAAATGAAGCCTGTTCCAGCGGCTGTGGTTCCTTCCTTCAGACGTTTGCGACGTCGTTAGGTTATTCCATCGAAGAGTTCTCCAAGCTTGCCTTGGAAGCAAAGCGGCCTGTCAACCTTGGATCCAGATGCACCGTCTTCATGAATTCCAGCGTCAAGCAGGCCCAGAAGGATGGTGCCAGTGTCAGTGACATCGCAGCCGGACTTGCCATCTCCGTCGTCAAGAATGCTCTTTATAAAGTCATCCGCTGTTCTTCCAGCGAAGACCTTGGCAAGAAGATTGTCGTCCAGGGAGGAACGTTCCTCAACGATGCCGTCCTTCGTGCCTTTGAGATGGAACTTGGCGTCAACGTCATCCGTTCCAATGTGGCAGGACTGATGGGTGCCTATGGTGCCGCTTTGGATGCCATGGAACTTCATCTTGACAAGTCTTCCATCCTAAATAAGGAGCAGCTTGCTGATTTCCATAGGAAGGTCATCTCCTATGTCTGCCAGATGTGCAACAACAAGTGCCATCTGACGATGTCCATCTTTGATGACAAGAGGTCCTTCATCGGCGGAAACCGTTGTGAGAAGCCAGTCACCAAGAAGGCCAGATCCAACAGCGAACTGGATATGTATGCCTTCAAGAACAGGCTTCTTCGTTCCTATGACCATGCCCTTGAGGACGAGAAGAAATATCCCCGTGGCAAGATAGGTTTCCCGATGGGACTCAATTTCTATGAGCTTGCCCCGTTCTGGTCCAGGTTCTTCACCGAACTTGGCTTCCAGGTCGTCTTTTCCGACAAATCCAGTGCCAAGCTCTATCACTCCGGACAGATGACGATTCCTAGCGATACCGTCTGCTATCCGGCCAAACTGATGCACGGCCATGTCATGAATCTCATCGAGAAGGGTGTGAAGTATATCTATTATCCCTGCATGACCTGGAACCTCAAGGAAAAGCATACGGACAACCACTATAACTGTCCTGTCGTCGCCTATTATCCGGAAGTCATCGCAGCCAACATGAAGGTTCTCAAGAATGACGGTGTCACCTTCATCAATGACTACGTCGATCTTTATGAAAGGAAGCACTTCGGAAGCAAGGTTTATGAGGAGCTGGTGAAGTATTTCCCGGATCTGAAGATAGGCGAAGTAAGGAAGGCTGCCTCTCTTGCCTTTGCTGAATATGACAGATATAAGAAGCTTGTCCAGAGGCACGGACTTAGCATCATCGAGAATGCCAGGAAGGAAGGAAAGAACATCATCGTCCTTGCCGGAAGACCATACCATGTCGATCCTCTCATCAACCATGACATCGACAAGCTCATCCTTCAGTATGACTGTGCCATCGTCAGCGAAGATGTCATCGCAAGGCTTGAGGACAATCCTGAGCCTAGCCATGTCCTGAACCAGTGGACGTTCCATTCCCGCATGTACAAGGCTGCCAACTATGTCAGCCATCAGAAGGACATGGAGATCATCCAGCTCGTTTCCTTCGGTTGCGGTGTCGATGCCGTCACCGGCGATGAAGTCAGGGACATCCTGGAACGCCATGACAAGATCTACACCCAGGTCAAGATCGACGAAGTCACCAACCTTGGAACGGTCAAGATCAGGATCCGTTCTCTTTTGGAGGCTTTGCGAAAGAAGAAGGCTTACCAGGAAAGCCTGAAGAAGGAGGGCAAGTAAGATGTCTGAAAAAGAAATCAAGCTCAAGAGAGACAAGACAGGCCGAATCATCTTCACTAAGCAGATGAAGAAGGAATATACCCTTCTCTTCCCTATGATGGCTCCGATTCATTTCAAGATGCTCGGAAAGGTCTTCAACCATTATGGATACAAGGCCGAACTCTTGGAGACGACAGGTCCTGAAATCGCCCAGACCGGTCTGAAATATATTCAGAACGACATGTGCTATCCTGCCATCCTTTCCTGCGGTCAGATGATCGCAGCCCTGCAGTCTGGAAAATATGACCTTCACAAGGTTGCCCTTCTCATCACTCAGACGGGTGGCGGATGCCGTGCTTCCAACTATATCAAGCTTCTTAGGAAAGGACTTGAAAGAGCAGGACTCGGCTATGTCCCGACGATCTCCGTCAATGTCTCAGGACTGGAACCGAATCCTGGCATGAAGATATCTCTTGGCATCATCCGTAGAGCTCTTGCTGCCGTCATCTATGGTGACATGCTGATGTGCCTTTCCAATCAGGTCAGACCCTATGAGGTCCATAAGGGAGAGACGGATAAGCTGGTAGCCAAGTGGCAGGACGAACTATGCAACCAGATGCTTTATAAGAATGGTTACAAGAACAAGATCATCCGTGAGAACCTCAATGCCATCGTACGTGATTTTGCCAAGATTGAAAAGGACGACAAGCCGAGAGTCAAGGTCGGTGTCGTCGGTGAAATCTATGTCAAATATGCAGCCTTGGGTAACAACAACCTGGAAGAATTCCTGGCTTCGCAGGACTGTGAAGTCAATCTTCCCGGCATGATGAACTTCATTCTTTTCAAGATCGATAACCGTATCATCGATATCGACCTTTATGGCGGACATAAACTCAAGAGGATTGCCTGCAAGGCTCTCTTTGACTATGCCACCGGAATCCAGAACATGTTCAATGATGCCATCAGCAAGAATTCCAAATTCAATGTCCCGGCCACCTATGCCCATGTCAAGGAACTTGACAAGGGTGTCAACGGATATGGAAACCGTATGGGAGAAGGCTGGCTTCTTACTGGTGAGATGCTCGAACTTGCCGAATCCGGCTATTCCAACATCGTCTGCACCCAGCCTTTCGGCTGTCTTCCGAACCATATTTCCGGAAAAGGTATGATGAGAAAGGTGCGTGAACTGTATCCTCTTGCCAACATCGTCGCTGTCGACTATGATCCTGGTGCACCGAAGGTCAACCAGGAAAACCGCATCAAGCTGATGCTGTCCATCGGCAAAGAGAATCTCGAAAAGCAGATTCAGGAAAGCAAGGAGACGAAGTAATCGAAGTAATCCTCCATGTCGTCTATGGATACGGAAAAGCAGTCATCCATGGCATGGAAGATGCTTGAAACATATCCGGATGTCAGAAACAGAAGCTTCTTTCTGTCGGCTGAGAATCCTGGATATGTTTTTATTTTGTTTTTTACGTTTTCATACATGGAGGAGATTTCCTCTTTCTCAAGCAGTTTTGGAAAGATGCGGAAGAAGCTGGCATTGTCCTTGAGGTATTGAAGAAAAAAGCGTCTGCTTTCCTTGGTCAGAAACTCGTTTGTCTCAATGAAATCTTTGCTGACATAATGCCTTTTCAGTGCTATAAAAACTTCATCCAATGTCATAAAATGGGAATAGAATGTCGTTCGGCTGATTTCTGCCATACGGCAAAGCTCCTTGATGGTCAGCTCATTCTTTTCGTGATTGTTTAAAAAAAGGATGACGGAATCGAAGATGGCTTCTTCTGTCTGACGGTATTTTGAATTCATAAAGCAAACTCCTTTCGCTTTTTTTACAAAACTGAACAAAAGAGGCTCTTGGTGTTCTTCTTTTGTTGCTCTTGTAAAGCTAAAATCAGTATAAGCTTCAAAGGGGGAAAAAGCAATGAATGGTTTGACGATGTTAGCAATTTGTGTGCCGATGCTGTTAAATACTACGGGGAATGTGGTACAAGTCCCTGTTAGTGATGTTGTTTGTCAAGAAGACGAAAATTCTATATTTTATAGATATAGTGGTTATTCTAGTCCAGCTAAAGATTTAGATTGTGATGATGGTTACATATTTTATAATTTTGAAGTCTTCCGTGCAAATTATACTACTGTTTCAGATCTTTATCTTGTTCATACAAATAGCTCGTTTATTCCGGGCAGTGTTGCAAGAAGGAATGGGAATGATAATTATAAAGATTACAAATTAAAACATGGATATGTCCATTTGATTCTTCAAAGAGCAACGACTGATAGTGGTGGAATAGGAGGAAGTATAGTTCCTAAGGCAATGTGGCCAAAAAGCACGGATTTTCAAACGACAATCAGCTCTTCATATAGCTCAAATTATGTATTCTCTAATTCTAGCGGCCTTGAATCCGGGTGTGATCTTGGTAGTGGAGCGACTTTAAAGTCGGATAGGTCAAATAGTTTATCAATATCATTTGACAAGTCTAAAACAACGATTTCATCTGATCCGGTTTTATCAGCGCAATTTTCTCCTAATTCTTCTATGGAGGCTCAATGGAGTTTTCAAGTTCAAAATGCCGAACCTGTTGGTGACACTACATTCACTTTTGATCAGTATTTTCTTTTTGAAATGAAAAATGATGCTTCTGGTGTATCATCAAGTGCTTTTGATGTTTTGTATTCTGTGAATTTCTGTGGCCAGTTTAAGACTTTGTGGTGGTATAATGAGGGCAGCGATTTCTATCGTACAACAACTATCCGTTGTCATTACTAAAAAGGAGCAAATTCTATGCAGGACAATAAAAAGCCATTGTTGATTTCAGTCTATTTCGGAAGTCTGTTTTGTTTTATTGCGGCATTTTTCTCGGCGCTTCTTCTCAAAGGAGGAGATGCTGATTTCTTCCTGATTGCATCTAATATTTTGATGTTCGTCTCTTTGCTTGTTCATCTTTTCTGCTTTGGAAAGATGGTATATCTCTATTTCAAAAAGTAAGGTTTCTTCGGATTTCCCAATCTTCATATAGTATAATGATGTCGTTTTCGCATGGAATTTTCCATGCGATATCTTATGCTGTCATTTCATATCAAGAGGTAATCCATGAAAGAAAGATGGAAAGTAATTCAAAAAGGCTTCAGGCTGTTTTCACTTTCGCTGAGGGAATTCATCGATAAGCATATCCTGCTTCTTCTGATGCTTGTCGTGACTGGACTTTCCTTGACGGTGAGATATATGTCGGCTTTGTTTCCGACCAACGATATGTGTGGATACATCCTCAATGGGTGGATGGCCGATATCGAAAAGGTAGGCTTTGGAAACTTCTATACCGTCGACAGCGACTATTCTCCGCTCTATCTTTTCATGATAGCCGTCATCAGCCTTCTTCCTAAGGGGGAGATTGTTCAAATCAACGGGTATTCCTTCTATCAGAACTGGATGTATTATCTGAAATCCGTCTATTTTTTGATGGATATATTGATTGCTGTCGGTATGTTCCTGATTGCTCTTCATGTCACGCAAAGCAAGGGCAAGGCTGTCATTGCCTACATGATCTTTTTGATTCTCCCAGTGCAGTTTACCAATTCCGCATTATGGGGAAACTGTGATTCCATGTATTTTGTTTGTTTCGTATATTGCCTTTATTTCCTTTTGAAACGAAAAGACCATCTTGTATGGTTCTTCTTCGGATTGGCTCTTTCGTTGAAGATGCAGGCTGTCTTCATCGCGCCTCTTCTTGTCTATCTTACCTTGTCAAGAAGACTGAAATTCTATCCGATTTACATGGTAGCCGTCGCCTTGCTGATATCCTTCCTTCCAAGCTATATCTGCGGTGCCTCCTTCTTGGAACCGTTTGGTTACTTCAGCAAGCAGATGAACGGATATTCGAATTTGACTCTTGGCTGTGCCAACATGTGGCATCTTTTCGGTGTATCCAACATGGATAGCTCCTCTTTGGCCTTCAATCAGGCTTCCACCTATATTGGTCTGTTGATGATCGGTGTCTTCATGGCTATCCTCTATCTCAGGAAAATCAGACTTACGGATGAGAATCTCATCTATGTCTCTACCTTCCTTATCGGCATCGTTCCTTTTTTCCTTCCCCATATGCATGAGAGATATTTCTATGCCTTGGATGTCTTGGTCGTCTTATATGCCATTTTCAATAAGAAGAGATTCTTCCTTGTTCCTTTGATGCAGGTCTCTTCCGGTATCGCCTATTATCATTACATGACGGGCTTCAGCAAGTACTTCATCGATATTTTGGGTGAGGACAGCGTCTCCATCGCTGCTCTCATCAACCTCTTTGTCTTAGGCCTGATGTTCTATGACCTGATGAGACTTCCTCACAAGACAAGAAAAGAAGACCTGGATGAAATCAAGAAGGAGAAGGAAAAAATCAGTCGCATCGATGTTTTGACGGATTCCTTGTTACCGGATGAAAATGAAAAATAGAGGATCCAATCCTCTATTTTTCATTGTACTTCGTCTTCATCGTCATAGCTGTCTGCATATCCTTCATGGTCGTATAGATGTCTGGTGTTGAAGGATTTATAGCCTGTCCTGCTTCCTTTCCAGGAATCGAGTATCTTTTCAAACTGACTGTCCTCTATCGCATAATAACGGTTGCTTCTTCCGGATAGGAGACTGTCCTTTTCTTCATCCTCGAGTTCCATCCAGTCCGTGTTCTTTCCACGGAAATAGTAGTTTCCCTGATATTCGACGATAAGTCTGTCGGGATTGTCGAAGCTTCCATATCTTAGATAGAGATAGTACATGGATTGTCCTTTCGGTTATTTGTTCTTGATTACCTTATCAATCGGATCGGCAATCATGTAATAGACAGGGATGGTCAGAAAGAGAAACCAGAACGGATGCCACATTCCCGTGAACATGCCGACGAAGCAATAGGCACCGGTTATGGCAAGAGGATAGAGGAAGGCGGATAACTTCTTTTCCTTGATGGCGGTGTAGATGCTGGGAAGCACAGGGAAGAGGATGAAGAGAGGCCAGTAATCAGCCCATCCGCCCTTGACGAAAGTTCCTAATAGGATGTAGGCGATGACGGTAAGGAAGAGGGAGCAGCCATAGAATACGCCAGAGAGGACATCCTTCTTATCTTCGGCCGTGTTTAAGTCGTCATCATCGTCATCTGATTTTTCCTTGACGTTGACGCCATGCACATCGATGTGGACTTCAGTTCCATCCTTGTCGACGATGTGAATGCCATTTTTAGAAGTGATATGTACTTCTTCCTTCTTTTCTTCCTCTTCTTTTGAATCTTCGTCTGCCTTCTCACGGGTCTCCTTGGCGATGTCTTCGACACTCTCGTCTGTGGAGAGAAGATCGTCTAAGGATACGCCATAGAGTTTGGCAAGACAGATCAGATTGTCCGTATCCGGACTTGCCTCAGCTCTCTCCCATTTAGATACTGCTTGTCTGGAAAGGCCGAGTTTTTCGGCAAGCTGTTCCTGGGAATAGCCGTTCTTCTTTCTTAATTCGACAAGTCTGTCAGCGATTTTGATATTCATTTGTTTTTCCTCCGAATGATGGCCAAAGTATAGCCAAAAATGGTCGGTTGCCTCTACCAAGTCTGCTTTTCCATGTCGCAACTATGGGTTGCAACGAAAATTGTCATCCTTTGATAGTGTATATTGAAGAAGGAAGTTGTTTTCTATAATTCTGCCGTTGCAACAATGTCTTTTGCAAGATAGATGATGGAGAGTTTCTTGATGTTCGATACCGGAAAGGAATCAGATAGATTCATGAGGGAAGATAAAGATACTTTTCTGAAGCTTTCAAGCGTGAAGGCATTCTGCCATGTCGGGAAGAGGAGTTCTTCATCCTTGTAGGAGAAGAAGCCGGAGGAGAGATCCTGGAAGTCTGGATGTATCTCTTCTGCCTTGATGTCATTCCTACTTAAGAAGGAATGATGCAGGCTTCTTAAGAAAAGCAAAGTCTGGTTGAAGATGACTTCTTTGCTCTTGTCGAACTGATGTACGATCTTCCTTGACTTCTTTGGTGTCTTTTCAATCTCCTTGAGAAGACAAAGGGGAGAGAATTTTGCCATCAATCGGTCAAGCTTGACTTCTTCCTTGGAGAAGAGAAAAGCAGAAAGGGTACGCAAGGCGTTGTCCTTGACGACCTTGGAGTTGTCAAAGATATCCTTCTCCTGCCTGCGGATGAGATTTTCCCATTCACTGTCAAAGAAGGAATATCCTTTTTCGGCTTTCTCGCTTCCTTGGGCCTTGAAGAATATTGCACAGGCGATATAAGAGTAGAGCATATAGGAAATATCGGTGAGGATGTCTCCTTGACTGAATTGGTTGCGGTTCTCGTGGTCAAACCGGTTGTAGGCTTTTTCAGATCCGATGGAGAAGGAAATCCTGTCTTCGGTGCTGATATCCTTTATCCGGCTGATGATTTCTAAGCGGTTCATGTCTTTATTGTACTCTAAAAAGAGGATAAAGAAAAATGAAATTGTCAATCATGCCATAGAAAAACAATTTGCTCCTTTATACCGATGGGGCTTTCGTTTATAATTGTGCATGTGAAATAAAGGAGCCTAGCATGAAGCAAGACAAAATTCTCGTCATCGACTTCGGTGGACAGTACAATCAGTTGATTGCCAGAAGAGTCCGCCAGTGTCATGTTTATTCGGAAGTCGTTCCCTATACAATCAGCATGGATGTCTTGAAGGACCCGAGCGTCAAAGGGTTTATCTTCACAGGGGGTCCGAACAGCTGTTATTTAGAGAACTCTCCTTTGATTGGCAAGGAAATCTATTCCCTTGGAAAACCTATCTTTGGAATCTGCTATGGTGCTCAGATGATCGCCCATCAGCTTGGTGGCAAGGTCATCCATGCCGACACGAGCGAATATGGCAAGACCGATGTCGAAATCATCCATGAGAGCAGGCTTCTTGCCGGCTTCCATAAGAATACGGAAGTCTTCATGTCGCATACGGACCGCATCAAGGAAGTCCCTCAGGGATTCGTAGTCACTTCCAAGACCAAGGACTGCCCGATTGCATCCTTTGAAAACGTCGAGAAGAACATCTATGCCACGCAGTTCCATCCAGAAGTGAGACATACCATCGAAGGACAGAAGGCTCTTGAGAATTTTGTTTTGAATATCTGTGGCTGCAAAGGAGATTGGAAGACCTCTTCCTTCATCGATGACCAGGTTGCCCAGATCCGTAGCCAGGTCGGTGACAAGAAGGTCCTTCTTGGCCTCAGCGGTGGAGTTGACTCTGCCGTCACGGCTGCTCTTCTTTCCAAAGCCATCGGAAAGAACCTGTACTGCGTCTTTGTCGACCACGGCCTTCTAAGAAAGAATGAAGCCGAGGAAGTCGAGGCCGTCTTCGGTCCGAAGGGAAAGTTTGATCTCAACTTCATCAAGGCTGACAGCAAGGAGCTCTTCTACTCCAAGCTCAAGGGTGTCACGGAGCCGGAGCAGAAGAGAAAAATCATCGGTGCCACCTTCCTTGAGGTCTTTGAAGAAGAGACGAATAAGCTTGATGATGTCGAATTCCTTGCCCAGGGTACCATCTATCCGGATAGAATCGAATCCGGTCTCGGTATCTCTGCCAAGATCAAGTCTCATCATAATGTCGGCGGCCTTCCCAAGAACATGAAGTTCAAGGGCCTTGTCGAACCATTGAAGAATCTCTTCAAGGATGAAGTCCGTGAGGTCGGAACTCTTCTTGGCCTTCCTGACAGCATCGTCTATCGTCAGCCTTTCCCAGGCCCGGGACTTGGTATCCGTATCATCGGTGAAGTCACACCTGAGAAGATCAAGATTGTCCAGGATGCCGACTATATCTATCGTGAGGAAATCAAGAAAGCAGGCCTTGATAAGTCCATCTCCCAGTATTTCGCAGCACTCAGCAACATGAGAAGCGTAGGTGTCATGGGAGATAGCAGGACGTATGACTATGCCATCGTCCTAAGAGCTGTCGAAACGGATGACTTCATGACGGCAAAGCCGGTTGCCATTCCCTATGATGTCATGCAGACCATCGTCGATAGGATCGTCAATGAAGTCAAAGGTGTCAACAGAGTCCTTTACGACTTCACTTCCAAGCCACCGTCAACGATCGAACTGGAATAATTTGTTTTTCAAAGCCTCATGCAAAACCTGTCCATGTCAGGATGCATGAGGCTTTTATGTTATATGAAAAAAGTTATTCATAGAGTTTTTTCTATACATTATTACATGTATATTCTCTAGTGATGGATGGAAGGGATGGTCATCCTTTCAGTCGTCTTTCTTATCTTCTTTCTCGTCTTTTATATCAGGTATGGGGAAGGATTGAGGAATACCTATGAGGATCCTGTCAATGGATTGATAAGGGAAGATATCCCGATAGGTTTATTCAGTGCGTTTCTTTTCAACTTCTTCTTCTGCTTCCTTACTTTCTTTTCCTGCATCATCCATTTCAGAAGAAAGCTGAAGAATGTAAAGGTCAATGTCGTATTGGATGTATTGTCATTTCTTATCCTTCTGACATCTCTTCAATTGACTCTTGTCTTTGATTTCATGGAAGCCTTTGACATGGAAATGAAGCTTCTTCCGGTGATGTTCATCCTGTTTTCTACGGTGTCTCTGACGAACCTTTACTGATTTCAAAAAGGGGATTCATCTTTTCGTTTCTCTCTTCTTGCTTTATAATGGTTCCGCTATGAATCGATTGAATATCCGTCTTGTTGCTACCGATATGGATGGAACCTTGCTGGATTCCCATAAGAAGCTTCCCTTGGATTTTCCTTTGTTTGTCAAAGAACATCATGATGATATCCGTTTTGTCATCGCTTCAGGAAGGCAGTATTATGCCTTGAGGCGTGACTTGAAATCTATCGCTGAAAATCTTATCTTCATCGCCGAGAACGGTTCTCTGGTCTTTGAGAAGGATAAGATCATCTATCAGAATGTCATGACTAAGAAGGATGTCTTATTGACATTGGAGCTTTTGAAGCATGTTCCCTATGCAACACCTCTTTTATGTGGATTCGACAGCGCCTATATGACATGCACGGATGATGAAGAGATGCACCATGCAACGATGTATTATGAGAGGCTATGCCAGGTTCCCAGCCTGGAAGAGGTTGCCGGAAGCAAGGACATCGTCAAGCTTGCCATCTATTTCAGGAAGCAGATGGCTGAGAAATCCAAGACGTACTTCGACTCTCTTCCATCCAACCTCAAGGCAGTCGTATCCGGTGTCAGCTGGATCGATGTTGCCAACATGGATGCCAACAAGGGCAGTGCTCTTCAGGCCATCATGAAACGCTTTGGCATTCAAAGAGAGGAGGCTATGGCATTCGGCGACTATTTCAATGACGTGGAACTTCTACAATCGGTCAAGTATTCCTATGCAATGGATAATGCCCATCCCTATATCAAGAAGATATGTGCCTACCATACGTTCTCCAATGATGAAGACGGAGTGATGAAGGTCTTGAGAAAACTATATGACTGAGCTTTTCCTTGGTGGGAGAAGCCTTTTTTGATGTCTTACATGGTATCCTTTTGGTGACTATGTCACAATTTAGTGCGTACTTATCATTTTGAATCTACTCTCTTATAATGTCCTTGTCATCGGAAGGACTCGCGTAAATTCCGATACGGAATCAAGAGAGGTATATCAAAATGAAAATTGCTGTTGTTGCATCCAATGGAAGAGTCGGGAATCTGATTGCCGAAGAACTTCAGAACCGTGGAGAGGAAGTCGTCGGCTTTGCAAGAGGTGAGAACAAAGGCTCGGTAAAGGAATTCATCTCAAAGGATGCTCTTTCTTTGACGAAGGATGATCTTCTTGGCTTTGATGCCGTCGTCGATGCCATCGGAGGATGGACAAAGGAAACAATTCCTGCTATCACGGATGGAATGATTCATCTTGCAACGATACTGGAAGGAAGTGATACCAGATTATATGTCGTCGGAGGTGCAGGAAGTCTTTTTGTCAATAAGGAGCACACTGTGACAGTCGATATGGGAGCTGACTTCCCTGAATCCTGGAAGCCACTTTCTGCCGCCCATGGAAAAGGTCTTCGCTTCCTAAGGGAAAGCAAGAACCTCAACTGGGTCTATCTTTCTCCTGCCTGCAATTTTGTTGCCGATGGTATAAGGACAGGGGAATATCAGCTTGGCGGAGAAGAACTGATCCTGAGCTTGAAGGGAGATAGCTCCATCTCCTATGCTGATTATGCCATCGCCATGGCCGATATCATCGAATCCGGAAAGTATGATAAAGTGAGACTGAGTGTCGTATCCAAGTGATTTGATTGCAGATAGGAGCATGGTTTGGAGGAGATTGCTCCTTTCAAAGAATTCCCATTCAGAGTATACTGATGAAAAGGAGAATCGATTCATGGAACTGCCTGAATGTCCTGTACAATGTTGTCTGAAGTTCATCTCTGACAAGTGGAAGGTGCTGATCCTAAGAGACCTTCTTACCGGCACCAAACGGTTTTCCGAGTTGAAACGTTCTTTGACTCCTGTGACCCAGAAGATGCTTACCCAGCAGCTCCGGGAGATGGAGGAAGATGGACTTGTCAAGAGAACGGTCTATCCTGTCGTTCCTCCCAAGGTGGAGTATTCTCTGACGGAGATGGGAAAATCCCTTCGGCCCGTTATTGATGCTTTGAAGGCATGGGGACTGGAATTCCAAAGGAAGAACCAGGGATAGGAATGTCTTCTGTTTGATAAGCAGAAGGATGGAATGTAGTTTTGAATCGAAAATGACAAATCCGGGGTTGGATGAAGCATGCCCCGGATTTTCAATACTATGTCAGTTACGTCTTTAGCTTTGACAGATGATCATTTGATGAATCTAAGAAGAAAATCGGCAGCTCCGATGATGATGTATCCTTTCTTATCTTCCCTGGTTTCCTTGATCGGTTTGTTTATGACGAGTATCTTCTGGATGTTGTCGTTGATCTTGGTGAAGGGACTGAATTCTCTCTTTCTTGTTTCAGGGTTGGTTATATCTGCTGAAACCTGAATGTAGAATGACTGATTTCCTTTCTGCGCATAGAAATCCACCTCGTTGCTTTTTCTGACGGATCGTCCCTCTTTGTTCTTTTCGATGGAGTCGAACCAGCCTACATTGACCGTATATTCATTATATATAAGTTCGTTATAGACGATGTTCTCGAGCATCTGCCCTTCGTCCGGATAGGCAAAGTTCAGTCTGGCATTCCTTAGACCGGTATCTGCAAAATAGTATTTTCTCAGCGATCCTATTTCGTTTCTTCCTTTCAAATCATATCTTTTTGCGGCTTTCAACAGAAAGGCATCCATAAAATAGCTGATATATCTGTCTATGGTCTGCTTATTGATATTTTCATGCCTGACGCTTTTATAGGTATTGGCAATCTTTTCGGAATTCAAAAATTCTCCTGTCATCTCGCTGATGATGTTGCAAAGCTCATCGAGTGATTCACTTTTGTTCAGATTGTTATGTTCGATGATATCTTTGAAATAGGTCATTTCAAATAAATCTGCAAGGTATTTTCTTTTGTCTTCGTCTTTGCTTTTTAGTACAGCCAGTGGCATTCCACCATATTGCATATATTCATAAAGTGCATCCGTTGTCGAGCCGCCGATGTAATTATAGAACTCTTCAAAAGACAAGGGATAAACGCTTATATTGGTAGCTTTATCCCTGAATTCGGTTATGATATCGGTCGATAGCATTTTGGAATTTGATCCGGTCACATATAAATCGATGTTCTTTTCATGGGATAACCCCAGGACGACATCCACAAAAGATATGGTTTCTTTATCTTTTTTTCCTGCCAAGACATGCTTACCTTCCGTCAATGCCGGATTCACGATGGTATAGACTCTTTGGATTTCGTCCAAGAATACGTAATGTCGATTTTTTGATTCACATAAGCTTCTGATATATTTTCCCAGCTCTATCGGATCACGATAAGCACTGTTCTTGTCGTCATCCAATGCCAAAAGGATGATGTTCTCTTCCTTGACACCACTTTCCAGGAGATAGTCCTTGTATATTTCTTCGAGCAGGTAGGACTTTCCACATCTTCTTATTCCTGTGATGACTTTGGGAAATCCATTGTCACGGGCTTCCGCCAACTGCTTAAGGTATTTATCTCTTTTTATCATACAATCACCTTTTCTGTAGAATTCTACGTTTTTGTCAATTCTATTATACTCTAAATTTGGTTATGATTAGAATGACTGATTGATTTTTCTGTAGAATTCTACGTTTTTGTCAATTCTTTGCTGATGCTGACAAGGTGTTGAAGTCTTTCATGAAGATGAAGTCTATGAAAAATCCGGGGTTGTCCTGAGACTTCCCCGGATATATGTTTCCTCGTATCTATTTTTCAATTTCTTCCTTCCATCCAGTATCGACGAATCCCATCATCCTTTCTGCTTTGATGGCTCTTCCGATGGCTTTGAAGTTCTTCCTGACTCCTGTTTCAGTATTTTGATAAGATACGTAGTCATCTTCATCAAGCCCTATCTTTTCAGCTTCTGTCTTGATGTTGAAATTCGATCCTAGGAAGAGGAATTTCCAGCTGCATTCCTTCTTCTGTGAAATAAGGCTTTGGATGCTTTTGGCATCGTATTTTCTGGATGCATTTTCGAGTCCGTCTGTGATGATGACAAAGATGATGCTTCTTTCTTCGGTTATCCCTTTAAGGTATCCATCGATATCTTTGATGAGATATCCAATGCTGTCATATAATGCCGTACAACCTTTGGGTATGTAGTCTTCTTTCTTCATGGGAGGAATGCTGTGGATGTCCTGATGTGAATGGTTGGTCATCAGTGTATCAGAGAAGAAGCATGTCGTAACTAGGCATGTGCCTTCTTCTTTCTTCTGTGAATCGATGAATTCCTCATATCCTTGGATGGTGCTTTCTTCTAGTCCATGCATGGATCCTGACTTATCTAATAGGAATATGACTTCTGTTATCTTGCTATTCATTGGATAGCCTCCTTT
>JBNMLQ010000024.1:0-19984 GCA_050874925.1 Candidatus Enterosoma sp. | reverse complement strand
TCGACAGCATCGCCGATGGCAAGACTGACCGTATCAAGCTGCTCAGTGATTTCTGGGATGAGTTTACCAAATACTATGATGCTGCCCAGGAACACATGGAGAAGCTTCAACCCAAGGTTGTCGAAGGAAGGGTCTGTCCGAAGTGCGGAAAGCCTCTTGTCTATCGCAAAGGCAGGTATGGTGAATTCGTCGGCTGCTCTGATTATCCCAATTGCAATTACATCGAAAAGGAACAGCCTGACGTCATTCCTGACAAGGTATGTCCACGTTGTGGAGGACAGCTTGTCAAACGTAAGGGTAAGAGAGGTGAATTCGTCGGTTGTTCCAACTATCCGTCCTGCACCTATATGGAAGACTTGCAAGGGAATCCTCTTGGAACCGAAAAGAAACCGGTTGAAATCCCTGCCGATGCTCCCCTTTGTCCTCAGTGCCATGTCGGACATCTGATCGAGAAGAAGAGCCGCTGGGGAAAGACATTCATCGGCTGCTCTAATTATCCAGTCTGTCATTATATTCAAAAGGATGAGAGTGTTCCTAAGAAGATGGGACGTAAAAAGAAACAATAAGGAGGAAATGGCCACTTTTCAGTGGCTATTTTTCAAATTAACATGACTAAAATAGAATTTACGGAGGCGAAGGAAGGTCTTTCTGTCGAAAGGGACGAAAAGATTGAGGACTCCATGCTTCGCCTTCTTCAAGAAAAGAAGAAATACCTGGAAAAGAAGAAAAATTATAAGCAGTCCAAGAAACTGATCAAGCAGGAATATGCTGCGAAGAAGCAGTTCTTGAAGAATGATTTCTCAGGAAACCATGAGAAAGAGACCAAGATCAAGGAAAAATATCTTTCCAAGGAAGAAATTTCCGAACTCAGGAAGAAGCAGCAGCTTCCTTTCTATCTTCATAGCGAAGAAATCTTCAATATGGTCACTCATATCGTGGGAGGAGGCCTTTCTTTGATCGGCTTGATCCTTGGCGTTGTGTTCTCCCTTTTGAAAAAGCCGGGTGAGGTCATGCCTCTTCTTTCCATGATCATCTTCGGTGTGACAAGCATCACGCTTTATGCGATTTCTTCGATATATCATGGACTTCATATCAATAAAGGAAAACGGGTATTTCAGGTGCTCGATCACTGCACCATCTATCTTTTGATCGCCGGAACCTATGTGCCGGTAACCCTTTTGGGACTTGCAGACTTCACACCATGGAATTATGTGATTCTTGCCGTAGTTGTTCTTCTTGCGGTCCTCGGTGTCGTATTGAATGCAACCATGATGAGGAAGATGCCTGTCAAGGTCATCTCCATGATTCTCTATATTGCCATCGGCTGGGGAATCATCTTCTTCTATCCGTTCCTTGTCCAGGGTGGTATGGGCTTTACAGGGACATGGCTTCTGATCGGTGGTGGAATCACCTATACGGTCGGCTCGATTCTTTATGGAATCGGTTCGAAGAAAAGGTATTGGCATTCCATCTTCCATATTTTCGTCATCGGTGGAACCCTTCTCCAGTATCTGGGTGTGTTTCTCTATTGCATAGCCGGATTATAGGATGAACCGTATCGCAAAAATCAACGATCCTGATTTTTCGGATTTCCTGGATTACCTTGTCTCTGTCCGAGGATATTCAGAGAAGACGATGGTATCCTATGGAGAAGATGTCGCTGATTTCCTTCTTTTCCTTTCTTCACAGGGAAAACGTAAGGAAAGTCCTGACCGTGATACAATCAGGACCTACCTTCTTCAGCTGAATCTTGATGAGAAGGAAAAGTCCTCCATTCAGAGAAGGATTTCGGCGCTCAGGCACTTTTATCGTTATCTATACGCCTTCAAAGGTGGGAAGGATAATCCTTTTGAAGTCATCAACCTTCCTAAAAAGGATAAGAAACTTCCTGAATTCCTTACTTATGAGGAAGTGTGTCAGTTTCTGGATTCCAACAAGCAGAGGACGGATGGCCTCAAGGACAGGGACCAGGCCATATTGGAACTCCTTTTTGCCAGCGGCTTGCGCTGCTCTGAAATCGTAGGCCTTAAAAAAGAAGATATCGATGAAGAGAAGATGCGGGTCAAAGTCACTGGAAAGGGAGATAAGCAGCGCATTGTTCCTTTTACACCGATATGCAGGAATGCGATGGAAATCTATGAAAAGGGGTTGAGGGTAAGACTCCTCTCCAATCAGAATGATGATGGTACTTTTTTCCTCTCGAACCGAGGAAATAAACTGACGGTCCGGGGACTTGAGTATATCCTGCAATCGGCAGCATGCAAATCAGGCTTCACCCTTCGTGTCCATCCGCACATGCTACGACATTCCTTTGCCACGGAGTTGGTGACCAATGGCGCCGATATCAGGACGGTCCAGGAACTCCTTGGCCATAAGAACATAAGAACGACATCCATCTATACCCATGTCAGCTATACACAGCTGAAAAAGACTTATCAGGAGTGCTTTGAAATGAATATGAACATCAGCAATGAACATAAGGCGGTGATTTTTGACTTTAACGGAACGATGTTCTTCGATGAAGAAAAACACGTCCGTTCCTGGAGAGAATTTGCCTTGGAAAAATATCATCGTGAAATCAAGGACGAGGAGTTTGCCAGCCATATCCATGGTTTCAACAACAAAGCCATCCTTGAATATTTCACTGGGAAGAAACTGTCCGAAGAAGAGGTGGAACGTCTCTCTACTCAAAAGGAGCTGATATACCAGAGAATGTGCGAGGAAGACAAAGATAGTCTTCATCTCGTGGATGGTTTGACGGAATTTCTTTCCAGCTTGAAGAAACATGGTGTTTCCCTTGCCATTGCCACAGCCAGCAGAAAGCCGAATGTCGATTGGTATATCAGGACATTTCATCTTCTTGACTATTTTAGGAAGGATGACATCATCTATGACGATGGTACCTTGACAAGGGGGAAACCGGACCCGATGATCTATGAAAGAGCCTTGAAGCAGTTGAATGTGAGGAAAGAGGATACTGTCATCTTTGAAGATTCCGTCTCTGGCATCAAGAGCGCATATGCTAGCAAAGTAAGGTATGTCGTCGGGATTCGACCGAAGGGCGAGGAGGATAAAATTGAGGGAATGAAGGAACTTTCCTATGTCATCCATGATTATCATGACATCCCCAGGGAGATTCTTCGTTTTCTTGCTTTGGATTGATTTGCAAAGAAATAACTTGCAATCGAGACCTTTTCCTTTTTCGTGCGCCTTGAAAACCACTTGTTTTTATTCGTTTCGTTAAAAAATGCTTTATTTGTTTTATTTTTCTTTGTATACTCAATAGTACACTTGTATAGAATAAAATGAACACTTTAAATATATTGTATCTTACCAACTCTCCCATCATCAATTTCAATGCCTGGAAGATTGCTGATATCGCCATATGTTCCTTTTTCATCATCATCATTTCTTTTTTTATCTGCTACCGCATCCGCAGGTTGTGGGTTACGATAGGATATGTTCTTCTTTCTGCTCTTTATATCGGTTCGATGTTCATGGTCGATTTGCAATATCTTCCTTTGATTTGCCTTGGCATGTTCTTTGTTTTGACGACGGTCTGTCTGAACATCAATGCCGGAATCCTCAGAAAGTATCTTGCGAAATCCCTCAAGTCGAATGTTCTTTCTTCCTCTAAGACAAAATATGATAAGGAAGCATTGATTCGTAACGTTGTCACTGCCGTGAACTGGCTTAGCAATCACAAGGTCGGTGCCCTCATCACTTTCGTCAAGGATACTCCTTTGGATGATTTCATGAAGTCGGGAACCAAGATTGATTGCCCCTTCACTCCGGAAATCGTTGAGACTATCTTCTATGAAGGTACAAGATTGCATGATGGTGCCATCATCGTCAAGGACAATATCATCGTTGCCGCAGCCGTCTATTATGAGCCTTCCACAAAACCGATTCAGGGTAAATTCGGTGCCAGGCATCGTGCTGCATTGGGAATTTCGGAAGTCACTGATGCTGTTACCATCGTCGTCTCTGAGGAAACCGGACGTGTCTGTGTCACACATGGTGGTCTTCTGGACAACGTCAAGACGGGTGAATTTGAAAAATATTTCAGAAATCAGATAGCGTAGCAATCACTGCCATACCCCTTTGCTGGGATATGGCAGTTTTAAACTTTCAGAATGAAATATTTGTATTTTGTCGTGTCATTGATGGAAGTGATGCCTCTCCAGCTCAGGGAATAATTCTTTTGGAAACATAGAGTTCTATCTTCGACTTTGTATTCCTTCCCTTTTATGATGTTCCTGGTATTCTTGAAGATGGACATGACGGAAGAATCAATATGCGGATCCTTTGCAAAGTACATCTCATCCCGGACAAGGACGCAGATATGCTTTACATGGAAGGAGTCATTTGTCTCAAGCTCATGGATTTTGAAAAGAACGTATTCCATGTTTTTTAGATAATCCTGGTTGAAAAAGACGAACAGCATGATGAGCCCTTTTCCTTCTTTTCCTTCAATCAGGAATTCATTCTCCTGCTTGGTTATTGCATGAGTCTTGGTGATACTCTTTTTGAGAAAGCCAAGCAAGGCAGCATCGATGTCATTTGCTGATTTGTTTCTGAAATTCTCATGTTCGAAGAAACCGGTCAGGATTTCTTCATAATCTGGGGCAATGTCTTCCTTTTCGACGTCGGCATACCTTTCAGCCATGCTGCGGTAGGTGCCAGATAGTGCCAAGAGAGTGCTTTTAGGTTGGATGACATGGATGTCCTGCCCATATTGCAGGCACCAGTAATAGAACGCTTTTTCATCACATTGGAAGCTGGCATAGGTTTTGTCTCCTTCTGTTTCGAAAACAGCGTTTTTTCCGAACCAATCTTTGACATAGGTGACTGCTCTTTCTTGAAGGATTTCAATCTTGCAGAGGGATACCTTTCCACCGAAGATATAGATGTGGCTGTTGATATAATCTTCGATGCTGAAGCTTGCCATGCTCCTGACTTCATCTGCCGGCCTGCTATTTTCCGTGATTTTTACATTCCTGAGATAATCGATTCGGAAGTTTGTGATGTTGTCAAAATTCCGATATTTGCACAGAAGATAGTATTTGCCAAAGTTATTGACCAGATAATAAGGGGAAACCTCATATCGATAGCCGTTTGCCTTCAATATTTCGTTTCCGTTCCTGTCATAGGAAGCATATTGGAAGGATATCCTTTTGTTTTGGCTTATTGCTTCGTTGATGATTTCGATGTTGAAGAAAAAGTCGGAATCGGTGTTTCTGTTCAGGGACGTCGATTTGTAGAGGTAGCGATAATCTCGTCTTTGATATTTTGATAGGTCTGATGACAGAGCCAACGCAAGCTCCTGAGCCTGTTTCCCTGTGATGTTCTTGCTTGAAAAGATGGCATCGATCAGATATTTGACCATCGAAGCATCAAATTTCCTGGAAAGCAGCCTTACACCCGGAAATTCTCCCTTTTTTGTCCTGATGATATCGTATCCAAGTGCCTCTAATGTATCCAGGTAGTTCCCTATGGTTTTTCTTTCTAGATGGATGCCATATTCGTTCTCGAAATGATAGAGAATCTCTTTCTGGCTGAGTGAATGGTTTTCATCCGTATAGTTCTTGAGAATCTCGACGAGAATCAAAATGTTGCTATTGTGTTCTAGGTTCATATCAAAATACCTCTTTGTCCAAAATAGTGGACAATCTAAATTATAGAATATGCGTGTCGAAGGGAGGTAGCAAATATGCTTCATTTGTTAAAAGACAATCAAGGCAATGTCCTTGGAATGACCAGGGCGGAGGGAACAAGGGAGAATATCTATGACAGGGAAGGAAGAAGGCTTGGATATTTTGATGGAACATCAACCTTCGATGTCTATTCCAACAAGATTGGTGAAGGCAATATCCTTGTTCTTCTCCTTAAGGTAGGCATCTGATATTTCAGGCAAAGAAAAACCTTATGTGGCAGGGCACATAAGGTCAAAAATCAGTCTTTGAGATAACCTGTGTATGAATCTGTATGCAAAAGTCTGTTGGCGTTGTCGATTCTCTCTTGGGTCGGTGGATTGATGCCCTTGAGAGGGTAGTCGATATGGAGCAGTCCGTATTTATGTTCTCCCAAAGTATGATATGGAAGAACTTCGACTCTTTCGACATTGTGAAGCGTCTTGATGAAGGCATCGGTTTTTTTCAAAAGTTCGTCGTCATCCGTGATGGTCGGAACAAGAACGTGCCTGATCCATATGGGAAAGTTCTTGCTGTCAAGGTAACGGAACATCTGAATGACGTTCGTGTTTTCTTTTCCTGTCAGCTTCTTATGGATTTCGTTGTCGATGCACTTGATGTCGACCATGAAAAGGTCGCTGACACTGAGAAGCTCATTGAATTTCTTCAGATAGTCCTCATTCATGGAGAAGGGGGCTCCGGAAGTGTCGATGGTGATGTGGATTCCTTCTTTTTTGGCAAGGCGGCAGAATTCGATGAGGAAATCCATCTGGACCAATGGTTCTCCGCCGGAAACGGTGATTCCGCCATGGTTCTTCCAATAGGGTTTGAAGCGAATCAGTTTCTTCAGCGCTTCTTCTGGCGTGATGGTCACGTTTTTGTCGAATACCCATGTATCGGGGTTATGGCAGAAAAGGCAACGGAATGGACAGCCAGTAAGAAATAGGACCGAGCGTACGCCCGGTCCATCAACTAAAGCAAAAGATTCTATCGAGAGATAATAACCTTTTGCCATAGGTTTACATATGATCGTGGAAGGTTCTGGAGATGACATCAAGCTGCTGTTCTCTGGTAAGAGAGATGAACTTGACGGCATAACCGGAAACACGGATCGTGAAGTTAGCGTATTCAGGCTTCTCCGGATGCTCCATGGCATCGAGAAGCTTCTCTTTGCCGAAGACGTTGACGTTGAGATGATGTGCACCCTGATCAAAGTAGCCATCGAGAACCTGGACAAGGTTGTTGACTCTCTCGGAGTCGGTGTGACCAAGAGCGTCCGGATTCATGGTCTGGGTGTTGGAGATGCCATCGAGTGCGAACTCATATGGAAGCTTGGCAACAGAGTTGAGGGAGGCAAGCAAACCAGAGTTTTCTGCACCATAGGACGGGTTGGCACCAGGAGAAAGCGGCTTTCCGGCAGGACGTCCATCCGGTAAGGCACCGGTGGCTTTTCCATAGACGACGTTGGAAGTGATGGTAAGGATGGAAGTGGTCGGCTCGGAATGTCTGTAGGTGTGATGCTTTTTGATCTTGGTAAGGAAGGTATGGAGAAGTTCGACAGCAATATCGTCGGCTCTGTCATCATCGTTCCCATAGCGTGGGAAGTCACCTTCGACCTTGAAGTCAGTGGTGATGCCATTGGCGTCACGGATAGCAGTGACCTTGGCATATTTGATGGCGGAGAGAGAATCGACAACGTGGGAGAATCCGGCAATACCAGTAGCGAATGTACGTCTGACATCCGTATCAATCAAAGCCATTTCGGCAGCTTCATAGAAGTATCTGTCGTGCATATACTGGATGAGGTTGAGGACGTTGACATAGATACCAGCGAGCCAATCCATCATTCTGTCATAGGCAACGAGGACCTTGTTGTAATCAAGGACTTCGTCAGTGATAGGAGCATAGGCAGGTCCGACTTGCTGGAAGGTCTTTTCGTCGACACCGCCGTTGATGGCGTAGAGAAGGCACTTGGCAAGGTTGGCACGAGCGCCGAAGAACTGCATTTCCTTGCCAGTCTGAGTGGCAGAGACGCAGCAGCAGATGGAATAGTCATCAGTCCAAATAGGTCTCATGACATCATCGTTTTCATACTGGATGGAGGAAGTGGTGATGGAGATGTGGGCAGCATAGTCCTTGAAGCCTTTCGGAAGACGATCAGACCATAAGACGGTGAGGTTCGGTTCCGGAGCAGGACCCATGTTTTCAAGGGTGTGAAGGAAACGGAAGTCGTTCTTTGTAACCATGGAACGGCCATCCTGACCCATACCACCGACTTCGAGAGTTGCCCAGACCGGATCGCCGGAGAAGAGCTGCTCATAGGACGGAATACGGGCAAATTTGACCATACGTAACTTCATGACGAGATGGTCGATGAGTTCCTGGGCATACTTTTCATCGATGATGCCTTTTTCAAGGTCTCTTTCGATGTAGATGTCGAGGAAGGTGGAAATTCTTCCGACGGACATGGCGGCACCGTTCTGTGATTTGACGGCAGCGAGATATCCGAAGTAAAGCCACTGGACGGCTTCCTTGGCATTCTTGGCCGGAGCAGAGATATCATAACCATAGCTTAATGCCATTGTCTTGATATCGTTGAGGGCCTTGATCTGAAGGGAAATCTCCTGTCTCTGCTGGATGATGTCGTCAGTCATGGTTCCATCGCCGCAGTTGGCAAGGTCGAATTGCTTTTCTTCGATGAGGTTGTCGATACCATACAAGGCGACTCTTCTATAATCGCCGACGATACGGCCACGGCCATAGGTATCCGGAAGACCGGTGAGAATCTTGTTATGACGGCACTTCATCATTTCCGGAGTATAAGCTTCGAAAACGGCATCATTGTGAGTCGTGATGTTCTCGGAGAAGAACTTGTCAACGGCTGGGTCGAGTGTATAGCCATGGGTGGTGAGGGCAGACTTTGCCATCTTGAAACCACCGAAAGGCATGAAGGCTCTCTTCAGAGGCTTGTCAGTCTGAAGACCGACGACCTGTTCGAGGTCCTTGTACTGTTCGGAAATATATCCTGGCTTGTGAGAAGTGATGTTGGAGATGATGGAAGTATCCATATCGAGGACACCGCCTTTTTCTCTTTCAGCCTTCTGAAGCTTCTGCAATTCAACCCAAAGAATGTCGGTTGCCTTGCTAGGTCCCTCCAAGAAAGAGGAATCTCCGTCATAGGGTTTGTAGTTCTTTTGGATGAAGTCACGGACATTGACGTACTTCTCCCAATGACCACCCTTGAATCCTTCCCAAGCAATTGAATCTTTTTTCATTGTGTAAACTCCTTCAACTCAAGTGTTTTAAAACGCTAAAATTATACTGATTCGACCTATGTATTTCAACGGAAACGCTCAACTTGTATTCAAGTTTGACGGCATAAAGCCTGTTTGAAATCAGAAAGCGGTTACTTTAATTTACAAAAAAAGCAAAACGCCAAAAATGCTTGTATACAAGACTTTTTATAAATTATATTTATAAACCTTATAAAAGGAAAAAGCTGCCCATCCTTCATGGACAGACAGCCTTAGACTTAATTCTTATGTTCTTTGATGATCTGATCGGCCAAATTCTGCGGAACGATTTCATAATCTTCGAATTCGAGATTGAAGAAGCCGGTACCTTTGGTGATGGATTTCAGTTCGTTGGCATATTCCTGAATCTCGGCTTCGGGAACGACGGCAGTGACATCAAGCGTTCCTTCATCTCCTTCGTCGGTAGATAGGATTTTGCCTCTTCGTTTGCTTAAATCGCTTAAGACGGCACCTAGATAATCGGAAGTGATATTGACTAAGAGTCTGTCATAAGGTTCCAGCAGTACTGGAGCACAGTCTTTATAGGCTTCTCTGAAGGCAAGGATGGCCGCATTCTTGAAGGCCATTTCATTGGAATCGACGGTGTGTTGCTTGCCGTCCTTCAGGATGGCCTTGACTTTGATGACCGGTGCCTGAATCAAACCTCCGTGTTCAAGGGCTTCATAGAAACCTTTTTCCACAGCCGGGAAATATCCTTTGTCGATATGGCCGCCGAAGACGGTGGATTCAAAGGAGATTTCATCCGCTGGCTCAAAGGCCATGTCAACGACGCCATAGTAGCCGCTTCCTCCGGATTGCTTGATATATCTTCCTTCGGCCTCTCCTTTTTTGGTGATGGTTTCCTTATAGACGACCTTCGGTTTTTCGATAGAAAAGCTGATCTTGTTCGTTTCTTTGACTTTGTCGAGGACATACTGCAGATGCGATGAAGAAAGAGAGCCTGCCAAAATTTGGTTTGTGATGACATTTTTCTCAAAGAAGATGGTCGGATCTTCAAGCTGAAGTCTCTCCATGGCCGGGAAGAGGCGATCGGAATCGTTCTTGCTTGCCGGGACGATTCCTCTCAGATAGGTCGCACTCGGATATTTTACGGGATGGAATCTGACAATTCTCTTAGGAGAACATAATGTGTAGGAAAGTCTGAGGCCATCGAGCTTTGTCAGGGCAGCGATGTCACCGGCGGATGCTTCTTCTATCGGTGTGAGCTTTTCACCGCAAATGTCGAAGAGAGAAGAGATACGATAATTCTTGCCGTTGTTCGGACAATAGACTTCATCTCCGACATGCAAGACGCCTGAATTTACCTTGAAGATGGAAATCAGTCCCTGATATGGATTGTATAGGTTTTTGAAGATGCATAGGGAGACAGGATCGTTGACGTCGGTCTTGACTTCGATGCTGTTTCCGTTTTCGTCATCAGCTGGGATCGGTTTGAGGTCCTTTGGAGATGGCAGGTAGTCGATGAACATATCAAGAAGGGAATGGATGCCGATGCTCTTGAGGGCGGAACCGGCGATGATCGGATATAATTCACCATTTAAGACACCCATTCTAAGCCCATCTTTGATTTCTTGGTTGGTGAGAGGTTCTCCGGAGAAAAATTTCTCCAGCAATTCATCGCTTGTTGAGGCTACGGCCTCGGAAAGCCTGTTGTGAAGTTCGAAGACAATTTGTCTTTTCTCTTGATAGATGACATCATCGACACAATTGGTACCATTGAATTTTCGGGCCTTCATGTCAGGGATGCTGATGAAGCCGTCAAAGTTTGAGTCGTGGCCGATTGGATAGGAGAAGGGGACGCAGTTCTTGGAAAGTTCTCTTTGGATTTCGTCGGTAAGTTTTTGGAAATCGATGTCTTCCCTGTCCATTTTGTTGACATAAATGAAGATTGGGACACCATGTTTCTTCAGGTTCTTGAAATTCTTGATGGTGCCTATCTGTACGCCTTTGGTGGCATCGATGACAAGCACGGCACCCTTGATGAGCCTTGAGACGCCTAAAAGTTCATAGACGAAATCATCGTTTCCGGGAAGGTCGATGAAATTGAATTTGTAATCCTTATACTCCAAAGGAATGATGGATGCCGAAAGGGATGTCTGTCTTTTCTTTTCATCGTCAAGAAAATCAGAAATGGTGTTTTTGGTCTCGATACTGCCCTTTCTGTCAATCAGCTTTCCGACATAGGCGAGAGCTTCGACGAGAGTTGTTTTGCCACTTCCCTGATGACCGACGACGGCAATGTTACGTATCTTCTCCGGTGCGTGAATCATAGAGTGTTTCCTTTCAATATGTAACCGCTTACATATGTTTGCTTATAGGATAACACTTTTCATCTTTGTATTTAAGATAATTTTTATATTTTGGTGATTTATTTCTTTTCGGCAGTCTCGATGGAGTCAACAATCGCTGTTTTTTCTTGTTCAACATGGAATTTCACTTCCATTCCTGCGAATGGAAAACCATAGCGCTTCTCATCGTGGCGAAATCCTGGACGAGGGTCTTCTGCAAGCACTTTCATAAGGATGCTGATTTTGTCTTCCGGCAGCTTTTCCTTCTCGCTTTCTGGAATGCTCACATCAAGAAGAGGATGATTTCTTGTTTCTTTGGTGTAGCCTTCTTTTGCATCAGGAATGCTGTCACAGTATGGAAGATAGGGCTTGATGTCATAGATTGGTGTTCCATCCATCATATCGACCCCTGTCACATAGATGATCGGACTATCTTTTCCCTCATAGGATATGGATTTGATTTTTACGACGGAAAGGCCGATGGGATTTGGCCTATTCGGACTTCTTGAGGCAAAAACACCGATTTTTTCATTCCCTCCAAGCTTTGGAGGACGGACTGTCGGTGCGAACTCTTTCTTTTTTTCAAAACCGGAGAATCCCCAAATCAGCCAAAGGTGACTGAATTCTTCCAATCCTCTCAGAATCCCTTCTTTTCTGAATTCATCTTCAAAGATGATCTTTCCTGGAAGGTCGGGAATGATTTCTCCCTGACGTGGAAGACCGAATTTCTCCGGGAAATCCGTTTTGATGTGGGCGATGGGCTTTATGGTGAGTGATTCAAACAATTGTTTTTTCATGAATGTGTGGCTGTATGTTGCTGTTTCCGATTATAATATAAAACAGCGAAACATGAAATTGTTTAAATTCCGGAGGTGCCATGAAAACAATCATCAAAGCACAGGAAGTCGAGAAGATTTTTGGGAATGGACAAAACGAAGTCCACGCACTCGACCATGTTTCTTTTGAAATCCAAGAAGGCGAGCTGTGTATTATTCTCGGACCTAGTGGTGCAGGAAAATCTACGTTGCTGAATTTGATTGGCGGCATGGACCAGATAAGCAAGGGAATTCTTACGGTCGATGGCGATGATATCGGAAAATACAATAAGAAACAGATGACCGATTATCGTAGAAACAAGGTCGGTTTTGTCTTTCAATTCTATAACCTTATGCCGAATCTGACGGCATTAGAAAACGTAGAACTTTCGACGGAGCTAAAAAAGGATTCTTTGAAACCGGAGACAGTCCTCGAAGCTGTCGGACTCAAGGATAGAATGGATAATTTTCCATCCCAACTTTCAGGAGGGGAACAGCAACGTGTCAGTATTGCCAGGGCACTAGCCAAAAATCCACAATTTATCCTTTGCGATGAACCGACCGGTGCGCTTGACTATGTCACTGGAAAAGAAATTCTTTCCCTGCTTTCTTCGGCTGCAAGAAGAGAGAATAAGACTGTCATCATCGTCACTCACAATTCTGCTCTTGCGGATATGGGCGACCATCTTTTGAGAATACGCAACGGAAAAATTCAAGAAGATAAGCGAAACAAAAATCCAAAGGACATCAAGGACATCGAATGGTAAAGGCATTTCATAAGACTGTCTATCGGATGTTTAAACATAATTTCAGCAGGTTGCTGGCCAATATTTTCATTGTCCTTATTTCTATTGCGATTTCTGCAGGTCTTGCCAGTCTTCCGAAAATATACAATAATAGCTTTGGTGCCAATTATACTTCTTTTCAGGCTCCTGACATCATTTTGAAAGAAAAGACAGGCAACGGGTTCTCTGAGGATGATGTGGCAAAGGTCAGGGAGGATGACAATGTCAAGGATGTCATGACATTGATGTCTGTCGATGTCGCTTCACAAGACAAAATTTATCGCTTTTATGTTACGGATCTTCATAATGAGGTCAATCGATTGACTTTGACGAAAGGGGATTATCCTTATGGCTCAATTGATCTGCAAAAGGATATTCCCGTTCTTGCGGAGGAAAACAAAGGTAATTTTTCATCACTTGGCTTGGGCTCGAAAGTAGAACTGAAGACGGATGTTTTCTCTCTTTTTGGGATTCGACAGCTTTCTTTTTTCGTAACAGGAATCATCGATTCGCCTTTGTATAATTCCGTGCAGAAAGAAAATGCAAATCTTGAAGGTCTTACTCAGGAAGAAATTGAAAACACATATATCGATGCTGTTTTTTATATTGATGAGTCTATGATTCCTGATACGATTGATTTATCCGGGATGTCCTTTTCTACTTCTTCTTTTCTTGTTCAGACCGATATGTACATTGTATATAAAGAAAAAAGTGAACTTTTTTCAGCTCCATATGAGAAAGAAATGAATAAAAAAAGGGATGGGCTTGTCAAAATGTTCTCTTCTGACAGGGTTGCCGGAATGACCTTGGAAGAGAATGTTTCATATGCTACTTTCAAAAATTACAATAATAAGGTAGAAGCGATCTCGTATATCTTTCCTTTTTTCTTCATTCTCTTATGTGCATTGGTAAATCTGATCACTATCACGAAGCTAATCAAGGAAGAGAGAGGAATGATTGCAACGTATGTCTCGTTGGGAGTGAGCAAGGTCCGAATCATTTTCAAGTACTTTCTTTTTACCTTGGTTTCCACTCTTTTGGGGTCGGCTTTGGGACTTCTTCTCGGCATCCTTCTTCTCCCGCCGGTGGTCCTGACGGCTTACTCTACCGTTTTTGAAATGACATCTCTTCCGGTTTTTTCTCCAGTCAGTCCTTATGGATTTTTCTGCGCAGCTCTTGTTGTCATAGTCGCTCTTTTGGTGACATTGGTTTCTTCTTTGTCTTATCTTAAGGAAACACCGGCTTCTCTTATGAAGCAAAAATCACCGAAACCAGGAAAAAAGATTTTCCTTCAAAAAATACCATTCTTGTGGAAACCGCTTTCCTTCAAATACAAATCGTCATTGAGAAATATTTTCCGCCAAAAGAAAAATCTGATTCTAACTTCTCTTTCCGTCATCGGAACGACGTTGCTTGTTTTTCTTGGATTTGCTCTTTTGGATGCATCGAATGCCTTGAAGAACGATCAGCTTTTTGGTAACGTTGCCTCTTCTATGGGACTTATCTCGTTTGTCATCATCCTTTTTGCGATTTCGATGGGAATCGTGGTCATTTTCTCTCTTGCCAACATGAATATCTCGGATCGGGAGAGAGAAATTGCCACGTTGAAAGTCCTTGGCTATCACGAGTCCGAGTGTTCTATGTATACTTTCCGTGAAATCCTGATCATGTCTGTCGTGGCCAGCCTTGTCGGTCTTCCTATATCTGCTCTTGTCATTTATTTCATTTTTGGGTATCTCGGTTTTGGCTCTTTATCGGATGTCCGTTGGAGCTCATATTTGCTTACGTTTTTGGTGGTGCTGTCTATGACGTTGGTCTTGAATTTGCTTCTTTATCCGAAAATCAAGCGTATAAATATGAATGATTCTTTAAAAATCCTGGAATAATACAAGCGAAGTTCTTTTGTTTTGGCTTATTTTAAAGTATGATTAAGTTAATGTTATAAGTAAGGGAGGAAATTGTGATGGCTGAAGAAAAGAAAAATGGTGGGACATATCTCGTTCAGAAAAGAAAGGCGGATGGAAAATGGGAGGTCCGCGTCAAAGGTGGTGAAAAGGCTATCAAGCTTTTTGATACTAAGGCTGAAGCAGACACCTTCGTGAAGGACAGGGCCGAAAGAAACGACAGAGGTGTTGTTTTCCGTGCCTCCAAAGGAGCCCATGCAGGCAAATTTCAAAAGTGAAAACGCTTCACTGGTTCTTTCTGAAACCGTGCTCCAACGTAGGTAATGTTCTATAGTTAATAAACACAATTATTTATCTAGAAAAAATACGATATTTCCGAAAGTTTATTGATTTATTTTTTTGATTCATTTTTCTTGAAATTGAAAGAAATGTAATCTATAGTATGGCTAGTCGACAATATAGATAGAAAAGGAGGTTATCGATGAAAAAAACAGAAACCGTATTCGATGTTACCGCCCAAACAAATAAGGATACGATTGAAATGAGTTTTTCTAATGGCTCCGATAACGACAATGATTCGGAACATAAGGGAAATCATCTCAACGGAAATACGAGAAAACCATCTGGCCGTGGTTATTGGCCTTTGATTTTAATCGGTCTTCTTTTTGTAAGCCTTGTTTCCCTTTTGGTATATTTCTTTGCCTTCCGAAATAGTGGAACAACAGAACTTTATGGTGATGATGCTGTTGTCTATAAGATGGATTTTGATAAAAAAGGAGACCCTGATTATGTTGAAGGAGGTACAGCTCCTGATTATTCAAAATATACATATCAGGCTGGAACCGATTTTGCCGATTATCTTTATGGTGATGACAATGGTAGGCTTGCCGTTATTTTGATCAACGGACAATATGACGCAAAGGGACAGGGAAATGTAACTCTTAAAGTCATACAGTCCAATGAGACTAGTTCTATTTATTATCTACAGGGTAAATATCTTACGACCGATAAAAAAGGCCAGACGACAACCATAAGTTATCAGGCTACGATTTCCAAGAAGAGTTATGATGACTATATCCTTCCTTTGTTGCAGAATTCTCCCTATTTTAAGAACGGATATAATAAAGTCTATGCTTTTGGCATTGAACAGACTTCGGATTGGTCTTGGGTAATGCCGGTTGTTATGGTGATTGTCGTTGTTGTTATCCTTTTCCTGTTCTCCAATAAAATGATGCGTTCGATGGGTGGAAGCAGTGGCAACCCGATGTCAGGATTCGTCAATAATGTTGGAAGAAAGCAAAACGGATCCAAAGTGCGTTTCAGTGATGTTGCCGGATGTGATGAGGCTAAAGCCGAACTTGTAGAAATGGTTGACTATTTCCATTCTACGGATAAATATACGAGATTAGGCGCAAAACTGCCACATGGTGTTCTTCTTGTCGGCCCTCCGGGAACTGGTAAGACTTTGCTTGCCAAGGCTGTTGCCGGTGAAGCAAACGTTCCATTCTATTCGATTTCCGGATCTGACTTTGTTGAGATGTATGTCGGTGTTGGTGCAAGCCGTGTTCGCTCTCTCTTTAAAACAGCAAAACAAAATGCACCATGCTTGATTTTCATCGATGAAATTGATGCGGTCGGCCGTCAAAGAGGCGCCGGTCTTGGTGGCGGTAATGACGAACGTGAGCAGACGTTGAATGAACTCCTTGTCGAAATGGACGGCTTTGAAGATAATAATGGTATTATTGTCATGGCTGCCACGAACCGTGATGACGTTCTTGATCCGGCTTTGACACGTCCTGGCCGTTTCGATAGGAAAATCACCGTTGACCTTCCGGATAAGAATGGACGTGCTGCCATTTTGAAAGTTCATTCCAGAAATAAGAAACTTGCACCGGATGTTTCATTTGATTCTATTGCTTCCCGTACGGTCGGCTTTTCTGGCGCTGATTTGGCTAACATCATGAATGACGCTGCCATTCTTGCCGTTCGTGCCAACCGTAGTGCTATCACGACATCTGATATTGATGAAGCGATAGACCGAGCTATTTCAGGCCCAGCCAAAAAATCTCATCTTGAAGAAAACGAGCGTAGACAGGTGGCATATCATGAGGCTGGTCATGCCGTTGTCGGTATTTTCCTGCCATATTCCGATAAGGTTCAAAAAATCACCATCATTCCGAGAGGAAGGACGGGCGGTCACGTTCTCATGACTCCTGAAAAAGATCGATTCCTAATGACGAAGAACCAGCTTCTTGCTAGAATCACTGGATATCTTGGTGGACGTACAAGCGAGGAAATTTTCTTCGGCGATGTATCTACGGGTGCTTCAAATGATATCGAAGTTGCGACCAATATCGCACGTGGAATGGTTACGGAGTATGGTATGTCTGAACTTGGTCCGATTCAATACGAAAAACCTGGAGGCAGTGTCTTCCTTGGAAGAGACTATAATTCTTCTCAGGCTAATTACTCTGCACAAACCGCTCTTGAAATCGATAAGCAGATTAGGCTTATCGTCGAACAATGCCATGAGCAATGCCGAAAACTTCTTGAAGAACATCGCGATGATGTTACTTTGATTGCTGAGACTTTGATTGCCAATGAAACTATCACCGCTGATCAGATTGACTATCTTTTGAAGAATCGTAAGCTTCCAGAGGTAGATGAACATAAATTGGGTGGTACCGACTATCAGCCAAAGAATCCAAACAATATTATTTTGTATCCTGGCTATGAATGGTATTATTCCTCTTTGGATAAAATTCTTGAACGTAAACCGACGAAACTGATTTTTGTCATTGCTACGGCAAACGGTTCGCCAGTTGATGATAATCAGTTCAGAAAAGCGTGCATCGGAGAATCGGGGGATCTTAAAAACATCGGATTGATGTTTTTAGACTTATCTAGAAGTTCGACAATCTCGACCTCTGTTGAAACTTTTGCTGAACATCTTGAGGCATATGCCGGAATACCTTCACTTCTTGTCAAAACCGATGACAACACTGTTCGCCATTTGGAAGGCAAGTACCATGTCGAAGGACAAAATTCTAAAGATCAACCTTCTGAGCCAAAACCTGAAACGAAAACAGACGAGCAAGCTTAATATTAAGGAGGACATCTTATGCCGTTTAAAAAGTTTACGAAACATGCGCAACGTACTTTGAACCGAAATCCTAATGTTGTTCATTGTTCGGAGGCGCGAATCACCTTCACTGAGGAATTTGCTCAAAAGGTGTGCGATGCTTTAAAAGCTGGTGAAGACCCTTATAAGGTCTTCGCCGACAATGGAATTTCGGTTCGTATCTTAGGAAAATCACGAATCAACGGAACCATTGGATTATGGAAATCTAGATATGATCTTACGGATCTTCCAAGAAGGAAGCCGACTGTCAAAGAGAAAAAACATGTTGTCACTGCAGCTGAAAGAAGAGCCAAGAATTTGGAAGAGGCAATTAAAGCTTGTGATGAATTGATTGCCAATCCAAGTGCAATCCCGGTAAATGAGAATGCGGATAATGACACTATTCATCTTGCTGCTATCAAAAAAGTTTATGATTCCAAAGTTCCGGTAGTTCTCAAAGATTTGTGTGATCATTATGGTTATCAATACAGCTTATATTACGCATATGTATGCAGTCTTAAACCAAAAGATAAATTCTATAATATCTTAAATTCCCACAACAAGAAAAATATAAAGTAATCGAAAGCCACCACTTAGCTGAAGTGAGATTTGCTTCTGCGGTGGCTTTTTCTAATTTCTTCATAAGTATATAATAGCTGCGGAGGTTTTGATTTATGGATTTTCTTTCATTTAAAGATAGAGAGGCCTACGATATTCTTGAAGAAGGGTATGTTCTTGCTTTACCTACGGAGACGGTTTATGGATTAGGAATCAGATTTGACGATGAAAAAGCTTATCAAAGGCTTTGTGAATGTAAGCATCGTAGTTTTGATAAGCCTATTGCTATTATGACCGGGAATCAATTTCCTCTAGATCAATATTTTGAGATTTCCCAAAATGCCAGGAGAGTCATGAATCATTTTTTGCCCGGCGCATTGACTTGCTTGGTAAAAGTCAAAGATGGTGTACCATATCAAACTCATCTTGGCTCAGGAGTCGCAGGTATTCGAATTCCGGATAAAAGTGAATTGCTTGAATTTTTGAATACTTTACCATGGCCACTTCAAGTGACAAGTGCCAACATATCTGGCGAAGGTGCTACCAAAGAATTTGATGATGTATGTAGGACTTTTAGGAATAGCGACTTGGTAAAAGGAATAATTAAAGGAACGTGCCAGTCTGGCATGCCAACGACTGTGGTGTCACTTATTGGTGATGCTCCAAAAGTCATTCGTCAAGGCGAAATAACAAAAGAAGAAATAGAAGAAGTGTTCTTCAACAAAGAAAGGAGAGTTAAATGAAGATAGCATTTGCATGTGATCACGGTGGATTCGTCGCTAAAGATTGTGTCGTTTCTCATCTCAAAAAGAATGGTTATGAAGTCATTGATTTTGGCACTTTCTCTGAAGAAAGCTGCAATTATCCGGAGTTTGCCTTTAAGGCAAGCGAAGCTGTTGCTAGTGGGACATGCGACAAAGGCATTTTGATTTGTTCGTCTGGCGAAGGGGTTTGTATGTGTGCCAATAAGGTAAAGGGAATACGATGTGGAATTGCATATAATGATGATGTCGCTCATTTGATAGTCGAACACAATCATGCCAATATGGTAGCATTCGGAGCAAAATTCATGTCGCAAGAAGATATTATAAGAAGAGTAGATATTTTCCTTGCAAGCGAGCCTCAATCCGGCCGCCACGATAAACGCGTAGGAATGATTGAGGATTACGAAGCAAATCGGTTTTAGTAGCAAAGTCGGCTTTTTGGTGAAATGATACAGAACACAAACGCTAAAAAGAATTCTTATTTTTTTGTGTGATTATTTGTACTTTATATAATCGTAGCGAAAAGACACGAACTGATAGGTTGAAATCGCATTGTGGCGTATAACTCCTACTCCCTGTGTGATTGTCTTTGCGGGGGCGGGCCCGTCAAGAATGGAAGGAAGAAATATTCTTCAAAAAACACTTGCTATCGGAGCGAGGAAGTAGTATCATTAACAAGCGCCAAAAATGAGGCGCAGATACGATCGCTCTTTGAAAACTGAACGGGATGACCAGTACATAC
>JBNMLQ010000023.1:0-21806 GCA_050874925.1 Candidatus Enterosoma sp. | reverse complement strand
AAAAGCCATGAAAAACATGGCTTTGGATTGAAAATGTCCTCGGAAGGTGGAAGTTTAGGGGATTTTTCCGACTTGCCTGATGATATAAAAAAGTAAAACTTTTGTAAAATAAAGCCAGAAATCTTGATTTTCGGAAGGAAAACTCTATACTATATTGACTTTATGAAAGCGTTTGCTGAAAGAAAAAGGAGCTGAAAAATGCCAAATATGCACATCTCTGGAAGAACTTCTTTGCTGACTCTGCTGAAGGAGGAAGACAAGAAGAAATATTATTGCGCCCTCGTCAACGGGAAGATTCGCAGCCTCAGCTTTGTCATCGACAAGGAAGGAGACTATGACATCACCTTCTTGGATTTTACAAGCCAGGAGACGACCAGGATGTATTCGGCAAGCATGAGGTATCTGATTTCCCTTGCGACGAAGATCGTCGCACCGAATCTTTCCCTGCGATTCTATTACAACATCTCCAGGGCCATCTTCGTCAAGGTCGTCAATCCGAAGAACTTCAGTCTCGATCCCGAACTTGTCGATAAAATCAAAGAGAAGATGACACAACTCATCTCCATGGACATTCCTTTTGAAAAGATCAAGGTTTCCAAGGAGAAGGCGTTGGATATCTATAAGAGACTCGGTTTCAAGGATAAAATCCGTGTGCTGAAGTATCGAAGCGAGGACTTTGTCCATCTCTATGAGGCCAGGTGCGATGAGATCGACTATTTCGATTATCTTTATTCTCCCCTGGTTCCTTCCAGCGGCTATCTGAAGGAATTCACGATGAACTACTATGCTCCGGGATTCGTCTGCATGGTTCCAAGAAGCGAACTGGGCGGAAAGATTCCTCAGTTTGTCGATGAGAGCAAGTTTGCCGCTGCCCTCCAGAGGAGTTCCCACTGGGAGGAAATCAATCACCTTGACACCATCTCAGACATCAACCGTTTCATCAAGCAGTATTCGGCGATGTCGCTCATCAATCTTTCCGAGACCAGGGTCAACAACATGCTTGCCGAACTCGGCAATGACATCATGGACAATGATACGCCAATCCGTCTGGTCTTGGTTGCCGGGCCTTCTTCTTCAGGAAAGACCAGCTTTGCCAACAGGCTTCTCTATGAACTGATGTCCAAAGGACTCAGACCTCTTCGTATCTCCATGGATGATTACTTCATCCCCAGGAAGGAGATGAAGCCTGGTGTCTCTTTGGAGAGCATCGATGCGGTCGACATCGCTCTCTTCAACAGGCAGATGGATGAATTGATCCGCGGAAAAAGCGTCGCTTTGCCGACCTATGACTTCAAGACGCATGAAAGAAGCTTTGGCAAGAAGATATCTTTGGGACAGAATGAACCAATCATCATCGAGGGCATCCATGCCTTGAACAGCCAGACCTGCAGCAATATCCCCAATACCCAGAAATACCGCATCTATATCGCTCCCCAGCCTCAGGTCAACATCGATGACCATACGCCGATTTCCATGACGGACATGAGGCTTCTCAGAAGGATTGCCAGGGATGCCCGCACGAGGGATACCGATGCCTTGAAGACCATCGACATGTGGCCTAGCGTCCGATATGGAGAATTCCATTATATCTATTCTACCCAGGAGAATGCCGACTATGTCTTTGATTCCTTCCTTCCCTATGAGCTTTCTGCCATCCGTGACATCGTCCTTCCCCAGCTTCTGAAGATCAAGCCGGATCAGAAGGAATATCCGATGGCTCACAGGCTTGTCAACATGGTCAGGTACTGTGTTTCCATTCCGATCGATGACATCCCATGCAATTCCCTGATGCGTGAGTTTGTCGGCGGTTCATCCTTCAAAGACGCAAGATAAACAAAAGGTTGTCAGATAGACTTTTTTGTCTTATTCTGACAACCTTTTTCGATTGAAAACAAAAGAGACGGCTACCTGAAGAGAGGTAGCCGTCTGGTTAGCTATATTGCAAAGAATTAGCTAAAGTTCGATGGAAATTAGTCGACGAACTTGATGTTGTTGGCTCTGAGACCCTTTTCGGTAGAGGCAGCTTCGTATTCAACCTTCTGACCGACTTCGGCAGTCTTGAAACCTTCCATCATAAGCTGGGAATAATGGAAGAAATAATCCTTGCCATCTTCGCCGGTGATGAAACCATAGCCCTTTTCTTTGTCGAACTTCTTAACAGTACCCTTCATAGTCTAAACCCTTTCTTCACATTGACAATTTCAATGCTGTAAAAAATATATCATATTTCCTTTTTCGACGATAGAAAAAATTTTCTAATATTCATGTAAGCGGTTACCAGCCTCGCTTGTCGAAAGCATCCTTCGGAGATAGGCTTTTTATGCGGAAATTTAGGCATATTCCGATAAAAGTGGTCAAAAACATGCTTGTGAGGAAGGATATCAAGAATGGTTTGATGGAGAAGACATAGTTGTCGAGAAGCTCGTTCAGGGTGTTTTTCAAGACGGTTTCGGTAAGGATGGAGACGATGAGGGAGCCAAGAAAGCCAAGGATCCCGATGACCTGGCTCATGGAAAGATAGAAACGGCTGATCTCCTTCTTTTCGTATCCTAGGGATAGCAGGATGCCGATTTCCTTCCTGTCCTTGTACAGGATGAGGTATAGGGAAAGGAAGAGAAGAGAGCCTGCTCCAAGAAGGGAGATGACGGCAAAGCCCAAAAACAGATTGGCAAGGAGATTCAAGGTGTTCTTGATTTCCTGGACCATGATATACATGGGGAAGCTTCCCTTGTAGTTTCCGTATTCGGATATGGACTTCTCATAATCGCGGATATCGGCTTTCTTCAGATCCACCTTGATGACGGCCTGGGAGATTCTCAGTTCCTCATAGGAAAGCTCTCCGCCTAAAAAACAGTATCCTAACGGAAACAGGGAATCCTGATAGATGGCCAGCTCATCATCTTCATAGATGCCGACAATCTTTACCTGCCCCTGGCTGAAATGGTTCTTGTATCTTCCGTCAACCTTGGTGGTCTTATCCAAAGTGAGGGTGCATAGCTCCCTGTTGATGGCACCGGATGTGCTTTGGAAGAGGGATTCGGCCATCTTTCTGGAAATGCCGATTTCCGTGTAGTCTTTTGGTTCCTTTCCGAAAAAGGGTTTCTTGCTGTTTTCCTGTATGCTTTTGAAACGCAAGGCTTTCTTCTGATCCATGGATGAGATGAGGTCAGCCTTGATGACACCGGGGATGTCTTCGATCTGGGACCCTTGGAAGGAGCCGAGGTCTTCCTTGGTGAAGGTTGCCTTATCCTGAATCTGATTGAGCTTCTCTTTGTATTTGGAAAAGAAGAAGGGTTTGGCAAAACCGGAGATGTATCCGTTTGCCGTGTAGGTGTAGACCGGGGAGGAATAGCTTACGGATTGAATCTTACCCTGGTTTTTAAAGAGGAACGACTCGATTTCATCAAGATGGATCTTCGACATATAGTCCTTGACCACGGCGACATGATTATGGGTGGAGAGGTCTTCTTGCCTGTAGTAGTTTGGTGTCTTTACCATCCTGAGTGAAAAAGGATTGCATTCCCTATCTCGAAGAAAACCCTTGAAGAAGTGTTCCCCATGGTTCTTTTTCAGCCGGAAGCCATCACATTTTGTCATAGTCCATTCGACTTCGGCTTCCTCGGATTCCAGGATTTCCTTGAAGTGCATGACGTCTGTGACAAAATGGGAGGAGAAGAGATTGGAGTCGGAGACGATGTAGCTATCCTTGTCTAGGACGATTCCCTTGATTTTGTAGGAATAGTCCTGCTCATATCCCCAGGATGCCTTGTTTGCCTGGATTCTTAAGGAGAGAGGATTCTCATAGATCCTTTCCGATAGTCTTTCAAGATGTCTTTCATCAAAGGAAGAGACCCTGTCATCAAACAAAAGAAGATACAAGGCCTTCATCCTTTCCTCATCCAAGCTCAGGATGACATCGTCCAGGCTAAGTTCTCCCTTGGCATAGATGGGGACATCGACTTCATCGATATGCCGGTATTCCAGAAAGGAATTCAGGGAAAGCCTGCTTAGATCGATGGCCTTGTCTTTGAAGAGAAGGCTGATTCTCTGGTTGGCACCAAAAAGAGTATCCATGGAGGAGAGATAGAAGGGGAAGATGTCGATGATGTCATCTTCATGGTTTCTCTTTATCCGCATCAGGGATTGGTAGTCTGCCTGGACGAACTTGGTATCCTCAAGGGTGTTCTCCTTGGGGGAGATGACCATGCAGTTCTCATCCATGTACCGGCTCATGGAGGCTTCCATGGCTGATGAGACGCCAGAGGAGAGTTGGAAGGAGAAGGAGATGGAAAATAGGCCGATGATGAGGGAAAAGAGGGTGATCAGGAGATACTCCCTTTTTGCCTTCAGGCAGGAGAAAAGCTGTCTTAGGAGGCTTCTTCCCTGGAAAGGTATCCTTTGATAGTGTGCTTTTTCCTTCTGTCCTTCTTTTATGTCGTACTGACGCACAGGATAGATTTTTCCGTTTCGTAGTTCATAGATGGAACTCTCCAAGGGAATCTCATCCTTCTCATGGGTGATGACAAGGACGAGCTTCTTCTTGCTTTCTTCCTTCAGGATCTGGCTTACCCTTCTTCTCAGCATCGGATTCAGGCTGGAAAGAGGTTCGTCACATAAGAGGATTTCAGAATCCTTGATGAGGGCTCGTATCAGGGATATCCTCTTCTTCTCACCACCGGATAGATTCTTGAAGGTGACGTTCTCCTTGTCTTCCAAAGATAGCTGTTTCAAACGAAAACGGATTCTTTCCAACTTCTCCTTTTCACTCAGGGATGTGATGGAAAGAGTCTTCATCAGGTTCTCTTTGACGCTCTCCATGTCCTGGGCATGATAGGATTGGAAGACGAAGGAGACCGTTTTGAAGCGATAGTCTGCCTTTTCCTTTTCGTTCAGGCTTAAGAGTTCCTTGGAATGGACGCGTATGCTTCCTTCATATTCTTCGTCCATCAGTCCGATCAGGTTGATCAGGGTGGATTTGCCAGCGCCGGATTTTCCAATCATATAGCATAGACCTCTCTCTGGAAGATTCAGGCTTACTTTGTCTAGGACGGGTGGAAGGTTTTCCTGATATCTCTTGGTCAGGTTCTTGATTTCGATCATGTCAGTCTTCTCCTTCCAGTTCCTTGCTGATCTGGCTTTCCTTGATTTTTCTTAAAGGAAGGAGGGAAGAGACAAGACAACAGAGAAACGATATCATCCCGACAAGGAGGAAGCTTCTTATGTCTAACGGAAGGAAAAAACCAGGATAGTCCATCCCCTTCAAAGCGGAATTGATGATTCCTGAAAGAAGGATTCCAGGAAACACGGTCAGAGCCATGGTGAAGAAAAGAAAGTAGAGCATCAGGGAGAAAGATAGGACAAGGATGCTCTTCTTCTCTTTCTGATAGATCCTTATCAGGGCAAAGAGACGGATGTTTTCTTCATAGAGGGAATAGACGGAGAGAAATTCCAGGCTGAGACTGGACAGGGTATTGAGAAAGACGAAGACGCTTAGGATTTTCAATAGGGAGGAAATAATATCCTTCGTACTGGATTTCGTTTCCAGAATCGGTGAAGAGACATTGACCCTGTCCTCAAAGAGGGAGGAAGCCTTTTCCTTGATGGCTTCCGGCTTGGATGAGAGGCTTAGAAGGGAAGTCGATTTGAAATCATCGTCATCGAATCTTGAATCTGAAATCATATCATAGAGGCTTCTTTCATGGTTCAGCTCACGGGAGATGTTCTTCAAAGGGATGTCACGGAAATGATCCAGCAAGGCGAAATAAGAATAATAGACGCTGGATCTGTTGAAGGATGTTTTCTCCTTGGAGATACCGACAATCGTAAAGGGGATGGACAGGCTGATATGGTCATTGGACTGGAACTGTCTGCTATAGAGAAGGAATTCATGATGAAAGGTGAAGGTCTTATCGATGACATCTTTTTCCTGCAAAGAGAATTCCTTGATGAAGGACTCGTTGACGATGACCTCCGAAAAGGAATTCATCCTGTGACCTTCTTTCAACCTCAACGGATTCTCCAGGATGGTAGGATAGAAGAAGATGCTCTCCGTATTTCCGTTCATCTTGATTTCGTTGACGGAAGGAATGAAGTAATCCAGGGAGTAATAGGATTGCTTCAATCCAAGAAGGGTGAAGACTTCGTCATCTGGCAAGGTGTTCCTCTTCAGATGCAGGCTTCCGCTATTTGCCACTTCCTCTTCCATGCTCAAAGAGAACGTCTCATAGGAATAATATTCCTTCAGAAGGGAATCCAGGCTGTCATCCATATGGAAGGACAGATTGAACCCGAGATAGATGAGAATGAAGTTGAAGGATAAAAAAAGGATGGAGAAGAGACTTCTTGCCTTCCTTCCATGGAGATATCTCCTATTCAGGAACAAAGCGTTCCTGAGGCTGAGAATCCTCTGTTTTCCCTTCTTTTTCTGTTCTTCCTTTTCCTTGCAGGGCTGCTCTTCTTTTTTCAGAAGGTTTACTTTTCCGTTTTCAATCCGATAGATCCGGTCAGCCATCTTTGTCGCATTGATTTCGTCATGGCTGACAAGGATGACAAGAATCTTCTCGGAGAGGGCCTTGAGAAGCCCATATATGATTTCTGAGTTCTTTTCGTCAAGCTGGCCTGTCGGCTCATCGAGAATCATGCATCGGCACCCCTTCATGAGACCTCTTGCGATGCTTCCTCTCATCTGTTCTCCACCGGAGAGCTCTTTAGGATATCTGTCCTGACACTCCTCGATCTGCAGTTTCTTCAAGACGGGGATGACTTCCTTCTCACATTCCTTCCTGCTCTTTCCTTCCAAAAGAAGAGGAAGGAAGACATTCTCCTTCAAAGTGAGGTAATCCAGAAGAAGGCTGGACTGGAAGACCATGGAGATATCCTTGGTATCGAAGCTGTATCTGATCTTTCCCTTCGTAGGCTGAAGCTGGGCATTCAAAAGGGAAATCAACGTCGTCTTGCCGCTTCCGCTGGCTCCAAGGATGCAGAGGAATCCCTTGGAAGGGAAGTCAAGGCAGAGATCGTCAAAGATCTTCTTTTCGCCATAGGCAAAGGATAGGTGCTGAATCTGGATGGACATGTTTTTCCTCCTCACTCTATATTGTCATCCAAGGAGGAAAAACAAACAAAAAAGTTGCAGGAGACCTGCAACTAGAGACTTTGCTTTTTCAAAAAGACGGCGTTTTCCAAAAGGAAATAGGATGTCAAGGCACCGACTCCTCCGGGAACGGGGGTGTAGGCCTTGACCTCGTCTTCTTTCGGTACGAAGCCTAGATCTCCGCCGTGTGGATTGAATCCACAGTCGATGATGATAGCCTTTGAGGGGATGTCTTCTTTTTTGACAAGATTGCTCTTTCCTGTTGCCAGAACGAGGATGTCACAGTCTCTCACATAGGAGGAGATGACATCAGGACTGACTCTGGAATGAAGGAGGGTGACTGCTGCATTCTTCCTGTTCAGAAGCTGGAAACACGGATAACCGACTTCAAGGCTTCTTCCAAGGATGACAGCTTTCTTTCCTTCAATCTCGATGTGATATTGCTCCAGGATGAATTCTACGGATTTGCTGGTTGCCGTAAGATAGCGCAAGTCTCCGGAGAACAGCTTTCCTCTGTTTTCGATGTGGAACATGTCGGCATCCTGGCTAGGCGGAATCAAGGAGACGAGCTCACTTTCATAGTCTACCTTCAGAGGCCTGGCAAGAAGGATGGCCCGCCCTTTGGAATGGGCTTTGAACCTTTCGATGTTTTCTTCCTTGGAGGCATTCCTGTCAAGATAATCTTCGACATAGTCTACCTGGAAGCTGTCAAGGGTTTTCTTGATCCCTCTCAGGTAGGCCTGTGAAGGAAAGTCTTCCCTGTCGGAGAAGAGATAGAAGGAAACGTCTATGCCTTCCATCTCTTTCTGGATGATGTCTTTTAAAATCGGTCTGAGTTCTTTTCCTGATAATATTTTCATGGTGCTACATTTTCTTGCTTGCCGGGACCTTCGGTAATCCGGGCATGGTGAATATCTCTCCTGTCAGAGGGACGAGGAACCTGGCTCCGGTGAAGAGCCTGAGCTTCTTGATATGAAGGGTGGTGCCTTTGGGATCGTTTAGCAGATGCGGATCGTCGCTTAGGGAAGTGGGAACCTTGGATATGCATACGTCAAAATCATGGTACGGGGAATTCTCATATCCTCTCAGTTCTTCAAGGACGCCTGGAGCATACTCTACCTTGTCAGAGCCATAGATGGTTCTTGCGATGGTGGCGATCTTCTCTTCGAGACTCATGCCTTTATTGACGATCGGAGCAAACGCATCCTTCTGATTGCCATCCAAGGCAAAGAGGACTTCCTGGGCAAGGCTGAGAGCTCCGATAGGTCCGTCGTCATAGGATGAATTCAAGGCGAAGGGAATCTTGCTCTCGATGAGGTATTGTGTCAGGAACTGGGTTTCCTTCAGGCTATCGGATGCAAAATGGTTGATGGCGATGACAAAGGGGACATGGTAGGCCTCGATGTTGTGGATATGATGGTTGAGGTTTTCCAGACCCTGCTTCAATGCTTCGACATTTTCTTCTTTCAGCTGGTCAAACTGGACTCCGCCATGAAGCTTCAAGGCACGTATGGAGCAGACAAGGACGACAAGATCGGGATGGTTCTGGCTGATGGGAGATACGATGTCCATGTATTTTTCCATGCCGAGGTCGCTTCCGAATCCGCTTTCGGTGACGACATAGTCGGAAAGCTTCAAGGCCAGGTCGGTGGCGATGATGCTGTTGGTTCCGTGGGCGATGTTGGCAAAGGGGCCTCCATGGACCAAGGCAGGCGTATGGTATTTGGTCTGGACAAGGTTTGGAAGGAGGGCTGTCCTGATGAGCTTTTCGATGGCTTTGGAAGAATCAAGCTGTCTGACGAAGATGGGCTTGCCACTTCTGTCATAGGCTAGAGTGATGTTGTTGACTCTGTCTATGAAGTCTTCCAAGTCCTTGCATAGGCAGAAGCAAGCCATGATTTCGCTTGCGGCAGTGATGACGAAGCTGGAATGGTGGACTGTCGCCTTCTTATCGCCGATACAGGTTTCGATGTCTCTTAAGGAACGATCGTTCATGTCCATCGCACGCGGGAAGATGATTCTTTCCGGATCGACGTCGAGAGGAGAATGCTGGTAGAGTTCGTTGTCGATCAATGCGGCGATGAGGTTGTTGACGCTGGTGATGGCATGCATGTCACCAGTGAAATGAAGGTTGATGTCCTCTTCCGGATAGAGGGTGGCTTCCCCACCTCCTGCTCCTCCTCCCTTGACACCGAAGACGGGGCCTAGGGAAGGTTCTCTTAGACAGGCGATGGCATTCTTGCCGAGCTGTGCAAGCCCGTCGGCAAGTCCGATGGCCGTCGTCGTCTTTCCTTCGCCGGCCTTGGTCGGGGTGATGGCCGTACAGAGAATCAGCTTTCCCTTCTTCTTCAATGTAGGGAGACTGTCTAAGTCAATCTTAGCCTTGTCAAAGCCATAGGGAATGAGATTGTCTTCCTTCAGGCTGAGCTTTGCGGCGATGTTTCTGATGTCATATGGATTCATGGCTTTCCTCCCTTTCCTTCATGATTCTTTCTTTGATCTTCTCATAGATTTCATTCTTGCTTCCTTTTTCGATATCTTGGAACTGATGCCTGAGGAAGGTCCTCTGCTTCTTTGCGTATTGGTGGGTATGGATCTTGATGAGGTCGATGACTTTTTTGTCTATCGGTCTTCCTTCTTTCAAGGCTAAGATGATTTCAGCATAGCCGATGGTCGAAAAGGCACGGCACTTGCCTTGATAGTCCTGATAGAGACGCTTTACTTCTTCAATTAGTCCTTCTTTTACCATCTCATCGATGCGGGCATCGATCTTCTGGTTTCCTTCGTCTTTGTCTATTTCGATCTGATAGAAGGCGCAGGGATAGATGGGAAGTCCGTCGTTCTTGCTTTCGATGTCTTTCTTGGATGTCCCTTCGTCTAGCTGGATGAGGGCACGGATGACTCTTCTTGGATTCTTGATGTCGATGCTTTGATAGGTCGACATGGATTTTCTCTTGAGGATCTCCTGCATTTCTTCCAAGGACATCCCTTCATAGGGATTGTCTCTTTTCTGGTCTTCCTTCTGGAAGACATAGTTGAAGAGGAGAGCCTTGACGTAGAGGAAGTTACCTCCGACGACAAGGACGTCCTGATTCTTTCTTAGGCTTTCCTCGATGATCGGACGGCACTTCTTCTGGAAGTCATAGACAGAGACATCTTCATCAGGTTCGTATTCGTCATAGAAATGATAGGAGATTCCTTCAATCTCTTCCTTCTTTGGTTTGTCCGTACCGACCTGCATGATCTTATAGCACTGATAGGCATCGGCAGAGATGACAGGCAAATGAAACTCTCTTGCCAGTCTTAAGGCAAGGGACGTCTTTCCGCTGGCTGTCTGACCCATGATGCAGTAAATCAAAATCCGGTTCTCCTGAAAATCTTTTCGACATCTGCCCTGGTGATCTTGATGATGGTCGGTCTTCCATGGGGGCAGTTGGCAGGATTCCTGCACTTGGCGAGGTCTTTGAGCAAAGCCTCGATTTCAAAGATGGACATCTGGTGGTTGGCCTTGATGGATTTCTTGCAGGCGATGTTGGCGATGGTAAGATGAAGCAGTCCAAGCGGATCGCTCTTCTCGTTGTTCAGACAGGAATGGATGCAATCGGTGATGACCTCTTCGTCATTCTTTTCGTTCAGGAAGGATGGAATCTCCGTCACTTTGATGGTGTTGTTTCCAAAATCCTCGGTGATGATGCCGATGGCCTGAAGCCTGCTGATATGTTCTTCGTCATAGTTGACCCTCTCCTTGGGGGAAAGCTCGATGGTGATGGGGAAAAGAGGGACAACCCTGCTTCGAACGGAGGCAAAGAGCGCTTCTGTCTTTTCGTAGTTGATTCTTTCTGCAGCAGCATGCTGGTCAAGGATATAGAAGCAGTCGATGCCATCGCATAGGATGTAGGTCTGAAGGACCTGCCCGATAGGATGCATCTCCGGAAGCTTATAGGAGATGTCTTCTTTTTCAAATATCGTGTTGTAATAATCTTTTCCGGAATAATAGGCTTCCGGCTTGGAAATGGATTCCTGGATTTCTTCTTTGAGAGGCAACTCCTCCTTGACAGGAAGAACGGGGCTATGGGACTCATAGGTCGGTTCAAAGGGAAGGGAATCCTGGACGAACTTTGGCTTCTCATGCTGCTGTAAAGGCTTGATGTCTGAGTAGTCCTGGATGACTTCTTCCTGTTTCGTCTCTTCTTCCTTGATATCCGAGGTGTCGAAAGCTTCTTCTTCCTTGAAGAGCTTTTCGCTCTTCTCATCCTGGGAAGCAAAATAGATGGGCTTCTTCTGGTTGAGCGTCTTGAGGACTTCCTCACGGATGTCCTTGGCGATATCCTCTTCCATGGAAATACGGACTTCCTTCTTGGTCGGATGAACGTTGACGTCCACCAGAGAGGAGTCGATGCTGAGGTCGATGACGCAGAAAGGATATCTCAAAGGGGGAAGATAGTCCTTGTAGGCATCTTCGATGGCCTTGTTGATCTTATAGTCATAGATGCATCTGTTGTTGAGGAAGGTCAGCATGTCCTTCCTTCTGGAATAGTTGATTTCCGGTTTTCCGATATATCCGGAGAAGGAGTAGGCCACACCTTCCATCCTGATAGGATAGAGGGACTGGGCGATGATATTGCCGTAGATCTTCTGTATCGTTTCAAGGAGGTCACCTCTTCCGCTGGTGCGGAAGATCTCCTTTCCATCGATGGCAAGGGAGATGCTTACGCCTGGGAAACCCAAGGCGAGATGCTCGACGGTCTCGATGATGGCATAGGTTTCGACCTTGGTGGATTTGAGATACTTGAGCCTGGCCGGAGTATTGAAGAAGAGGTCCTTGACTTCAAAGATGGTTCCTTTTCTGGAAGGAGCATCCTCTACGATCAGCTCTTCGTTCGGATTGGATGTCACCCTTGTTCCGACCTCTCCGTTTTCATCGGTGGTGGTCAGGATGACTTTGCTGACGGCAGCGATGGAAGGAATTGCCTCTCCTCTGAAGCCGAGGGTGTGAATCCTGGTCAGGTCATATTCGGTCTTGATCTTGCTGGATGCATGCCTTAAAAAACATGTCTTTGCATCATTTCTATCCATGCCGATACCATCATCCTTGACCATGATGGAACCACGTCCTGCATCCACGACGCCGATATAGACATTCTTCGCCTTGGCGTCGATGGAATTCTCGACGAGTTCCTTGATGACGCTGGCAGGTCTTTCGATCACTTCGCCGGCTGCGATAAAGTTCGCAAGCTCCGGCCTCATCAATGCGATTCTTGACATTATCGAATCCTCTTCTTCAGTTCGATGAGATAGTTGAGGGCTTCAAGGGGAGACAGTGTCATCGGATCTAGCTTCTTGAGCTCTTCACGCAAGGCATCCTTTGGGGCAGCTGTAGATACAATCTTCTTTATCTGTGAGTTATCGACACTGGACTGGGCTTCCAAGGAGGATAGCAGTTCATCGGCCCTGGATATGATCTCTATCGGAAGGCCGGCAAGCTTGGCGACATTGACGCCATAGCTTCGATCCATACTTCCATCCTTCATCTTGTATAGGAAAGTGACTTTTCCGTCATCTTCACTGACTTCGCAGTGGATGTTCTTGACAGCTTCGATCTTCTCACTCAGCTTGGTGATTTCATGGTAGTGGGTGGAGAAGAAGGTCTTGGCATGGACGTTCTTGACGATGTATTCGATGATGGACTGGGCGATGGCCATGCCGTCGAAGGTGGCGGTTCCTCTTCCGATTTCATCAAAGAGGAAGAGGGAATATTCGCTTGCATCCTCGAGAGCCTGGGCAACTTCGCTCATCTCGGTCATGAAGGTAGACTGTCCCTTGATGAGGTTGTCGCTTGCTCCGATCCTGGTGTAAAGAGAATCGAATATCGGAATGTCACAGGAAGAAGCGGAGACGAAGCAACCGATCTGTGCCATGATGACAAGAAGACCGAATTCCTTCATGTAGGTGGATTTACCACCCATATTCGGGCCGGTGATGATGAGGACATCCGTCTTGCCATCCATGTGATAGTCGTTGGAGACGAAGACTTTTCCCGGAGCGGCTTTCTCGATGATGGGGTGTCTTGCTTCAGTGACATTGATTTCCCTCTTGGTATTGAAGGAAGGCCTGACATAGTTGTTTTCGCTAGAGACATAGGCTAGGTCAAGGAAATAGTCAAGTTCCGAGATGGCATCGGAAGTCTTCTGTATCCTGTCGGTGAACTGGCTGACATACTTTCTGAGGTCCTTGAAAAGCTTGTATTCCAAAGAGGTCCTGTCCTCCTTGGCTCTTAAGATCCTGGATTCCTTTTCCTGCAGCTCTTGAGTGATGTAGCGTTCTCCGGTGGTGAGGGTCTGCTTGCGGATGTATCCGAATTCAGGTTTGACCATGTTCACCTGGGCCTTGCTGACTTCGATGTAATATCCGAAGACGGACGTATATCCTACCTTCAGCTTGGCGATGCCTGTCTTTTCCCTCTCCTTGATTTCAAGCTGGGCGATCCAGTCCTTGGCATCGCTGGTGAGGTCGATGAGTTCGTCAAGCTGGGCATCATATCCCTTCTTGAAGATTTCTCCCTCTGTGATGGTCATAGGACAATTGTCGTCGATGGCTTTATCTAAAAGGCTGACAAGTTCACTATATTCTCCGAGGTTGTTTGCAATCTCCATGATTTCTCTGCAGTCGGTGATGGAAGAGAGGTCCTTCTTCAGAGTCGGAATGATCTCCAAGGAACGCTTGAGCTGAAGCAGGTCATGTCCGTTGCAGTTTTCATATCCCATCCTGGCGATGAGACGCTCCATATCAAAGACGGATTCCAGATCCGTCCTCAGGGTTTCTCTTTCAAGATAGTGGTTGACGAAGCAGGAAGTGAGGTTGAGCCTTCTTTCGATTTCCTTTTTGTCACAGGAAGGAAGGCAGATCTGGCTTTTCAGATATCTTGAGCCCATCGGTGTCTTGGTCTTGTTGAGAAGCCAATAGAGGGTACCGAAAGTCTTACCGTCAAGCGACTTGACAAGCTCCATGTTGGCCTGGGCAGAGTAATCCAGCTTCATGCTCTTTACGGCCATCATGTTTTCGACAGGCTTGAAATAGGTCAGGTCCCTTCTTTCCATGTTCTTCAGATAATTGTAGAGAAGGGCAGCTGCTTCGATCTGTCTGTCGTCGTTTAAGGACCCGAAGAGAGCATCCGTCTCGATGCTTGTCGAAGAATCTTCATAGTAGGACAGGCAGATGTTCGTGTTGGATTTGATATAGCTGATGATGTTCTTGTCGATGTCGGATTTTACGACGAGTTCCTTGATGTCCAAAGAGAGCATCTTCTCTACGATCTTGGCATAGTTGAATTCGACGGAAAGGACCTTCATCTCTCCGGTGGAGATGTCTGCATAGGCTAAGAAGGCCTGTGGTTGCTTCAGATACAGGGAGGCGATGAAGTTGTTGTCGTTGTTGGTCAAATCGAGGTTGGCACCAGGCGTGATGATCTGGATGACATCCCTCTTGACCAGTTTCTTGGCAAGCTTCGGGTCTTCGACCTGTTCGCAGATGGCTACCTTGTAACCATGGTCGATGAGTTTCTGGGCATATTGGAGATAGGCATGGTGAGGAATTCCGCACATCGGGATGAACTGGCCGTTTCCACAGGCCTTCTTCGTCAGGAAAAGCTGCAGCTCACGGCTGCAGATTTCGGCGTCTTCCAGGAACATTTCGTAGAAGTCACCGATACGGAAGAAAAGAATGATGTCTCCGTATTCCTTCTTGAAGCTGAGATATTGTTCGACCATGGGCGTGAAGCCGGTTTCTTTCGTTTTAGTTGCCATCGTTTTGTCCTTCTAATCACGTTGTTTTATTATAAGCTTTTTTCCGGGTATAAAAAATAAAAAGCTGACAAATCCGAGATGGGGTCTGTCAGCTTTGACTTCAGAGAAGTGTTTCCGTCAGCGGCTCGATAAGCTTGAGGATTTCTTCCTTCTGCTGTCTCATGTTGATGACAAGAGGATCGTTGTCATATTCGATCTGCATCTCCTTGCAGGCCTTGATGGCTTCGTCCTTCTTTTCATCCTTGAGATACTTGATGGAAGACTGGAGGCTTTCTCTTTGCTTCTTCAAGGAAGAAAGACGAGTATCTTCTTCCACGGCCTTGAGAAGTTCGTGATATCGTTTGACCGACTCAAGAGAAGAAAAGTCCTCCACTAGCTTCATAGCCTTTGACGTGAGGTCTTCTATCTCATTCATCGACGAGTTCTCCCAAGAGGGAATAGGTATGGGATTCTGTGATTTTCACTTTCCTGATCTGGCCGATCAGGGAAGCATCCCCCGTGACATGGACAAGCTTGTTATGCGGATCATAACCGGAAACCTTGGTGGAATCCCTGTCGGATATTTTTTCAAACAGGACATCGACGGTCTTTCCGACAAACTGGCTTGCCCGTTTGGCAGACAATTCGTCGATCAGCTTCTTGAGCTCATCGAAATGGCGATGCTTGATTTCATCGGATATTTCATCCTTCATATGGTATGCCGGTGTTCCCGGACGTGGAGAGAAGATGAAGGTATAGGCAGCATCATATTCGACTTCACGGACAAGGGATAAGGTATCCTGGAATTCTTCTTCGGTCTCGTTGGGGAAGCCGACGATGATATCCGTGCTTAGGAAGACGTCCGGAAGACGTTTTCTCAGTTCATGGACGATGGAGAGGTACTGTTCCCTGGTATAGCGCCTGTTCATTCTTTTTAGGACGCTGTTGGAACCTGACTGCACCGGAAGGTGCATATAGGGCATGATGTTAGGATATTTTGCCATGACATCGAAGACCTGGGTACGGAAATCGCTCGGATAGGGTGTGACGAAGCGAACTCTGTCGATACCGGTCTTGGCGACTTCTTCAAGAAGGGTGGCAAAGGCATACTCATCCCCGAAGTCCTTTCCATAGGCATCGACGTTCTGACCTAATAGGGTAACCTGTTTATATCCTTTTTCCTTCAGGCATCTGACTTCGGCGATGATGTCTTCCATCTTTCTGGAACGTTCTCTTCCCCTGGTATAGGGGACGATGCAATAGGTGCAGAACTTGTTGCATCCATACATGATGTTGACAAAGGCCGTATATTTGGATGCTCTTCCGTCATCATCCATCGGGAGACCTTCCGGGACGACATCCGAATTGCTTCTGACATCGACGATGGATTGGTGATGGGCCAAGGTATCTTCCAAAAGGGAATAGAAACCGGTCAGATTGTTGGTTCCGAAAATCAGGGACACAAAAGGATAGTGCTTCAGGACGTGCTTGACGGCAAATTCTTCCTGCATGACACATCCACAGACGGCAAGGATGGTATCAGGATTCTTATCATATTGTTCTTTGGCTCTGCCTAGTTCGCCATAGAGATGGTTTTCGGCATTTTCCCTGACGGCACAGGTGTTGAAGAGGATGAAATCTGCTCCGATGAAATCATCCTGCTCCTTCATTCCAAGGGAAAGAAGCATGCTGCGGATGATCTCGGAATCACGGACATTGGCCTGACAACCATAGGTTTTGATACAAAAAGTCTTTCCCTGTCCCCAAGAGACAAGGAAAGACGTAGGTTTCATATCAACCTTTTCGTAGACGACCGATTGTTTCAGATTCCGCCCTGCCGCAGCCTTCAAGTCAGGCATGGATACAAGACGTGTCTTTTTCATGAATCTTATTCGTTGACTTCGTGCTTCGGGACGTTGGAAGAAACAGCGTTCTCAGGAAGGAATTCAGCTTTTCTGATGTGAAGAAGAATGACGGTGACTTCTCTTGTCTCTTCGGCAGAAGGCTCGGAGAAGTTCTGGAGCATGAATTCCGGCTGGATTGCGATGTCGCTCGGAGTCTCGTCATCCTTTAAGAAACGACGGGCTACGATGCAGGCCTTGATAGCCTGGTTCAGTGCGGAAGCGCCGACCACGGAGATCTGGACTCCGCCTTCAGAACGAATGTTTGCGGCGATTGCACCTGCCAATTTTTGGATTTGAGTGTTTCCACCGGCTTTGAGTGTTGTCATAAAGTAAATCCTCTTTCGCACAATATTATATACTAAAACCTGTTCGAAACAATCACATGAAGTCATTTTTTAGTGATTCAGGATACGTTTTTTTATGATTTGAACCTTGCTTTGCTCTCCAACAGGGGATTTCCTAGCCTTTTTCAGGTATCCTTATGGATTTTATCTATAGGCCATAGCTTCCATCTTTTATGAACCTCATGATGGTAAGAGCAGGTCTTTTTGGTTGAACAGATGGAGGTCTTCTCCTTGAGCTTTCATGACTTCTTCAGTAAAACCTGATTTTGAAAAAACATAGTATATTCTTTGATATTTGCTTGGAAATATGGATGCGCTTTGCTTCAGATGTTCTAACATGTGCATGTCAAAAGGAATGGTACGATATTTGCATTCCATGACCAATAATCTGTTTTTTGAAAGGGATAGGCCATCGAGTTCTATCGACCTTCCCAATTGGGATTTTTCGACTTTATAGATTTGGGGCTTTGGAAAGATATCCATCAATTTCCCGTCTTCGTTAAGCTGCTCTATATAGAGTCTGCAGACTTCTTCGAATCCATGGCAGATAAATTGCTTGATCTGTTCTTTTTCTTCTTCGAATACCAGTTTTCCGTTTGTTTTGATCCGTTCCTGGTTTTCAAAGATGAATGAATACCAGAATCTGAGCAGAGGGTCACTGATTTCATAGTAATTCGTCTTCTTGTTTCCCATGAAGGTCTCGCATTTTTCAACCAATTCACTGTCTAGCAACGTCATAAGATATTTGGCAACCTTGGCATCGTCTTCATGAATTTGTCCGGCGATATCCCTGATTGTCCTATGCCGATTGGATATGGCAGATAGGATGGCGTTATAGACATCCTGGACTTTTGTGGAGTTGGATAACAGCTGGTCAGGCAAAGTAAAGAATGTTCCATATTGATTGAACAAGAGCTTCTGTATATTCTTCTCAAATGAAACTTCTGGATCGATGGCAGAAAGATAATAAGGGTATGTTGACAGGAGCGCCAGGTATTCTATCTTTTCTTCATCGCTTTCTTTTGCCAGAAAGTCCAGTGCTTCTTTGTAGGGAAGCTTGGTGATATTCATCTCAAATGTCCTTCTTTTGTATAAAGGAGAGTTGTGGTTCTTGATTTCTTCTTTCAACAGGGAAACATCACTTCCGGAAATGATGAAGAACATATTGTCATTGGCTTTGTCGATGAATTCCTGCAGGATGGAAGGAAAGCTAGGGTCCTGCTCGATGATGTAAGGATATTCGTCAATTGCCAAAACAAAACGATCGTTTCCGGCATATTCCAAAACGGCATCAAAAGCTTCTTCCCAGGAAGAAAACACATATTGTTTAGGTAAACCAAGCAACTTATCCAGTGAGTAGGAGAAGGATTTCAGATTGCCGTAGGCATTATCTCTTTTTGCCTGGAACAGAAGACCTTTTTTGTCTTCCAGGAATTTTGTGATCAAAGCAGATTTTCCGATACGTCTTCTACCATAGATGACACCGAATTCCTTCCTTTGCCCTGTATATCTGTCACACAGCTCCGACAACTCTCTGTTTCGTCCGATGAACATGTATCAATCCTCTTATTTACTTATGAGTAAATTACTCTTGAGTAAATAATATCATATATGGGGTAGGATATCAATCGACGGCAGTTGAAATTCATCGCGCCATGAAGACTCATTTGTCTTAGGTATGTTTTTGTATGATAAGAAAAGACGACCCGTTTAAGTAGGGTCGTCTTGATAAGTTTCGTTGATGAGGCGGAATGATGTGACTTGCTTTGTCTTTCTGTCGACATCGAACTGAATGGCATTGACCAACATCTTTCCTGTTCTAGGGACGTCAAGCTTGGCAGGCATGCCGGTGATGGTCCTGTGCATGGCTGAAGGAAGGTCATCGCCAAGAGAGGAATAATAGGCACCGTTCATACCGACATCACTGACAAAGAGCGTTCCTTTGACAAGCTTCCTGGCATCGTTTGTCTGGACGTGGGTGTGGGTTCCAAAGACGGCAGTGGCTCTGCCATCGGCATATTCGCCCATGACCCTTTTTTCGGCGGTAGCCTCGGCATGGAAGTCAAGGATGTGGATGACAGGTTCCTTATCCATGGCTACGATCGTATCGAAGTCATAGAAGGGATTTGTCTGGACTCCACTCATATAGACCCTTCCCATAAGGTTGCTGACACGGATGATGTCGCCATCCTTGGTCTGAAAGAGTTTTGTTCCGATTCCTGGAGCATCCTTGTCAAGGTTATATGGCCTTATCTGAAGGTCCATCTCCTTAGCATATTTGATGGCATCGGGGGAATTGAAGAAGTGGTTTCCGCTGGTGAGGCAGTCGATACCATAGGACAGAAGCTCTTTATAGTGGTCATAGGATAGACCATGGCCATGGGTCGTGTTCTCTCCGTTGGCAATGACGAAGTCGATGTTGTCTTTCTCTTTATGGAGGGACAGGTACTTTTGGACGGCTTTTCTTCCCAAAGGTCCGACGATGTCTCCGAAAAACAATATGCGAACGGTATCAGACATGGTTACTTGGCGATTTCGACGGCTCTGGTCTCACGGATGACGGAAACCTTGATCTGACCCGGATACTGCATGTCGGATTCAATCTTTTCACGGATCTGGACGGCAAGGACCTTGGCATCTTCGTCGCTGACTTTCTCAGGGACGACCATGACACGGACATCTCTGCCGGATTGTAAGGCATAGGAAGCCTGGACACCATTGAAGGATTTGTAGATGGTCTCAAGCTGTTCAAGACGCTTGATGTAGGTTTCCAGGGTTTCACTTCTTGCACCAGGTCTTGCGGCAGACAGGGTATCGGCGGCAGTGACAAGCTCGGAAATCAGATACTTCTTCGGGGCATCGCCATGATGGGATTCAATGGCATTGACGACGACATCAGGTTCATTGAACTTCTTGGCAAGCATGCTTCCGAGCTGGACATGGGATCCTTCCTGTTCGGCATCGATGGACTTACCGATATCGTGAAGAAGTCCGGCACGTTTGGCAAGGACAGGATCGAGTCCAAGTTCGCTGGCCATGACGGAGGAGAGGTAGGCTACCTGGATGGAGTGATCCAGGACGTTCTGACCATAGGAGGTACGATACTTCAGTCTTCCGATATAAGGAAGCAGGCCGGAGTTGATTCTCGGAAGTCCGAGCTTGAAAACGGTCTGTTCACCGATTCTCTTGAGAGAATCATCGAATTCATCGGAAATCTTCTTGTACAGGTCTTCGATTCTTCCGGGTTGGATTCTTCCATCACGGATGAGAGCTTCCAAGGTCAGCTTGGCCTTTTCCCTGCGGATAGGATCGAAGCAGGAGACGGTCAAGGTTTCCGGAGTATCGTCGATGATGAGGGATACACCGAAGAGCTGTTCCATGGACTTGATGTTTCTACCTTCACGTCCGATGATTCTTCCTTTCATCTCATCGCTCGGAAGAGCGACGGTGGAGGAGTTTCTCTCACAGGTGACTTCCTGTGCATATTTCTCCATGGCCAAGGACATGAGCGTCTTGGCTCTGTCTTCAGCCTGGGATTCGGCTTCTTCTTCCTTCTGTTCCTTGAAGAGGGCAATCCTCTTCATTTCCTTCTCTTCGACTCTGGCCATGAGTTCGTCTCTGGCCTGGTCAAGAGTCATATTGGCGACCTTCTGAAGCTCGACGATGATGGAATCAATCTTCTCCTGAAGGAGCTTGTCCTTCTGATCAAGAGCCTGGATACGCTGTTCGTATTCACTTCTCTTCTGGTCGATCTGGGCTTCCCTGGAGATGATGGCATCCTCTCTCTTGTCAAGGGCTGCTTCCCTGTTGTCAAGCTTGGCTTCGGACTGGATGACGGTCTGCTTTCTTTCGTTGATGTCTTTTTCAGCAGCCTTCTTCATATCTTCGACTTCGCTCTTTCCTTCCAGTTTGGCATTGGCAAGGAGCTTTTCGGCTTTGACATTGGCATCGGCAACAATCTGTTCAGCTGTCTTTTCGGCTTTTTCCTTCTTCTTCTTGGGAAGGATGATGAAGAAGGCGGCTGTGATACCACTGGCGACAATGGCACAGCCTAGAGCAATCAACACGACAAAAATTGGACTCATATAAAAACATGCCTTTCTAGGGTTCAGTCTGTTTTTGAAGGTTCACTGTACCCTATGGAACCTACTCAAAAAGGAAAGATGGGGTAGAAGTATATATTTATAAAATTCTGATACTTAAGGAATTTTTATATATAAAACATAAGGCGAGTGACCTCATGTACATTCAAATTATAAACCCTGAGCCCTCTTTTTGAAAGCTATTTTCCTTCTTTCTTCCTTAACAATCGAAAAAGAAAACATGAAGAGTGAGAAGTACTTTACAAAACCGTTTTTATAAAGTCAAAGTTGGAAAGAAGATTTTCAGAAAGAAAGAATGGTTTTCACTGCTTGGATTGTCATAACAACTACAACGGCAAAGCACAGTCTAACTATATTCATTACTTCGGGAAAAAGATGATTGCTTTTTAAATTTCTTGTTCTGAAAAAACAGCTCATACAATATGAAAACTGAATGTAATAGCGATAATTCCTTGCTATAAACTAATGATATTTTTATTTCATTGATACTTCATTGAACAATAAAATATAACTAAATATAAATTAAACAATCTTATAATTATCAAAGAATTGTCAGATAACCCTTGTTTTTTTTTTTTTTT
>JBNMLQ010000022.1:0-22422 GCA_050874925.1 Candidatus Enterosoma sp. | reverse complement strand
TTGGCATATACGATGCCGTTCTTGACATAGGTCGTAACGTTCATGGCAGCCTCCATGTAGATATATTAATTAGTATATCTACATTTTATCACGCCGGTAATTTATCGGCTGCTTTTTTTGCTTTTTTTCGGTTATCTAAAGAAAAAATGCCAGGATTCTCTTGAATTCAGGCATGTGATTCAGAATGTAGATAGAAACTTCCGGGAATTATCGTTAATCCGGATTTTGTTTCCTATCTTGAGACGATCCAAAGCAGTGTCAATGATTGGGATGAGACATATAACTTTGCCGAATTCGGCATCACGAACGTATGTAATATCATCTATAATTTAGCAAGCAACAAACGTTCATTATCTGACAAAGGCAATTTCGAAAATGAATTCATAAACTCTAGAAATGCCTATGCTGAAATCCTAACTCGTCTTTTAGGAGATTACAAAAAAGCAGTCCAGGCAAGTGATGATTGGGCCAAAGCAAAGGAATACTTCAGTACATACAACGAAGAATCTACCATCCAGGAATACCTTAAGAACATCGTCTTTATCCTGGATTACATTCCAAATAACATCATCGACCTGGATTTCAAAGATCCGGATGCCATAAAGACCTGTATGGCAGACGAAAAGAAGGGCCTTCTGTCAGAACAATACTATAGCAATTATCAACCCGTCCTTGACAGAGTCTTCAATCTCATCGACTCAAATTCAAGCGAAGAAGATTGTAGACTCATCGTAAGCATGTTCTCTGTGGTTTCTGATTTCTGCAGAAGTCAGGCACCCGATGACTTCTCAAGCAATGTCATGAACTTCATCAGTTGGTATTATTATGATGTCGGTGCCATCAAGTTCACCACCGACGACTTCATAAAGATATTGACTAAAGAAGAGAGCATCGATGACGAAAACATGACAAATCTCTTCTACATGGAAAAGCAATTGGATATCGTTGAATACCTCAATGGCAGAAGAGACCCCGAAGAAAGATACCGCCAATCAGCCATGGTTTTCCAACATTTCCTGAATAGCACGTCAATCACTGTAGAAAAGCTGAAAACCATGAAGACCTATCTGGATTCCTACATGACAAGAGAATATACCTTCGACTTGACTCCAAGCACATACGAACTTGATCTTCTTCTCAACTTATCCGACAAAAATCTTGATACTGATACCATCTCCTCAAGCATCGCTGATGAATTTGTCCATCAAGCCGACTATAACAAGCAACAGCTTGTAGACAACGACTACTACCTGAAGGATGATGATACGGAATACGATAAGCTGATTGAAAACATTTCCACCATCGACGAAAATACGACCATCAAGGAATTCCTGGATAACTATGACAAGGCTATGGATTACCTCTTCCAGAACTCCGTCTTTGATGAAAGCAAGAGGCTGGAAAGATACAAAGAGAATGCCAAGGGCTATCTGAACGAAGAATTCAAGACAAGTGACGTCAAAGATGTCCCGGAAGAATATTCCTACGATTTCACCGATACGAATGCTTTCAAAGCCTTCGTTGCCAAGATCGATGCCATCGATTCCATGGAGGAATTCAAGAAATTAGCCAACGATCAGAAGCTTTTCATCACTTTGATGAAAGACGTCAGCAAAGAAAAGAAGGATGACGCCAAGAAGTTATGGCAGTTGCTGTTTGACAACATGAGTTCTGATATGACCGATGAAGAGAAAGCCTCGTTCGAAAAGGCTCTCAAGGAATTCAAGGAAAATCCGACAGACGACTTAGTGGATTCGATTGTCGAAATCTACTCCAACATCATTCTGAGGTTCCAAAGTTCATCCAATCAGTAAGACATCTCTCCTGCACCAAAATGGTGCAGGAGATTTGTTTTGGTTTCTTTTTTCTTCAAAGCATGCTTTAATAGTTCCATGAACTACACTCTTAAAGAAACAACGATAGAAGACATCCCCACTCTTGCTTCCATCATGAAGGATAGCTTCACCATGGAACCTTATTCGGAAGACTGGAGCCTGGATTCGACTACAGAAAGACTTCTTTCTATCTATAAGATGCAAAATTCCTTCTGCTTCACCTTCTTCAATGAAAAAGGAGACATCCTAGGTGGAGCCTTCTCCTATTTCCTTCCTTATCTTGAAAGAAAAGAAGCTTTCCTCATTGAGTTCTTCATCAGGAAAGATGAAACAGGACAACACCTTGGAAGCAGATTCCTTCAAGCATATCTTGATGAAGCAAGAAAAGATGGTATCAGCAAGGTTGCCTTATATACCTACAAGAATTTGAAACTGTTCTACAAGAAGAATGGATTTGAGGAAAGCAGGGAGACACTCATGGAGGTATCATTATGAAGACATTGATAGCCTTTTATTCCAAAGACGGTGAAAACTGGTCCGATGGGAAGAAGACCTTTTTGAAGAAAGGAAACGGCAGAGTCATCGTCTCCTATCTAAAGGATATCATCAAGGATGCCGACACATACGAAATCCACATGAAGAATCCTTATTCCATGGATTACGACACCTGTGTAAGACAGGCCTACCTAGACCAGAAGAACCACATCCTTCCTGAAATAGAGGATGACGGACTTGACATATCAGAATATAAACAGATCATCCTCGTATATCCCATCTACTGGGAAAGCTGTCCACAGGCCGTGCTGAGTTTTGTCTCTCGCCATGACTTCAGCAAGAAGGATGTCCTTCTTATCTCCAGCCATGAAGGAAGCGGACTGGGAAGCAGCGTCCATGACATTCAAAAAGAAGGAAGAAACCTTATGGTGAAAGGTTCCCTAACCATCATCGGAAGCTTGGTTGAAGAGAGCAAGGATGCACTGATTTCTTTTATGAACGGATTTTGATGAGACAATAGCCGACCTCATCAAAAGAAGAAAGAAAGAAGGATAATTCCTCAAAGGAATAATTCTCTTCAAGAAAGGGAAGAAGAAAATGATTTTCCCTGACGATACCTTCTTCGATATCCTGAAGCAAAGACCGGACTTCCTCACTCATGAGATGGAAGTCCTTTTTTTCATGAAGTCTATCCAAAGAAGACAGAATATCTGCTTCCTTTTCAAGGATTTCCTTCTTCTTTTCCTTCATATCACAAGGAAGAAGTTCAAGAAGGATGTTCACCTTCTTGAAATGAAGGGAAATCTGGGAAAGCCTTTCCATCTCATCCTTTAGCATGCTCTTGGAAACATCATCCTCGGTCTCCAAATCCAAAAGGATGTTCTTACTCAGGGCACGCAAGGCACCGTTCTCTTCGGCAAGAAGGACCAGGACATCATCTTTCTCCATGGAGGAATAGATATCCTTGCCCTGGTTTTGACGATAAAGTTCCTTCAGGGCATCCTCTCCGAAGACGGAGACAAACTCCTTCTTGACCTCTTCTTCGTCTGCACCTTCCCTCAATTTCCGGAGCATATCTTCCAGAATCTTATCTTTGTTCATGTTTTCCATGCCTTCATTATAAAGAAAGCAGCCGAAATATGAAACCCTTATCGGATTTTACATTTCCTTTACAATCTTTTACAACAGCTAGGTAGAAGGGAATAGCGCATTTCCTTAGACTATTGGCGTAAAAATAAAGGACAAAGAAAATGAACAAAAAAATCATGACGGGAAGCCTCTCTCTCATCGCTCTGGCTATGAGCCTTGTCGGCTGCAGCTCAACAGCTTCTTCTGACACCACAAAGGGCTCGGAGGAAGCAAAGACCAGCACCAAGGCCGACTTTGATACCACCAAGGCCATCAAGTTCTACACCAGGGATACCACATCCGGAACAAGAGACGGATTCTTCACCAAGATCGGTATGGCAAATGCCAAGAGCGACGACAGCAAGCTCGGAGCCGGGTTCATCACGGTAAACAGCAATGGCGATATGGTCAACTCCATCAAGAACGATGAATATGGTATTGGATATATCTCCCTTTCCAGCCTTGAATCCTCCGGACTCGTCGGACTGAAATATGATGGTGTCAATCCAAGCGAGGCAAACGTCCTCAACAACACCTATGAACTGACAAGAAACTTCAACTACGTCACCAGGAATGACTACGCCGCAGATAGCAAGGTCAAGCAGATTGTCGAAGCGTTCACTGCCTATATGGGAACCACGGAAGGAAAGGCCATCATCAAGGCAAACGACGGCATCATCTCCCTTTCTGCCTCCGACAAATCCTGGAACGACATCAAGAACACCTATCCCATCATCAACGAAGACAACAAGAACATCACGGTCTACTTCGGAGGATCCACTTCCTGCGAAAAGATAGCCAAGGCCCTGACAAGCGCCTTCTCCCCGCTCTGCGGAAACTTCATCGCCAACCACAACCACACCGGTTCTGGCGATGCCTTCAAGCACACCCAGGCCACTGCCACCAAGGATGATGCCACCGGAAAGCTGGATGTCGGCTTCCTCTCCAGGGAACTGGAAAGCAACGAACCTGCAGCCGAAGGAACGTTCGGAAAGATCTGCACCGACGCCATCGTCGCCGTCGTCAATTCCAAGAATACCTATAGGGAAACCGATGCCGAGACACTCAAAGCCATCTATCAGGGAACCAAGAAAACATGGAATCAAGTAATCGTAGCTTAAGATTCATAACTCGGGAGCAAACGATCAAGAAAGCCAGGAAAAAGACAAAGGCGGACCTCATGGTCCGCTCTTTGCTGTTCCTTTTGGCAGCCATTTCGGCTTCGGCCGTCATCTTCATCGTCGTCTTCATCGCCGTCAAGGGAATCCAGCCATTCGTCAAAGGCTACACCATCGAGGGAGTCGAATACCACGTCTCCTTCTGGCACTTCCTCTTCGGAAGCCAGTGGGAAGGAGGAACAGCCGTCTATGGGGCAGGCTATATCATCGTCAACACCATCTACATCACCCTGCTTTCCATGCTCTTGACGGCCCCCATCTCGATTCTGACGGCTTTGGTCATCGTCAAGATGTCACCTCGTCCGGTAGGAGCCTTCCTCAACGGCGTCATTGAGATTCTTGCCTCCGTTCCCTCCGTCATCTATGGCATGTTCGGTCAGGCCATGGTCACAGGATGGGTCAAGTCCCTGTGCAGCCTCTTCCATTACCAGTCGGCAGGAGGACTGTCCACCTTTGCGGTCGTCATCGTCTTGACCATGATGTCCATGCCAAGCGTCACCATGCTCTCCATCACCGCCATCAAGAGCGTCAACCACAGCCTTGAACTGGGTTCTCTGGCTTTGGGAGCCTCAAGAAGCGAGACCAACTTCCGGGTCGTCCTGAAATCAGCAAAGAGCGGCATCTTTGCCGGGCTGATCCTTGGTATCTCAAGGGCCTTGGGAGAAGCTACTGCCGTCACCATGGTCTGCGGAAATGCCGGAAGCGGACCAAACTTCAACCCCTTTGACACGACAAGGACGTTGACTACCACGATGCTTCAGGGACTTAGCGAAGCATCCGGATTGAAATACGACATCAAGTTCAGCGTCGGCCTTCTCCTCATCTTCATCATCCTATCAAGCAATCTCCTTCTTTCCTTCATCAACAGCCGGATATCCAGGGGTAGTCAAAATGCACGCTAAGACCTTCTCACAGAAATACCGCACATTCAAAGACGTCACCAGGAACTCTTTGGCGTATATCTTCTCCTCCTTCGGTGTCTTGATTCTCGGCCTCATCCTCTTCTTTGTCATCTCCAAGGGATACAAGATGATCACGCCAGGATTCCTGACGGGAGACTACAACGTAAAGACAGAGACCCTCACCTATGAAGGAAAGGTCAGCGACATGAAGTTCAGCGACCCGGACATCGATGGCGTCTATTTTGCCGAGAACTGGGGTATCGGCCTTGAAGATTCCTTGGACAACAACAAGGAGAAGGTCGTCATCGTCAGTTACATCGACAAAAGTTCCCCCTTCAACAACCTGAAAAGCATCTCCGACGGTGCCCTTTTCGACATCCATGTCGGTTCCACCATCGAAAGCGGCATCCTCATCAATGGAGATGAGCTCTATCTTGCCTTTGCCAAGGACGGGGCAGAGAAGATGGCTGAGGAATTCAAAAAAGGAGATGAGCTAAGAAGCGTCAACATCTCCACCATGGGTGGTGGTATCAGAGGTTCTTTGATTTCTACCCTCATCATGATCGGCATGACCCTTCTTTTTGCTCTCCCCCTAGGAATCGGGGCAGCCATCTATCTGTCCCTCGTATGCAAGAACCATCGTATCTCCAGAATCCTGGAGACCCTTGTCGACCTTGCCGGAGGAATCCCTACCATCATATACGGCCTAGCCGGAGCCATCATCTTCGTCCCTATGCTCAACGCCATGAAACTGACGACAAGCGGAAGTCTCCTCTCTGGTGCTCTAACCATGGCCATCCTTCTTCTTCCGACCATCATCAAGACGACCATCGAAGCCATCAAGACCGTCCCCAGGCATTATCAAAGCGCATCTTTGGCTCTCGGTGCCAGCGACAGCCAGACCATCTTCAAAATCATGCTTCCGAATGCCTTGCCTGGCATTTTGACGGCCGTCCTTCTTGCCATCGGAAGAATCATCGGGGAAAGTGCAGCCCTGATCTATGCAACGGGGACAGCCATCAAGGACAAGATTCTTCTGACGGAAGGCTCTGCCACCCTTGCCCTCCACATCTGGTCTCTCTGCGCAGGGGAAAATCCGAACTATGATGCCAGCTGCGGGGTTGCCATCATCATCCTGTTCATCGATTTGGTGCTCAACCTCATCGTGAAACTCATCTCGTATCGATTCATGAAGAAATTCAAGAGGTAACATATGCAATCAGAACAAAACACAACCATGTCAAGCCTGCTCACACAGGGTCTGAATACGGATCCGATCGAAGAGGAACTCTTCAAAAAGCAGGACGAAGCCGAAAAGGAGCTTGACAGCCATCCCGTCATCTTCGACTGCAGGAAGGTCAATCTGAGCTATGGCAATCACCATGTCCTGAAAGACATCGACCTGCAGATCAGGAAAAACACCGTCATGGCCTTCATCGGTCCTAGCGGATGTGGAAAGTCGACTTTTCTTCGCTGTCTGGACAGGCTGAACGACCTCATTCCCGACTGTCACATCACAGGGAAAATCGAGTACCTTGGCAAAGACATCAATTCCTACCACCCCATGGTGCTTCGGACGATCGTAGGCATGGTCTTCCAGCAGCCCAACCCCTTCCCGATGAGCATCTATGACAACATCGCCTATGGTCCGCGCTGCCAGGGTATCAGGAAGAGAGCCATCCTGGACCAGATCGTCGAGCAATCCTTAAGGAAGGCTTCCCTCTGGGACGAGGTGAAGGACAGGCTGAAGGAATCGGCTATCGGCATGTCCGGCGGTCAGCAGCAGCGTCTATGCATCGCCAGGGCCATCGCCATGGAGCCGGACGTCATCCTGATGGATGAGCCGACAAGCGCTCTCGATCCCATCGCCACAAAGAAGATCGAAGACCTCATCGGAGAACTGAAGAAGGACTATACCATCATCATCGTCACCCACAACATGCAGCAGGCAAGCCGAATCTCGGACTACACGGCCTTCTTCATGCTCGGAGACCTCATCGAATGCAACTATACGAGCGAGATTTTCTCCCATCCGAAGATGGAAAAGACGAAAGACTACATCACGGGAAGATTCGGTTAAAGGAAAGGAAGAAAGAAACTATGGATATCGAAAACGAAATCAGGCAGCTCGACAATCTGATCCTGGAGATGGCCGGAGTGGTCGAAAAGAACCTCTCCTATGCCATCGACGTCTATCTGAACTATGATGTCGGGAAGTTCTATCCGCCTGTGAATGACGAAAAAGTCAACGCCTATGAACGCTGGATCGAATCAGACGCCCTCCATTTGATGATCAAGGAGAGGCTATATGCCGACGACCTGAGGAAGGTGACGGGAATCATGTCGATGGTCCAGGATCTGGAGCGCCTCGGAGACCATGCCAAGGATGTCCTTGAATTCTCCTTGAAGCTGAAGAACCCGAGCAAGGGCAACGAGAGGATAAAAAAGCTGACCGACTATGTCATGAAGATGGTCCATGACAGCATCCAGTCCTACATCCATCGAGACATCGCCCTTGCCAGGGAAGTCATCTTGAGCGATGACCATGTGGACAATGAATACGACAGCCTCATCAAAAGCCTCATCGAAGAGGATTCCGCAAAAGAAAATTCATCTGCATACACGGTTTTCACCGCATTGGTAGTAAAATATCTTGAAAGAATCGCTGACCACAGCACAAACATCGCCGAATGGGTCATCTACATCCTCAGTGGCTATTACAAAGACAAGCAGATCATCTAGGAGGACCTATGAAAGTCATTTATTCACTCGAAGATGATGTCGACATTTCCAAGATCATCCACGTATCCCTTCAGAAGACAGGCTATGACGTCCATTCCTTTGAGACCGGAAAGGACTTCCTTTCCGCCTTTCAGGAAAAGAAGCCTGATCTCGTCCTCTTGGATCTGATGCTTCCGGACTGTTCGGGAATGGACATTCTCAAGAAGATCCGTTCCGACAGGGAAAACGACGGCGTCAGACTCATCATCATCTCCGCGAAACGAATGACCATGGACAAAGTCGAAGGCCTCGACAGCGGAGCCGACGACTATATCGAGAAGCCTTTTGACATCCTGGAGCTCATCTCCAGGGTCAATGCCAGGTTCCGTTTCGACAAGGAGGTGCTTTCCTATCATGGCGTCGAACTCGACCCTCAAAGCCATGATGTGAAGGTCGACGGAAAAAGCATCCTCCTCACCAATACGGAATTTGAGATTCTTCGTCTCCTGCTTTCCAATCCTGACAAGGTCATCACCAGGCAGGAGATCTATGAGAAGGTCTATCGTTATGACCTCCAAATCGAATCGCGAAGCATCGATATGCATATCGCCTCTTTAAGAAAGAAGCTCAAAGACAAGGAGAACTTCATCCGTACCATATATGGCATCGGATACATCATCTGACATGAGAAAAAAACTGATCATTTACCATGCCCTTATCACCCTGTGTTCCCTTCTCCTCCTTCTGATTCCATCCCTCTTCCTGATGGGACAGATCAACGAGAAGAACACAAAAAAGGAGCTGAAAAACTATCTCAACCTGTCCGTCGATGTCATAGGAGAGAGGATGAAGGACGGGCAGGATATCAAAGACTATACGACGCTCAACCTCATCCATTCATCCAATACGGAACTGAGAATCACCCTCATCGATGCCACGACCGGCGAAGTGAAATATGATTCCGACAGAAACGAGATTGAAGAAAACCATCTGGAAAGGCCGGAGATCGTCCATCTCGGCAATTTCTATACCAGGTATTCGACGACCTTGAAGAAGGATATGCTCTACTTAGCCAGGGCATGCGGACAGAAGCTATATGTCCGTGTCGCCATACCTGTCTCAGCCATCAATTTCCAGATCAATTCAGCCATCGCCATCTCTATCGGCATCTTCATTCTTGTCCTTGCCATAACCATCTTCGTCGACTATTATGCCATCAACCAGTCTCTCAAGCCTCTGAAGAGTCAGGTCAACCGTCTCTCCCAGATCGTCAGCGAGGAAGAGCTGCCCAGGGAGATTGAAATCGAATCCCTCTCCTATCAGGTCGACAAGACCAAGAGCCTCATCGAGGACAAAATTCAATCCCTGACAAAGGAGCAGGAGAAGCTGAGCTTCATCATCGATTCGATGAAGCAGGGTCTTCTCATCCTGAACGGGAATCTTGACGTCATCCTGATCAATTCCTATCTGAGGGAACTCTTCCACTATCAGGAGCAGAAGACAGCCTCCCTCTTCAATGTCACCATCAGGCCGGAATTCGCCGAGCTCTTCCATGAAGCGATGGACAACGGTGAGAGCCAGAAAGAAGTCGAAGTCTCCCATCATACGTTCTTAGTCCTGTCCAGCCGATTCGAAGCAGACTGGTTGGAAGGATCCAAGAAAGGTGTCATCCTGACTTTCAGCGACATCACCTTGGAAAAGAACCTGGAAAAGGCAAAGCGGGACTTCTTTGCCAATGCCAGCCATGAGCTAAAATCACCTCTTACGTCCATCATGGGCTACTCGGAAATGATCAGGAACGGTTTCGTCACCGAGAAGGACGAAATTGATGCTGACCTTGAGCGAATCTTGAGCGAAGCAAGAAGGATGAACGAGATCGTCATCGAGATGCTCGAACTCTCCAGGCTGGAAGCCAGGGAAGACAAAAAGGAAAAAGAGCATCTCTCCCTAAGGGAAATCGTGGATGGGGAAATCGTCAGATTCCAGTCGGAAATGGAAAAGGAAGGCATCAAGACCTGTCTTGAAGGAGAAGACTTCCTTGTCTCCATGAGCAGGGAAGATGCCTCGATGCTCATCAAGAACCTTCTGGAAAACGCCATCCGCTACAACAAGGAAGGCGGAAACATCTCATTCATCTTTGACAAGGAAAAGAAAAGCCTTGCCATCAGGGATACCGGAATCGGCATTCCCGAGGAAGATAAGAATCGTATCTTCGAGCGCTTCTACAGGGTCGACAAGGCAAGAAGCAGGAAGCTTGGGGGAACAGGCCATGGCCTTAGCATCGTCAAGCATATCTGCCTGAACGATTCCATCGACATCCATGTAGACTCCGTTCTTGGATCGGGTTCGACATTCACATTGACTTTCAAGGACTGACAGGGGTCATCCCCTGTCTTTTCTTATAGATGGACATATTTCTTAAGGAGGAAAACTCTTTCATGGCCGAAAACAAAAGATGATGCAAAAAGGATTTATCTTGACCAAGTAAAGTGATAGAATCGATAAGTAATAAGCACTCACTACTTGTTACAAAAAGACATATAACATTAAGGAGGCTTTTTTCATGTCCACATTAGCAGTCGAAGGTATGCAGTGGGGTGATGAGGGTAAAGGAAAGATTACCGATTACTATGCAGCCCAGGCAGAGATTGTCGTCCGTTCCCAGGGAGGCAACAATGCCGGTCACACCATCCAGCATCATGGTGTAAGGTATGCTTTAAGGCTTCTTCCTTCCGGCATCCTGAATCCGAACGTGACCAACGTCCTTGCCGACGGAATGGTCATCAATCCATTCTCCATGCTCGAAGAGATCGACAACCTCAAGGCAAAGGGTGTCGAGAAGTTCAATCTAGTCATCTCCAGCCGTGCCACCGTCCTTCTTCCATATCATCCGGAAATCGACAAAGCCAGGGAAGCCGCTCTTGGTAACAACAAGATCGGAACGACCAAGAATGGCATCGGTCCTGCCTATGAAGACAAGGCCGCAAGACTCTCCATCCGTATGGGAGACCTGCTCGACAAAGAATACCTCCATAAACGTCTTCTTGCCGTCGTTCCTTTGAAGAACCTCGAGCTCAAGGCCTATGGCGGAAAGACCTTCGACCCTGAAGAACTCTATACTGAGCTTCTCGACGTCGCTGAAAAACTGGACCTGAAGCATCTTGTCACAGATACTACCGTCTTCCTTCACAATGCCGTCAAGCAGGGAAAGAAAATACTCTTTGAAGGAGCACAGGGGTCCATGCTCTGCCTCAACTATGGTACCTTCCCCTATGTCACATCTTCCTCTCCTTTGGCTACGGCCATCCCGAACAACACCGGTTTGCCGCTTGACTCCGTCAATGAGATCATCGGTATCATGAAAGCCTACACCACCAGAGTCGGTGAAGGCCCGTTCCCGAGCGAAATCTTCGACAAGGACGGAGATGCCATCCGTGAAAAAGGTCATGAATATGGCACTGTCACCAAGAGACCCAGAAGAGTCGGCTGGCTTGATATCCCACAGCTCACCTATGTCAAGAACATCACCGGTGTGAAGCATGTCGCCATCATGCTTCTTGACGTTCTTTCTGCCGTCAAGGAAATCAAGATCATCACCAAGTACTTCCTCGATGGAAAGGAAATCGACTACATGCCTTCCACCGTCAGCGAACTTGCCAGGGTCACGACAGAAAGCATCACCCTTCCAAGCTGGAGCGAGGATATCTCCACCTGCCGCAGCTATGAAGAACTTCCTCTCAACTGCCGCAACTACATCGAGACCATCGAGAAGCTTCTCGGTGTCGAAATCTCCCTCATCTCCGTCTCTCCGGAAGCAGATGCCACCATCATCCGGAAGAAGCTCTTCTAAGCCTGGATGATCCGGATCCTTTTCACCAGGCATGGACAGACGGACTGGAATCTTCAGATGAAGATCCAGGGCCATATCGAAATTCCCCTCAACGAGACTGGAAAAAGACAGGCAGAAGAAGCCCATGACACGCTTCTTGAGACACCTATCGACTTGATTTTCTCTTCCCCTCTTTCAAGAGCGAAGGAGACAGCTGAAATCATCCGCGGAAAAAGAGACATTCCCATCCTCATCGATGAGGATCTCAAGGAAGAATTCTATGGCGATATGGAAGGTCAGAGCAGACTGGACAACCCTGCCTATCTGAAGCAAAGGACCTCCTACTTCAAAAGATATCCACATGGCGAAAGCTATTTCGATGTCTACCACAGAGTCGCAAGGTTCTTTGAAAAACTGAAAAGGGAATATGACGGCAAGGTCAAGACCATCCTCATCGTTGCCCATGGTGGCATGTCAAGAGTCGTCAATCTCTATTTCAGGGACATGGAAAACGAGGATTTTGCCCCATACAGCATCGACAACTGTCAGATCGTCGAATACGTGCTTGAATGACAAAGGTCACCTTCATGGTGACCTTTTTCCGTTTTTGTCCAAACTTTTGATGAAAGCAAAGCCATTGTTGCCAATTTGACAAGCAGTCTTCCTATAATATAAAGAAGTAAGAAAGGAAACCATCCCATGAAAACAACATGCGAAGAAAAAGGGCCGATCACCAATAGCCTCCTTGAAAAGATGAATGCCTATTGGCGAGCCGCCAACTACCTAAGCGCCTGCCAGCTCTATCTGCTTGACAATCCGCTTCTGAAAAGACCTTTGACCCACGAGGACATCAAGAAGAAGATCGTCGGACACTGGGGAACCGTCCCCGGTCAGAACTTCGTGTTCGTCCACTGCAACCGCGTCATCAAGAAATATGACCTCGATATGATTCTCCTTTCCGGTCCGGGACATGGAGGCAACTTCTTCATCGCCAACGACTATCTTGACGGGTCCTATTCTGAAATCTATCCAAACATCACCCAGGACGAAGCTGGACTGAAAAAGCTCTTCAAGCAATTTTCCTTCCCGGGCGGAGTACCCAGTCACTGTGCCCCGGAGACTCCCGGAAGCATCAATGAGGGCGGTGAACTAGGCTACAGCCTGCTCCATGGATTCGGTGCGGTCTTTGACAATCCGGGTCTGATTGCGACGGTCATCGTCGGTGACGGCGAAGCGGAGACCGGTCCTCTTGCCACTTCCTGGCAAAGCAACAAGTTCCTCAATCCGATCCATGACGGAGCCGTGCTTCCCATCTTCCATCTGAACGGCTACAAGATTGCCAACCCGACGGTCTTTTCCAGAATCTCCCACAAGGAACTGAAGGAATACCTCGAAGGTTCCGGATGGAATCCGATCTTCGTCGAAGGAGAAGACCCGATGGAGATGCATATGAAGATGGCCAAGGCCATGGATAAATGCATCGAAGATATCAAGAAAATCCAGAAACATGCAAGAGAAACCGGAGATACCACAAGGCCGATCTGGCCGATGATCGTCCTTCGCACGCCGAAAGGATGGACTGGACCCAAGGTGGTCGACGGAAAACAGGTCGAAGGCTCCTTCAGAGCTCACCAGGTTCCGATTCCGATGGACAAGGAAGAACATCTCAAACTGCTCTCTGACTGGCTCCATTCCTATAAGCCGGAAGAGCTCTTCGATGAAGAAGGCCATCTCAAACCGGAACTGAAGGAACTTGCCCCGAAGGGAAAGAGCAGGATGGGTGCCAATCCGCATGCCAACGGCGGCAAACTTCTTCGTGACCTCAGGATGCCTGATTTCAGGAACTACGCCTTCGACATCAAATCCCATGGTGCCTTGGAAGGCCAGGACATGATCGAACTTGGCAAGTTCATCCGTGACGTCATCAAGGAAAACCCTGACAACTTCCGTATCTTCGGCCCTGATGAGACTATGTCCAACAGACTCAATCATGTCTTTGAAGCCAGCAGCAGGCAATGGGACAACCAAACCCTGCAAAGCGACGAATTCCTCGCCCCGGAAGGAAGAATCATCGATTCTATGCTTTCCGAACATTGCGATGAAGGCTGGCTGGAAGGATATCTTCTGACAGGAAGACATGGTTTCTTTGCCTCCTATGAAGCCTTTGCAAGAATCGTCGATTCCATGGTCGCCCAGCATGCCAAGTGGCTCAAGGTCTGCAACCAGCTCACCTGGAGAGAAGAGATTGCATCCCTCAACCTCATCCTTGCCTCCACCGTCTGGCAGCAGGACCACAACGGCTTCACCCACCAGGATCCAGGCTTCCTTGACCACATCGCCAACAAGAAGGCTGATGTCGTCAGGCTCTACCTGCCACCGGATGCCAACTGTCTTCTCTCCTGCATGGACCATTGCCTGAAGACGAAGAATTATGTCAACGTCATCGTCGCCAGCAAACATCCCCGTCCGCAGTGGCTGAGCATGGAAGAGGCTGTCAAGCACTGCACCCAGGGCATCGGCATCTGGGAATGGGCAAGCAATGACCAAGGAGAAGAACCGGACCTCGTCATGGCCTGTGCCGGCGAGACGCCGACTTTGGAAACCCTTGCTGCCGTCAGCATCCTGAACAAGGAGCTGCCTCAGCTGAAGATCCGTGTCATCAACGTCGTCGATCTCTTCAAGCTCCAGCCAAGTTCCCTCCATCCGCATGGCATGAGCGATGAGCAGTATGACCTTCTCTTCACCAAGGACAAGCCCATCATCTTCAACTTCCACGGCTATCCGACCCTCATCCATGAGCTCACCTACCATCGCCACAACCGCAACCTCAAGGTCGAAGGCTATCGCGAGGAAGGAACCATCACCACTCCGTTTGACATGAGAGTACAGAACTCCATCGACAGATATCATCTCGTCCAGGATGCCATTTTGAGGCTTCCCCAGCTTGGAACGAAGGCTGCAAGCCTCTACCAGAAGATGTCTGACAAGCTTGTCGAGCACAAGCAGTACATCCATGAAGTCGGTCTCGACATGCCTGAGATTGCAGACTGGAAATGGGAAGACCATCGTCATTAGCCCTATCTTACAGAAAGAAGCCAGACCGGCTTCTTTCTTTTTTGGCTTGGAAGTTAAAAAACAATCGTATATGCCATCATGACTTTGTTAAAATAGTATGGTTTTACTAAAGGGTATCTTATGAGTCAAATTGAAATTTCACATCTATCGAAGATCTACAATCCCGGGCAGGAGAATGAAGTTCGTGCCCTGAACGATGTTTCCCTGAAGATTGAAAAAGGAGAATTCTGTGTCATCCTAGGAGCATCCGGTGCCGGAAAATCCACGTTGCTGAACATCCTTGGAGGCATGGACAATGCAAGTCAGGGAACATATCTCGTAGGAAAGGAAGACATCACCGGATATGATGCAAAGAAGCTCTCCCTCTTCCGCAGGGAAGTCATCGGCTTCGTCTTCCAGTTCTATAACCTCATGCCGAATCTCACGGCATTGGAAAATGTCGCCCTGGCCGCAAGCGTCGCCAAGAATCCGTTCAATCCCTATGAAATCCTGAAGAAAGTAGGGTTGGAAAAAAGAGCAGACAACTTCCCAAGCCAGCTATCCGGCGGAGAACAGCAGCGTGTAGCCATCGCCAGGGCCGTCGTCAAAAATCCAGAGATCCTTCTCTGTGATGAACCGACAGGTGCTTTGGACAAGAAGACGGGTGCAAGCATCCTGAAACTGCTTCATGATATTTCCATCGACTACCGGAAGACCATCCTGATCGTCACCCACAATGCCAAGATTGCCGACTGTGCGACAAGGCTGTTTCGTATCTCCGATGGAAAAATCATCGCGGATGAACACAATCCGGACCCGAAGAAGCCGGAGGATGTGGAATGGTGAAGAAACAAGGCACATCGACATTCGCCATCCTTTTCAGGATGATGCTCAGGACCTTGAAGAAGAATATCGCCCAGTTCCTTTCCATCATCGCCATCGGCGCTATCGCCGTGACCCTCTTCTGTGGTCTCATCAGCAATGCCGACGTCTTCGAAACACAGGTCGATTCCGTCTTTGAGAAGGGAAACCTAGCCGACCTATGGGTCACCACACAGCATTATGACAAGGACGATGAAGAAAAGCTGTCCTCGTTTCTGGATGATGGCGAGGAAATCGAAGGAAGATTCTATCTCCCGGTCAAGGGACTCAGCCATTCTTTTTATCTGGCAGTGGTAAGAGACCTTCCCAAAATCTCATCCATCTATGATACCGAGATTGATTCTACAAAGAAGGATTTTGTCTATGTCGACAGGTCCATCAAAGAGGAGGTCGGTTCAAAGTTCATCGAAGGTGGACCGATTTCATTTTCTTTGGATATATCCTCCTATAAGAGCGAATCCATGAAAAATCTTATTCCCATGCTGGATACATTCCTCAAAGATGGTGGAAAGAACATCTTCAGCCAGGATAAGATAGACCTTGACATGACCATCACCGGATTCATGGACTATCCGGAGAACATCAACAAGGCGGCCTATCAGAGCAGTGTCGTCCTGATCTCCGATTCTGCCTTCAAAAAGGCTGTCCTATCCCTCTTTACGGACAATTTCCAGCCGCAATACGTCAACATCATCTATTCAGCCGTCGCTTCCTATCTTGGCTTCAACTCCATGGATAGCAAGTACATCACCAATCCCAACCAATATCTAATCAAAGCATCCGGAGACAGGGACCTTGACAGCCTATCTACGGAGATCCGTGACTATTATTCGTCCAAGGAAGACAACAACCTCTATTACGTCACCAAGCGTTCCCAGATGCCTTTCTATGTCACGGTCTACAATGACGTGAAACAGGCAAGGCAGTTCACCTTCGTCTTCCCGATGGTCTTCTTTTTGGTCGCCGTCCTTGTCATCCTGACAACCCTCTCACAGCTTGTCTTGAAGGATAGAAACCAGATTGGAACCTTGAAGGCTCTCGGAGTCGGAAAGAAACATATCTATGGCTTCTATATTTCTCTTACCTGCTCACTAGTCTTCCTTAGCACTCTGATCGGAGAGATCGTCGGACCTCTTCTCATCCCTTCCATTCTCGGAAACAAATACAATATCATCTATACACTGCCTGAGAGACAATATCATTTTCCCGTCCTATACGGACTTCTGACAGCCCTTGCCTTCCTTCTCTTCTCCGCCTTTGTCACCTTCTTAACCTGTCACAGGGAAGTATCCCTCAAGCCATGCGAATCGATGAGACCCAAAGTCGTCAAGATGAAGAAGAAAGGAAAAGAAGTCTCCGCCAATGAAAAAACCGGCTTCTTCTCCTTGAAAATGGCAATGAGAAATATCTTCCTAAACAAGACAAAATCGTTGATGGTCATCTTAGGTGTCATGGGTTGCACCGCCCTCCTTGTGTGTGGGTTCGGAATAGAAGATACCGTCAATTACGGTATCCAGGAGGACATCGACCATTTCCGAGGCGAAGACATCACCCTCAACTTCAATGCATCGATATCCAAAAAGCAGCTTGAAGAAGACCTGTATGCCATCGATGGCGTCGAATACTTCGAAAGCAGCATCACGGCAACCTGCACTGCCTATCTTGAAGACGGGCCCAGGGAAGATACGACCTTCTATATCATCCCTGACGAATCCAGGCTGAAAAAGGTCGACTTTTCCATCGATGGCATCGCCATCTCCGAAAAAATCAGCCGCAAACTCGATTGCAAAGTAGGCGACGAGATATCCTTCCTATATAACAATGTCGAATACAAAGGGAAGGTCGACACCATCTTCCAGGCCTTCTTCTACAACGGAATCATGGTCCATGAAGGAAACAGCATCTTCCAAGGCCAAGGTGAACTCCTTTACCAGTCCGCTGCCATCGATGTCTCTTCTGAAGCGGATATATCCGCTATCAAGGAACAGCTTCTAACCCTTTCCTACGTCTCTGACGCCAAGACCCAGAAAGAATGGCAGGAAAGGATTCAATCCGTCATGTCCGGCATTCTTGTCATGACAAACGCCGTCAAGATCTTCGCCATCCTCCTTGGTGTCGTCGTGCTATACAATCTTTCCCTGATGAACTTCAAGGAAAGAAGCAGGGATATTGCGACTTTGAAGGTTCTCGGCTTCAACAGCTTCGAGATATTGCGTTCTCTTTTGATCGAGTCCATGACATTGACCGCCGTGGGCGTCATCTTCGGCCTAGGCCTAGGCTACCCATTCATGCTTGCCGTATTGATGACAAATATCGTCGAGCTTGTCGAATACATCTATCACATCAGCATCTTATCCTATTTTCTCTCCTTCCTTCTCACCTTCGGTGTCGCCATTCTCATCAATCTGGTCCTTGCCAAAAGAAGCAGGAAGATTCAGATGGTCGAATCCCTGAAGAGCGTCGAATAAGGAAAAAAGAATCCGCCCCCCGAAAGAGGAATACGGATTCTTTTTTGTTTTAAAAAAACCAGCACAAGGCTGGTCATATCATTCTATAGATGGTGGCCCAAGGCGGAGTCGGACCGCCGACACCGGCATTTTCAGTGCCGTGCTCTGCCAGCTGAGCTATCGGGCCATCACTGCTGTTTTAAGCAGCTTGGATATTCTAGCAAACTCAAGGGACCAATGCAAGCCCAAACCCAAGATTTTCCAAAGGAATTTAAACATGGGCCATCAATATATAGGAAAATGCTACCCATGCCTTCATATTTTTCACAAACGAAACAAGAAGCATGATAGAATAAGGAGCTATGCCAATCATTGAAACGCTCTCCGTTCATGATATCGTCGACGTTCTTTTGCGAAAAGGGCATCTCGATAACAGGATCTTCAACCAATCAAGCATGCAGGAAGGAACCAGGCTTCATGCTCTCTACCAAAGAGAACAGGAGGATGGTTATTTTTCGGAATACCCTCTTCATATGACCTTCCGCCAGGAGGAGTATGTCTACAACGTCTCCGGCAAGGCCGATGGCGTCATTTTCAACGAAAAGGGGAATACCGCGACCGTCGAGGAAATCAAGACCACGGTGGCCGACCTCGATGAATTCATTCATGACCACGGCCAGTGGCATCTCGGTCAGGCGATGTTCTATGCTTACATGCTTGCCGTAGAGAAGAACCTTCCCCGGGTCGAGGTCCTCATGACCTATCTGAAGCAGCAGAACTACAAGATTTCCAAGCAGATCAGACAATCCTACTCCAGGAAAGAACTCGAGACCTTTGTCCTGGATCTGATTTTGCGTTATACAAGGTTTGAAAAGAAGGTCCAGCGTTTCAAAAAGGAAAGAAACGACTCCTGCAAGGGACTTGCCTTCCCTTTCTCTGACTTCAGGGACGGGCAGAAAAAGATGATGGACTTCGTCTCCAAAGCCGCGGAGGAGCAAAAGAAAGTCTTCATCGAGGCTCCGACAGGAATCGGAAAGACGATATCCGTCCTCTATCCGAACCTTCTTCTCTTCGGCGAAGGGAAACTTGACCGCATCTTCTACCTCACCAGCAAGAATTCCATCAAGACCGTCGCCATGAACACGATGGAACTCTTCCACCAGAAAGAGGCGAAGGTCAAAGCCATCGAGTTCACATCCAAGGAACACATCTGCTTCAATGACAAAAAAGGACATTGCAATCCAGACGAATGTCCTTTTGCCAGGCATTATTACGACAAACTCTTCGATAGCATCTTCGATGCCTTGGAACTATATGATACCTTATCCAGGAAGAACATCGAATCCATCTGCTATCAAAGGAAGATGTGCCCTTTCCAATTCCAGCTTGACATAAGCCAGTTCTGTGACGTCTTGGTCATGGACTGCACCTATGTCTATGATTATCATGACAGGCTTGGTCTGAACGAAGGAGCCTTGTCAAAGACCAGGGCCTGCCTTCTTGTCGATGAGTGCCACAACCTTCCTGACAGGGTCAGGGACATGTATTCCATCGAGATTCCCTTCTCCCTCTTCAAAGATGCCCTAACCCTAGTCGGATACCAGGAGATGACTGCCCTGAACCAGGATATCAGGGCGATGATCAAGGAACTGGAAGACCTTCCCACGGAGATGGAAAGCGACGAAGAGAAGAAGGAACGCATCCATATCCTGGAGAAGATTCCCGAAACCCTTTTGGATTCCCTTTATGATTTTTCAGAAGACATGAAATACATCCTGAAGAAATATCCGCTTCTTGTCTCGGATGACCTTCTTGACTTCTTCTATCAGGTCAATTCCCTGTATTATCTTGGCAATCTTGTCAATGATGAGGAACATTCCGCCTCTTTCCTGACATATCTGCATCTAGACAATGAAGGAAACATCTATTCCATCCGTATCGCCAATCTCAATTCCAGGGGTATCATCAGACAATATTCCGAATTCTTCACCAGCGTCGTCTATTTTTCAGCCACCCTTTCACCAAAGGATTACTACATCGACCTGTTAGGTGGAAAGAAGGACGAAGACGACTTTCTTTTCCTTCCTTCCCCGTTTCCAAAGGAAAACAGGAAGGTCTTCGTCGACTATAGGCTTTCCCTGCGTTACAGGGACAGGGATCAGACACTGTTCCATGTCTTCTCCTTATGCAAGGCAGCCATCGAAGGAAAGAAAGGAAATTATTTCATCTTCTGTCCGAGCTTCGAATACCAGGAAAGGCTGTATGACTTCTTCCTCCAGGACCCGATAGAAGACAGCGATGTCATCCTTCAGGGAAGAAGCATGAGCGAAAACAAAAGAGATGAGTTCCTAAGCTGCTTCGATGGAAGCAACACCAAGACCACCATCGGTCTGCTTGTCCTAGGAGGTGTCTTCTCGGAAGGCATCGACCTCTTAGGCGACAGGCTCATCGGTGCCATCGTCATCTCAGTGGGCATTCCCCAGGTATCCTTTGAAAGAAACCATATCAAAAAATACTATGACGAAGAAAACGAAGGACAGAAAGGCTTCAGCTATGCCTATGTCTATCCTGGCATCAACAGGATTCTTCAGGCGGCGGGAAGAGTCATCCGTTCGGAACACGACAAAGGATTCATCCTCTTCATCGATTCCCGCTTCCGTCAAAGCCAGTATCAGCAGGTCTTCGAAGAACTCTATCCTGACAGGGAAAGGGTCATATCCTCAAGCCAGGTCAGGACTCAATTGAAACTATTTTGGAGGGACAAACATGAAATTTGATCAAGAACATATCCGCAACTTCTGCGTCGTCGCCCACATCGACCACGGCAAATCCACACTTTGTGACAGAATCCTGGAAAAGACAGGTGCCGTCGAACAGAGGGAACTTCAGCCACAGCTTCTTGACGACATGTCCATCGAGAGGGAACGCGGCATCACCATCAAGCTGAATGCCGTCAGCGTCACCTACAAGGCAAAGAACGGACAGACATACCTGTTCAACCTTATCGATACGCCAGGGCACGTCGACTTCACCTATGAAGTCAGCCGCTCCCTTTCCGCATGCGAAGGTGCCATCCTCATCGTCGATGCCACCCAGGGCGTACAGGCTCAGACCCTGGCAAACGGCTATCTTGCCATCGACAACGGTTTGAAGATCCTTCCTGTCGTCAACAAGGTCGACCTTCCCAGTGCCAACGTCGAAAGATGCCAGCTCGAACTCATCGATACCCTGGATATCGATCCTGACAAGGTCATCTCGGTTTCAGCCAAGACAGGAATCGGCGTAGACAACCTTCTTGAGCATATCGTCTCTGACCTGCCATGTCCGAAAGGAGATGCCAAGGCGCCTTTAAAGGCATTGATCTTCGATTCGAAGTTCGATTCCTATCGAGGTGTCATCGTCCTTGTCAGAGTCATGGAAGGAAGCGTGAAAGTCGGCGACGAAATCCGCTTCATGCAAAACGGTGATGTCTATCAAGTGACTGAAATCGGTATAAGGACGCCAAAGGAACAAAAGCAGGATTCTCTTTCAGCCGGTGAGGTCGGTTACCTTGCCGCTTCCATCAAAAACATCAAAGATGTCATGGTCGGAGATACCATCACTCTCAACAACAACCCTACGACGACACCTTTAAACGGTTTCAGAAAGACCCAGCCGATGGTCTTTGCCGGACTTTATCCCAGCGACAACAAGGACTTTGAAAACCTTCACAGCGCTTTGGACAAGCTATCCTTGAACGATGCCGCCTTGGTCTATGAACCGGAAACCTCCATCGCCCTCGGTTCAGGCTTCCGCTGCGGCTTCCTTGGTCTTCTTCATATGGAAGTCGTCCAGGAAAGATTGGAGACGGAATTCGACCTTGACCTGATGGCCACGGCACCAAGCGTCGTCTATGAAGTCCATTTCACGGATGGCAGCACCAAAATGATCCAGAATCCTGCCGAATTCCCC
>JBNMLQ010000021.1:0-23199 GCA_050874925.1 Candidatus Enterosoma sp. | reverse complement strand
GGTAGCCGACATAGATGCTCTCTTTGTAGAGTGCATTGATGCCATCGCTTGGGAAGCAATCGGCCGTAGCTTCGTCTTCATAGGAGACAGGATAGGTCTCGCTGAGTTTTCCGCTCGGAGTTAGGTCGCCGTTGAGGATGTCAAGGATGGAATTGCAGCCAGCTTGTCCGGAAAGGGCTCCGAAGAGAAGACCGTCGCAGTTTTCGTCCCAATCCAGATTGACGACACTACCGCTGGAAAGAACGGCAACGATCTTCTTTCCAAGTCCATGGAGCTTCTTGAGAAGGTCAATCTGATTCTTCGGAAGCTCGATGGTATCCCTGTCGAGACCTTCGGATTCGGTGACCTCGTCAAGGCCGAGGAAGTAGACGATGACACTGGCCTTCTTTGCCAGGGCAAGAGCTTCTTCTTCGAGCTTCTTATCCTTCTTTCCATAACGGTTGAAGCCGGAGGAGAAGCCGACATATTTGAATTTGTATTTGTCCTTCAGGTCGGTGAAGTTGTCGAGTCTGGTGGAATTGACCTGGGAGGAACCGGCACCCTGGAAACGAGGCGCATTGGCAAAATCGCCGATGACGCAGACTTCGTCATCCTCCTTCAAGGGGAGGATACCATCCTTGTTCTTGAGAAGGACCATGGTTTCATCAGAGGCCTTCTTGGCAATTTCGTGATGCTGAAGCTTGAGTTCAGGGAAGCAGTCCATGCCGGTGAGCTTCTTTCCATCTTTGTCGGTGGTGACGAAGGCTTCCTTGTAATTGATGGCCTTGCTGGTATCGATGGCAAGGGAGATGACCCTGTCGGCGCATTCGTCGACGACCTTTTCGTCAAGACGTCCGTCTTTGACGGCCTTGATGATCTCTCTGTCCGTATCGCCGTTGTTGCCAGGCATTTCGAGTTCGTTGGAGGCAAGGAGACCTTCGATTCTGTCGTTTTCTCCGCCCCAGTCGGTGACGATGAGACCGGTGTACTGGAATTCCTTTCTTAAGACGTCGAGCTCAAGATATTTGTTCTCGTTGGTATAGTAACCATTGACCATGTTGTAGGAAGACATCAAAGCCTTGGGATGAGCTTCCTTGATGGCGATTTCAAAGGCTGTCGTATAGATTTCTCTCAGCGCTCTTAGGTCGATGATGGAACCCATGTTGATACGGCGTGTTTCCTGGGAGTTTGCACAATAGTGCTTGACACAGGCGGAAATGCCATTTTCCTGGATGCCTTGGATGAGTTGGCTGGAGAGCTTACCGGCCAGATATGGGTCTTCCGAAAAATACTCGAAGTTTCTTCCGCAACGTGGGTTTCTCTTGATGTTGATGCCAGGGCCAAGCAGCATGTTGACATGGAGCTTGACAGCTTCGTTGCCAAGGGCATTGCCAATCTCGTGGACAAGCTGTCTGTTCCAGGTGTTGGCAAGGGCAGAGGCAGTCGGGAAGCACGTGGCCGGAAGGGAGGGATTGAGGCCGAGCTGATCAGCGCTGGCAGCCTGCTTTCTCAGCCCGTGAGGGCCGTCGGAAAGGAACATTCCCGGAATGCCGTACTCAGGATAGTCCATGGTTTCCCAGAAGTTCTTTCCGGAGAGGAGGCTGGCTTTTTCTTCGAGCGTCATTTTCTTCAGGATTTCTTCGTTTTTCATGATTTTTTCCTCTTTATTGATAGAAAGGCCGTCAATCGACGGCCTTTCTATGAATGATGTCAGTTGAACTTCTTGCGAAGCAAAGCGAATTCGGCTTCTGTCTTTTCTTCTTCCTTGAGAAGTTTGGCTTCCTTTGCCTTCTTCTTGGCAAGGATGGCATCCTTCTTCTCCTGCGGAAGAGCATCGAACTCAGCCTGTTTGCTAGCTGCCTTTTCAGCCTTGGCTTTTTCCTTGGCTTCTTTCTTTTCCTGAACCTGCTTGTCTTTCAGAACCTTGGCTTCTTCATACTTCTTTTCTTCGGCATCGAAGTCGAGTCCCTTCTTTTCACACTGGTGCTTCAGGTAGGCAATTCTGTTGTTTTCCGTATCACGTCTGTTGGCTTCTTCTTCCATCTGCTTTCTGACTTCGGGCTCGATCCACTCTTTGCCGGAAGCAAGGCATTTTGCCTTCTGGTCAGCGATGATGGTCTTATGGTCGATCTTGGAGAACTTTTCAACCTTCATGAAGAGGAACATGATGGCGATGATGAGGTAGCAGACAGCTTCGACACCGAAGAAGAGGATGGTGTTGAGGAGTCTGTTCGGTTCCGGATTGGCCTGATCCCAAGCGATGGTGGAGTTGAAACCGGTGATGATACCATTGGCAATACCGGTCATACCGACCATGATGGAACCATAGACGGCCATGGTGAAGCCATCGGTACGTTTGCCGGTGAGAGCTTCCTGATGGTCAAGGACGTCAGAAATCAAAGCGACGGAGATGTACATAGCCGGAACGGTGCCAAGGGCCTTCAAGCAGAAGAACAAGGTGGAAATGGTAGAGAAGGCTGCGGTGTTGCCGCCGATAGACGGGATGAGGACAAGGAAGCCACCCATACCCATGAGGAAGGCGATGAAGCCACCGACGCTGATGGTCTTGGCCTTGCCGAACTTGGTGGCAAGCGGCCAGATGAGAACCATACCTACGGCAGTCGGAATGGCACCGATGGTGGTGATGATGGATGCGGTACCCATATCCGTACCATTGGAAGAGAACGCCTGGGCATAGAAGGAAACGGAGATGTTCTTCATCATACCGCCGAACTGATAGAGGAAGAAGAAGATGATGATGAACCACCAATATTTATCTTTGACGCAAAGCTTGATCTGATCCTTCATCGGAATCTTGTTGGCTTTGTTTTCTTCTGTCGTACCCTGATTGAGTCTGACCTGTTCTTCGGTGACTCTTTCTCTGGTGAAATAGTATTCCAAGAGGCAACCGATGACAAGCAGGACGATCATGATGATCATGAGAATCGTCCATTTCTCGTTTGCCATCTTATTGGTGATACCCTTATCGGTATTCGGAAGAAGTCCTAATAAGTCGATAAGGATAGGACCGGCCATACCGGCAAGACCGGAGGCTGCGACCTGGGAAGCATTGGAGAAAGTGGCAAGAAGAGATCTTGCGTTGCTATCTCTGCAGGAGAGGTTGACAAGGGAAGAATGCGGAGTGTAATAGAATGGATAGGCAAAGGCGTAATAGAGGTTGTAGCCGATGGCGATGATGATGTAACAGATGAGGGACGGATCCTTGGGCGTACCGTTGTCGTTGAAATCGAGCGGTACGAGGAAGAGGAGGACGAGGGCAATGGCAAGCAAAGGAAGACCTAATAGAATGAAAGGCCTTGCTTTACCGGCAGCCCTGGGCTTTGTATCCATCAGCTTTCCGATGAGAAGGTTTCCGGCGATGATGACGATGCTGGAAATGATTGGAAGGAGCGTGATGAACAAAGGTGCACTCTTACCGAGACCGAGGACGTTTTTCCAGTATTGACTGAGATACGTGTTTACGATGCCGCTGGAAATCAACGCAAACATAGGGCCAAGGAAGAAGCCGAGGAGTCCTTCTGGGAAGAGGGCAGGGTTCGGCGTCTTTGCCTTGGTTGACAACAAAGGCGAATCGAATACAGATTTTTTGGATTTGTTTTCTGCTTTCATAGCTTTTCTCCTATCTTGCAAGAGTATATATCTTTATGAAAGCCCTTTTCATGACTTGTGCATAACTTGTCGTTTTCTTTACGTAAACGACAGTATCCGCTTTCTTGTATACATTTTTCAGAGCAGCTGGAGAGGCAGACTATAGAAAAGACATTATTCGGAAATCAAAGCAAAAAAAGAACCTTCCCCCGAAGGAAAAGGTTCAAATTCACCAATGGTGAGCCTGGCGTGACTCGAACACGCGGCCCTCTGCTTAGAAGGCAGATGCTCTATCCAACTGAGCTACAGGCCCAAATGAGCTTATTAATGATATCGCAATGCCCCCTTGATTTCAAGCTCTTTTTTCTTTTTTCTTGTGAACAGAGAGGAAATTCTATAAAATAGTCAACAGGATAAAAACGTATAAGATAATAAAAGAGGTTTAACATGTACGACAAAGAACAGTTCAAGACGCTGAACAGGCAGTTTAAGTTTCTTCAGCAGAAAATAGGCGAATACGACCATATTGTCATCTATCGCCATACATCGCCGGATTTTGATGCCTTGGGTAGCCAAATGGGTCTCTATACCTGGATCAAGGACAATTTTCCGAATAAGGACGTCCATTATGTCGGCGAAAACCATCCTACGTTCATGCCGGATCTTTTTCCCTACGCCGAAGAACTCGATGAAGAATGGTATCATCAGCCACATCTAGCCATCACCGTCGACGTATCCAATCTTCCCCGTCTGTCCGGAAAGGAACATATCGGCTTTGCCAAGGAAGTCATCAAGATAGACCATCATCCTATTCCGGAAAAGGAAGAGGAACGGTTTGGGAATACCCTCATCGTTTATCCGGAACGTCCTGCCGCCAGTGAACTTGTCGCCCTCTTCTGCCTTTCCAGGAACAAGAAAGCTGTCTTTTCGGTCAAGTCGGCCGAATATCTCTATTGCGGTATCGTCGGTGATACGGGAAGGTTCATGTATCAGGATACGGATGGTGCTACCCTTCGCATCGCTGCCGACCTGCTTGACAAGGGCATCGACAAGACCAAAATCTATGATCTGATGTATAAGACGGATGCAAGAAGGATGAACATTCTTAAATTCGTTCTCAACAACTACCATCTTACGGATAAGGGGACCTGCTATTATGTGCTGAAGAAGGAAGACCTCGAGGCACTGAATATGACCAGCGACGAAGGCAACCTTCATATCAATACGTTCCGTAACATGGATGGTGTCAGGGTCGTTGCTTCCGTCACCTGGAACGAAAAGAACCAGGAATACCGCGTCTCTCTCAGAAGCGGCCATCTCGTCATCGCCAATGTCGCCAATCAGTTCGGTGGCGGCGGCCATGATTTTGCTGCAGGCTGCAAACTGAAGACGTTGGATGATCTCCCCAAACTTATTGAAGCTCTCGATCGGATATAAATGGAAAAAACGTCAGAACCCTTGCCACGGCTCTGACGTTTTTTAGACTATTGCGATAGATTATTACAACTCCGTAAAAATAGAGTAGTCTACGTCAGTCTGGGAGATGTTTATTTTTATGAAACGGTCGTTTAGGGATTCTAGTTCTTCCTTTTGGATATAGGGACTTAGAAAACTGCAGTCGGAAAGAAACAGACCGGTCTTGGTAATGCTATTATCCTTCATGTAAGCAAAAAGGCTATCATATGTAAATACCGGCTTGCCGAAACTGAAAAGATAGATTCCTTCATCCAGGTGGATACTCTGTCCAAGGTTATCCTTGAATGTGTAGGAAGGAAAGATGGAGTCTTCCTGAAGGACGATATCATTGATGACCTCTGTCTTAGTATAGGTGATTCTGTCTTGGAAGGCGTTTTCGAAATCCTTCAGGGAGAAGATGCCTTCAAAATCAGATCGGTAATCCTTCAAAACACCATCGACAAAGAAGAGAAGGGAATTCTCGGATAAGGAGACATGACTTTTGCTTTGTAGGTATTCATCCATATCCATGATACAGATGATGACCTTTCTTTTTTTGACATAACTCTTCAAAGTGGTAGAGAAGACATCACATGAATTACATCCACTGTTTGGAAGGAAGAGAAGAAAAGAGGCTTTTTCTTGAATAAGACTTTCATATCCATCTTTGGTCAATTTGAGGAACATGCCTCCGTTTTCATCCGAAGATAGGCTCCGGGCCTGAAATAGAGGTACCTCAAAAGAATGGCTTTCCTGTTTCTGGCAGCCGGTTAGCAAAAGGAAAGGAAGGAAAAGACAATATCGTTTGTTCATAGATTTTCGTTCAAGTAGGCACGGGCCTTTTTCTTATCGATGGTCTTCGCCTTCTCTGACAGTTCCTTGACGGCAGAAAGATAATCTTCCGAAGAATTATCCAAAGAGGAAACATGTTTGTCAGATTTCAGTCCAAGGCATTCCTTGTGATAGGCCTTGCCATAGGATAGTGTGCCATCTTTGTTTTGGAAGATGTCAGACTCGTTCAGGTATACATCGGCATTCAGGAAGGTGCCGTCTTCAAAGGTCAGAAGGGTCGGAACGACTCCTGCCTTATTTCCGTTTCTGTCTTCGAAGTAGAAGTCTTCGCTGATGAGATTGTTCTCTGAGGAAAAGTCCCTCCATTTGGTCAGTCCGAAATCTGAAAGGGTGGCATCATTGCTGCGCTTGGTCAAATAGTAGCCATCGACTTCATAGATGTAGATTCGTTTGCCTGGGTTTTCAAAAAGATAGTCGTCCAACACTTCCTTTTTCAGGGAGGCACAGTCCGAACATCGTTTCCATGAAATCAGGAAGGTATTCTTTCCTTCTTTTTTCTTCTTGTCAAATTCTTCTGTCGAATAACCAAAAGTGTCAAGCTGCTTGATGTCATATTCTTCGATGTTCCGCCAGTAATGATAGGAGATGTCAAGGGGTGACGTATAGGAAGCGTAGTCATTGACCATATAAAGGTTAAGGATGTCAACCTGATTATCCATCTCCTTTTTGAAGGAAGCATAGTCCTTTCCAAGGGCGCCTGCCTTGCTGTTTTTCAATTTCCCGTCCTTGTAGAAGAGATAGGTCGGATAACCGGTGAGAGAAGGATAGGAGAAGGCGTATTGTCCGATGGAATTGCTTTCGTCGTCATATGCCTCGGTATAGGAAGATTGGTCGATTTCATAGATGACAGAAGAAGTTTCCCTGACGTATTGCTGGATTTTCTTTCTTTCGTTTTCACAATAATGACATCCCTCCAGGCTGACAAGGATGACACAATCCTCATATCGGGTCAGAGAACGCAATTGCTCCGCGGAAGAAAGGAAAAACAACGTAGAGACATTTTCTGCTTTCTTCAAAAGAATTTTATTGCTTGCTGAATTGGTATGGCAGGAATTCAGGTATGGAAAAAGGAGGACTGATAGGAAAAACAACCATCTTTTCTTCATAGCAATCCTCCTTGTGTGTTGATTTAAAGTTTAAGGATCCTGGCGGTGTCCAAGGCGATCATGAGTTCCTCATCCGTAGGAATGACAGCGACAGGAATCTTGCTATCCTTGGTGGAGATGATACCTTCCTTGCCAAGACGGATTTCGCCATTGAGCTTGTCGTCGATCTTGATGCCGAGAGCTTCGCTGACGTTGTCAAAGGCAAGCTTGCGGTAGAGCGGAGCGTTTTCAAAGACACCGGCTGAGCAGACGATCATATCGACATGGCCAAGTTTACCGTAATACATCATGATATAGTCGGCAATCCTTGAAGAATACATGTCGATGGCAAGTTTGGCACGCTCGTTTCCTTCCTCATAGGCGGCTTCGACGTCTCTGGTGTCATTGGAGATTCCGCTGATGCCGAGGAGTCCGGACTTGTGGTTGTAGATGTCATAGATTTCTTCGGCAGACTTGCCAGTGCACTTCATCAGGAAAGTCATGCAGGAAGGATCGATATCTCCGGTCCTTGTTCCCATCATGACACCGGCAAGAGGAGTGAGACCCATGGAAGTGGCAACGACCTTTCCGTCATGGATGGCTGCGATGCTGGCGCCGCTTCCGATGTGGCAGGTGATGATGTTGCAATGTTCCTTGTCGGCAAAATATTCTTCCTTGGCATATTCGGCAAGGTATTTGTGGCTTGTTCCGTGAGCACCATATCTGCGGACATCAAACTTCTGATACCAATCATAGGGGATGGCATACATGAATTCCTTCGGCTCCATACTCTGATGATAGGCGGTGTCGAAGACGGCGACTTCGCCAACCTTCGGAAGAGCCTTCTTGAAAGCATCGTAACAAGTCAGATGGGCTTCGGCGTGAAGCGGATCGAGCGGTACGAGTTCCTTGATCTTGCTGTAGGTATCCTCATCAAAAATGGCAGAGTCGGAAAAATACTTTCCGCCCTGGACGACACGGTTTCCGACACCGTTGATTTCATCGAGACTCTTGATGACCTTCTCTTCGATGAGGCTGTCGAGGACGAGTTTGACACCCTCGTCATGATTGTGAATCGGAAGAGTCTTGGAGTTCTTGTATCCTCCAGGCTTCTTGATGGTGAAGATTCCGTCTTCGTGACCGATACGCTCGACTAAGCCGGAGCAGAGAACGGTCATGAACTTGCTTTTTTCCTTGATGGTCTTGGCCTTGCTAGCCTCTTCCTCCATCTGGTAAAGTTTGAATTTAATGCTGGAAGACCCGGCATTGACGCACATAATCTTAAAAGAATTGGACATTTTGTTCTCCTGTTTTGACACATTTAAGATTTTAGTTTCTCCATGTTTTATTTACAAGACAATTTCTTGTAAACTTCTTTTTTAAACCTGTTCTTGTGTTATAATCTCATTAGTTCGGAGGCATGCTATGAGTAATTTTACCTTCTTTGATAAATATCTGAATGGTCATCTGCCCGATGCGTACCGCTATTTCGGTGTTCATAAGAGGGTGGAGGATGGTAAGGAAGGGTTCCTTTTCAGAGTCTACTGCCCTATGGCCAAGGAAGTCGACCTTATCGGTGACTTCAATTCCTGGAAACCGGAAAAAATGGAGAAGACGGATTATCGGGGCCTTTATGAAATTTTTGTTCCTGAAGCGAAGGAAGCGGATAGGTATAAGTTCCATATCCTAGGATGTGACGGATGCTGGAAAGACAAACAGGATCCCTTCGCCTTCCAGGATGAGCTCAGGGAAGAATCCTGCTCCGTGATTGCTGATATTTCCAAAGTGAGCATTTCGGATGGGGAATGGATGGAAAAGAGAGAACGCAATTTCTCCAAACCAGTTTCTATCTATGAATTCCACATGGGGACCTGGAAAAGGAAGGACGACGGAAGCTTCTATTCTTATTCAGAACTTGCTGATGTCATGATTCCTTATTTGGTCAAGATGGGCTACACTCATGTCGAGGCTCTGCCTGTCACCAGTTATCCGAATGATAAATCCTGGGGATACCAGACGACTGGCTATTTTGCCATCGACAGGCGTTGGGGGAACTTATTTGATTTTGCCTCTTTTGTCGAGAAGATGCATAAGGCCGGCATCGGTGTCATCATGGATTTTGTTCCTGTTCATTTTGCTTTGGATTCGTTTGGACTGGAAAAGTATGATGGCTCCTGCGTGTATGAATATGCCAATGAACATGAATTCTCCCAGTGGGGAACAAAGAACTTCGATCTTGGCAAGGACCCTGTGCGCAGCTTCTTGATTTCTTCCCTTTTCTATTTTGCAGATATCCTTCATGCCGATGGCTTTCGCTTTGATGCCGTCAGCAACATCATCTATTGGGATGGCGATTCTTCCAAAGGCGTCAACTCCGGTGCCGTGGAATTCGTCAAGAGAGCCAATGGGTATATGCATTCCTTGAATCCTTCTGTCATGATGATTGCCGAGGATTCCAGCGCATATGGACATGTCACCAAGGGAATGTTCGACGATGGTCTGGGATTTGATTACAAATGGGATCTTGGATGGATGAACGACACTTTGAAGTACTACGCCAAGGATCCGGTCTACAAGAAGTATTGCCACAATCAGCTGACATTTTCCATGGCATATTTCTACAGTGAAAATTTCGTTCTCCCTTTGTCCCATGATGAAGTCGTCCATATGAAGGGCAGCATCGTGAACAAGATGTGGGGCAATTATGATAATAAGTTCGCAAATGTCAGGAATCTTTATGCCTATCAATATGCCCATCCCGGAAAAAAGCTGAATTTTATGGGCAATGAACTTGCGACATTCGATGAATGGAAGGAGTTCGAGCCCATAGCCTTCAATGTCTTAAGCTATCCGAAACATGCCGGCGTCCAGCGCTTGATCAGGGATCTGAACTTCATCTATCGGAATCATCCCTGCATGTATCTTGATGAATATGATCCAAAGACATTCGGCTGGATCATGGCCGACAATGCCGATCAGAGCATCTATGTCTTCAAAAGAGAAGATGAAAATGAGTGCATGGTCTTTGTCTTCAACATGACCCCGAACTTCTATTGGGACTTCGATATCGGTGTTCCATATGAGGGGACTTACGAAGAAATTCTCAATACGGATAAGGATGTCTATGGTGGCTGGGGACAATACAATTCCATTCCGCTCCAGACCCATGGTTCTGGAATCCATAATCAAAAATACCGCATCACCATCAAGATTCCATCTTTCGGTGCCATCTATCTCTGCCACAGAAAGGACCTCCCTGAAGAAAAGAGGCCGTTTGTGACATTAGAAGGAAAGAACCCGATTTCCGTATCCGACAAGAAGTGACCTAAAAAAGAGTCAGACGTATCTAATTGCAAGGAGAATTGGCTTTGACTCATACGCCAATTGATTTATAACATGTTCACATTTACAAAAGGGGAAAATTTCAAAAAAGAATTCATTTCTACCTTCAAAGACCGCTGCATCGAAAAGTACTCCCGTGATCCCAAGGATCTGGATTATCATGAACTATATGATATCCTTGGAACCATGGTCAGGGATTATGCCAACGTCCTTTCCAAGAAGTGCAAGGAAGAGGTTGTCGAAAGCCATCAGAAACAGCTGATCTATTTCTCCATGGAATTCCTCATGGGCAGAATGCTTTCCACCAATCTTTACAACCTGGATGTCCTTGATGACGTCAAGGATGCTCTGTCTGAACTTGGCATCGACTATGACAAGCTGAAGAACGAGGAACCGGATGCCGGTCTTGGCAATGGCGGTCTTGGAAGGCTTGCTGCCTGTTTCATGGACTCCATCGCTTCCCTTGGCCTTCCCGGCCATGGAAACTGCATTCGTTATGAATATGGTTTCTTCCGTCAGAAAATCAGGGATGGCCAGCAGATGGAATTCCCGGATACATGGCTTACCGAAGGTTTCCCCTGGGAAATCAGGAAGCCGAATGACTCCGTCATCGTCCGCTTCTACGGAAATCCGGAGACATATCGGGATGAAACCGGTGAGATTCGCTGGAAAACATCCAATTCCTATGCTGTCAGGGCTGTTCCTTTTGATGTCCCGCTTATCGGAAAGTCGAACAATGTCGTCAACACTTTGCGCTTATGGTATGCGGAACCCTGTGATGAGGATCTTCCTACCAATTCCGATTTCAACGGCTATCTGAAATTCATCCGTGACATCACCCATGGCCTTTATCCTGATGATTCGACGGAAGAAGGAAAACTCCTGAGACTTCGTCAGCAGTATTTCCTTGTTTCCGCCGGTATGCAGTTTGCCGTCAACCGTGAGAAAAAGCTTTACGGAACCCTTGACCATCTTTATGACCATTATGTCTTCCAGCTCAACGATACCCATCCGATCATGTCCATTCCGGAACTCATGAGAATCCTTATGGATGAAAACGGATACGGCTGGGACGATGCCTATGCCATCGTAAGCAAGTGCTTTGCCTTCACCAACCATACGGTCATGCCGGAAGCCCTTGAGAAGTGGCCGTGCAGATACATTGCCAGTGTTGCTCCCCGTGTCTACATGATCATCGAGGAAATCAACCGCAGGGTCGTCCAGTCCATGAGGGAAAAAGGCCTCAAGGATACTGCCATCGAAAGAAACAACATCATCACGTATGGCAATGTCAACATGTGCCAGCTTGCCATCCATGTCGCAACATCCGTCAATGGCGTTGCCGGCATTCATACGGAAATCCTGAAGAATCAGACTTTCCACGACCTGTATAAGCTTTATCCCGAAAAGTTCAACAACAAGACGAATGGCATTTCCCATAGACGTTTCTTCCTGGTTGCCAATCCGAGGCTTTCGGAGTATGTTTCCTCCCTCATCGGAGATTCCTTCATCTATCATCCGGAAGACCTGAAGAAGTTGATGAAATATGCCGATGAGGATAATAAGGAAGTATTTTCCCAGTTCAACAGGATCAAGATGCAAAACAAGCTGGCATCCTATGAACTTATCCGACAGGCCAGTGGCATCGAAGTCGATCCCAACAGCATCTTCGATACACAGATCAAACGTCTCCATGCCTATAAGAGACAGCTTCTCAATCTGTTCCACATCATCCATCTGTATCTCAAGCTGAAGAATGATTCCAAGGCTCTCATCTATCCGCATACGTATATATTCGGTGCCAAGGCTGCTCCTAGCTATACCTATGCCAAGAAAATCATCGAGCTCATCCTTGCTGTCAGCAAGACCATTTCTGAAGATTCTAGTGTCAACAAATACATCAAGGTTGTCTTCCTTGAGAATTATGATGTCTCCAAGGCTGAAGTCATCATACCTGCCTCCGATATCTCCGAGCAGATTTCCCTTGCCGGAAAGGAAGCGAGCGGCACTTCCAACATGAAGTTCATGATGAATGGTGCCGTCACCCTCGGAACTCTTGACGGTGCAAATGTTGAAATCAGCAACCTTGTCGGAAGCGACAATGCCTGTATCTTCGGTATGAGAGAAGAAGAAGTGAAGAAGATAAAGTACGAGAATTCATACAATCCGTGGGATGTCTACAATCGCGATCCGCGTGTCAAGGAAGTCATGGATTCCCTTGTCAATGGCACGTTCAGCAAGGAACCTGATCAATTCCGTATGATATTCGATGAAATCATGTATCGCAATGATGAATTCATGGTCTTGAAGGACTTTGACAGTTACCTTTCTGCATGCAAGAGAATCGAAGGATGGTATCTTGACAGGGATGGCTGGGGAAAGAAATGCCTCATCAATGTCGCCAATTCCGGATGGTTCTCCAGCGATCGTACCATCGCTGAATACAACAGGGATATCTGGCATCTCGAGAAGATTCACTGATTTGCATCAATCTTATTAATTCTTGCAATAAAGTTTCCATATTACTATAATTATTAGGCTTGTTTCTTTTTTGATAGGAGAAAAAATCATATGAAGCACACTTTTACAACTGAAAAAGGTCACTTGATTGCCAAGGTTTCCTTTGACAAGGCTGAAATCGCCGCTGCCCAGGACAAAGCAGTCAGCAAGCTCACCTTGAATGTCGTCGTCCCTGGATTCCGTAAGGGCAAGGCCCCGAAGGATATGGCCGCAAAATATGTCCATAGCGAAGATGTTGCCAATGAAACCATCAATGCTTTGCTTAAGACTCTTGACAAGAATTTTGCCAAAGATGCTGAATTCAATGAATTCGCCAAGAAGTTCGTTGACTTCATCCGTCCGAACGTCTCTCTTGACAAATTCGATGGCGATGATGCCGAATTCACTGTGACTTATTATTTCAGACCTGCTGTTTCCAAGCTCGGCGAATATAAAGGACTGACTTCCAACGTCAAGGAAAAGAAGGTCACTGCCAAGGATGTGAATGCTGAAATCGAGAAGCTTGCTCTTGACAATTCTGAATTGGTTCCTTCTGAGAAGGCTGCCGAGATGGGTGATACCGTCAACATCGACTTTGTCGGCCTCATGGATGGCAAGCCGTTCGATGGTGGCACTGCCAACAGCTTTGATCTCGAACTTGGAAGCAAGCATTTCGTTCCAGGCTTCGAAGAACAGTGTGTTTCCCATAAAGCTGGCGAGAAATTTGATGTTTCTTTGACCATGCCTGATAACTATCCGGCTCCGCTTACAAGCAAACCGGTCGTCTTCAAGGTCACTTTGAATGCTGTCAAGACCAAGGAAGTTCCTGAAATCAACGATGAGTTTGCTACGACTCTTTCCGGACAGTATGTCAGCAAGGATCTTGCCGAACTGAAGACCAAGGTCAAGGACAACCTTGCCAAGAAGGCCTTTGATTCCTTCAAGAACGACACCGTCAATGATTATCTTCTTCAGATCAGAAATGCTTCTGAATTTGAAATCTCCACTGAAGTTATCGATCATCTTGTCTCTGACAGAGAAAAGCAGGATGAAGATGCTATCGCCCAGCAGGGACTTGATCTCGATGAATATCTGAAGCTTGTCAACCAGACCAAGGAAGACTACATTGCCAATCTCAAGACCGGCTTGGAAAACGAACTGAAATCCTCCCTTATCTATAATGCTCTTGCTGAAGCTGAGAAGATTGCTGCCCCAAGCAAGGAAGACATGGAAAAGCAGCTCGGAACCACATTGGACGAGTTTTACAAGAACTTCTCCAATTACCTTAGAGCTCAGAAGCTCTCTGACGCACAGATTTCTGCCCAGATCAACAACTACCTCAATCAGGTTGCTTCTGGCATGATGACTGCCAACGTTCAGGCAAAGGTCCTTGAACTCAATGATCCGGAACTCGCCAAGAGAACTTATGTTCCTGCCAAACCGGCTGCCAAAAAGACTGTGAAAAAGGCTTCCGAAGCTAAACCGGAAGATGAAAAAGCAGCTGAAGAAAAAGCTGAAACAAAAGAAGAGCCAAAGGAAGAAAACAAGGCTGAATAAGCTGAAAAGGGGTGGCTTCGGCTACCCTTTTCTTGTCTCTTTCCAAGGACCTGGAACGGCAAATTTAGCACTTAGAGGTTGACATTGCTAATTTTTAACTTATAATAATTACGAAATTCGTAGCTATTCAAATTTTAGGAGGTAAATTTTATGGACGCTTATACTCCAAGAAGGCTTTCCGTACTGCCAAATAGACAAAATGTTGCCTTGCCCGATATTGAAATGAGAGTCGTGGCCAGCAACGATTATGATATCAATCTTTTCTCTCGCTTGAATGCAGGCGATGAATTTGTCATGTCTTTGTCGAATGTCGACAATGCCTATGGCGATTTCAACAATCTTATCCTTCCCGGTGTCAAGAACATCGGCTGTCTTTGCCGCGTTTTGAAGATTGAACCAGACAAGCAGGGTGTTTTGGTTTGCCATATGATAGGCAAGAACCCTGTCGATCTTTTTGACTTCAACATCGATGATGCTTCTCATACCATCACCTGTGCAACTGCATCCCATTATATCTATGACCGTGATGATTCAAAGATTTATGAGATGTTCGGCAAATTTACCGGAAGTTACATGACTTTGAGGAAAAAATATACCAATCTTCCTGAACTTCCGGACTTTTCCCAGATGGTTCCGGATGTCAGAAACATCGCCTACCATATCACTGCTTTTTTGAATCCTGACATCACAACCAAACAGCTGATCCTTGAAGAAAAGGACGCTTTGGAACAGTATCGTCTTCTCATCAGTGACCTTGATCGTTTCAATCTCGATGCCAAGGTCGAGTATGATATACAAAAGAAAGTCAGCGAAAATATCGACAAGAACCAGCGTGAATATGTGCTCCGTGAAAAGATGAAGGTTGTCAAAGATCAACTCAAGGAATTTGATGGTGGAGATTCTTTCGACAAATGTGAAGCTCTTTTGAACCAGCATCCTGACCTTTTCCCGGAGAATATTCAAAAGAGAATCCGTTCCGAAATCACAAGGGCAAAGGCCATGCCTGCCGGTTCCCAGGAGATAGGCGTTGCTGCCAATTATCTGGAATTGGTCACTCACCTGCCTTGGAAAATATCTTCTACGGATAATGATGATCTTGATTCCGTCAAGAAGATTTTGGATGCCAATCACAACGGCTTGGAGAAACAAAAGGAGCGTATTCTTCAATATCTTGCCGTTAAGCAACTTACAAAGTCTCTTAAAGCTCCTATCCTTTGCTTCTATGGTGCACCAGGCGTAGGTAAGACGTCTCTTGCCATCAGCATCGCCCAGGCTTTGGGTAGAAAGTTTGTCAAGGTTGCCCTTGGTGGTGTTTCTGATGAAGCGGAAATCCGTGGACATAGGAAAACCTATATTGGTGCTATGCCTGGCAAGATTATTTCCAGTCTCCAGAAGTGCGGAACCAACAACCCTGTCTTCTTGCTTGATGAAATCGATAAGATCAATGGCGGTGGATATCACGGCGACCCAGCAAGTGCCCTTTTGGAAGTTCTTGATCCTGAACAGAATAAGAACTTCATGGACAATTATCTGGATGAACCCTTTGATCTTTCCAAGGTCATGTTTATCTGCACTGCCAATGATATAAGCAAAATTCCTGGCCCGCTTTTTGACCGTCTGGAGATGATTGAGCTTAACACCTACACTAAATTTGAAAAGTTGGATATTGCTAAAAATCACCTTATTCATTTAGAGGAAACTGACAACGGCATTAAGCCTGGCATGATGAAATGGACTGATGAGGCTTTGGATTACATCATCGAGTACTACACCATGGAAGCAGGTGTGCGTGATCTTAGAAGAAAGATTGGGACCATCGACCGTAAATTCGCCGTTGATTATCTTCGCAATCCTTCTATTGGAACTCTTGTCGTGGATACGGATATTGTCAAGAAATATCTTGGCGCTGAAATCTACATCCGTGAAAAGAACATCAATGATTCCCAGGTAGGTGTCATCAATGGTCTTGCTTATACCCAGGCTGGTGGAGAAACGCTTAAGATTGAAGTCAACACTTTCCCTGGAAAGGGATCCTTGATTCTTACCGGCAACCTCGGCGACGTCATGAAGGAGGCCTGCGAAACAGCTCTTTCCTATGTCAAGTCCATCGGTCCGGATCTTGGCATCAATCCGGATTTCTTCAATTGCCATGACATCCATATCCATTTCCCTGAATCCGCTACACCTAAGGATGGTCCTTCTGCCGGTGTCGCTACGGTCATGTGCATCATCTCGGCCATCTGCAAGGTACGTATTCGCAATGACGTGGCGATGACGGGTGAGGTCGATCTCAGAGGCAACGCCATGCCTATCGGCGGCCTTAGGGAAAAATGCAATGCTGCCGCAAGAGAACATATAAAGACAGTCTTTGTGCCTTACGAAAATGACAAGGATGTGAAGGAACTCCCCAAGGAAATTGCCGATGCTCTTCAGATCGTCGAGGTCAAGAAGGTCAGTGATCTTTTCAAAGGTGTCTATCTTGAGGACATCGCTTCCATGAAAAAGGAAATTTACGAATCTACGACTCCAAAGAAACCGGACGTAGCGAAAAAAGTCCGCTCTAAAAAGGCGTCATGATATGGCTAAGGTCTGCTTTCAGAATGTCGAGTTCGTGAAGTCGGCTGTCGATAAGAAAGGTTTTCTTCTCGACAAGCCGACCATCACTTTCATCGGCAGATCGAATGTCGGGAAATCGACTCTCGTCAATGCTCTTGTACAAAGAAAGAACTTCATGAAGACCAGCAAGACGGCCGGTCAGACCAATATGGTCAATTATGCCTGCATCGACAAGAAATTTTATCTTGCCGACGTCCCAGGTTATGGCTTTGCAACGTTCAAGAGAGATACGTTCGCCGGTTTGATGAAGGACTTCATTGAGGACAACAAGGGTCTGAAGAAGGTTTATCTTCTCATCGATGCCAGAAGACTTCTTCTTCCTGCGGATGATGACTTTGCTTCCTATCTGGATTCTCTTTCGGTTCCCTATGCCTTCGTGTTCACGAAAATTGATAAAATCAACATGAGCGAGAAACATTACCTTTCCCTTCAAAAGGAAAAACTTGCCGGGAAACAGATTTTTGACGTCGGTTTGAAGAAGGAAAACCTATATCAGATTCTACGGGAAGACATTGTCAAATCCGTGAAGGCGTAAGCAAGCTTTCTTGATTTTCGATATCGAATTCTCTATAATTTTCTTCGGCGATGAAGAGAAGGGATGATAGCTCAACTTCATAGAGAGTCCGGGATGGTGGAAGCCGGATAAGACAACTTGATTCTGTCGTCTCCGAGCCTGGGAGGAATCCCCTAAGTTCCTGCTTAGCATCAAATAGGTCAATAAGAGCGGATATTCCGAAGAGGGGTGGTACCGCGCAAGAGATTGCGTCCCTTCATATTCCATGGAGGGACTTTTTCTATGAAGGAAATGGACAAGGCCTATGACCATACCAAGGTCGAAGAAGGCAAAGAAAAATTCTGGGAAGACAATCATTACTTTGAAGCCATGAGAGAGGAAAATCTTGGAAAGAAACCTTTTTCCATGATTGTTCCGCCACCGAACGTCACCGGTATTCTTCATATCGGACACGCTACGAATACGACTGTTCTGGATATCATCGCACGTTATAAGAAGCTGAGCGGTTACGATGTTCTGTTTTTGGCTGACATGGATCATGCCGGCATTGCTACTCAGGCAAAGGTTGAAGCAAAGCTGAAGGAAGAAGGAAAGAACAAATATGAGTTGGGCAGGGAAGGCTTCCTGAAGGAAGCTTGGAAATGGAAGGAAGAGCATGGTGATTACATCTCCAAGCAATGGCGAGCCCTCGGTCTTTCCATGGATTATTCCAAGGAACGTTTCACTTTGGATGATGGAATGTGTAAGGCGGTCAATAAGGTTTTCAAGAAACTTTATGATGAAGGCCTTATTTATCGTGGTGAAAGAATCATCAATTGGGATCCTGTCCTGAAGACGGCTTTAAGTGATATCGAAGTCCAGTATTCCTCCGATAACGGACATTTCTATTATTTCAAGTATTGGTTCGAAGATCATTCCAAATATCTTGAGGTCGCTACGACAAGACCTGAAACGATGTTCGGTGACCAAGCCGTTGTCTTCAATCCTGACGACGAAAGATACAATATGTACGAAGGACAGTATGTCATCAATCCTGCCAATGGCGAAAAACTACCTTTGATTGCAGACCGCTATGTCGACAAGGAATTCGGAACCGGTGTCATGAAATGCACACCTGCCCACGATCCAAACGATTTCATGATTGCCAAGCGCCACAACCTGAAATTTGTCAAGACCATGAATGATGATGCGACGATGAACGGAAACTGCCCTGAGGAATATGTCGGACTTGACCGTTATGCCTGCAGGAAGAAAATCGTCGAACATATCAAGGAAAATGGTGACCTTATCAAGATTGAGGACATCGTCCATAATGTAGGCCATTCCGAAAGAAGCAAGGCCGTGGTCGAGCCTATGCTTTCAAAGCAATGGTTTGTCAGGATGAAACCTCTCAGCGAAGCAGTCATGAAGATGCAGGAAAATGCTGAGACAAAGACTGACTTCTTCCCACTTCGCTTTGACCATATCTTCACCCAGTGGCTAGAAAATACCCAGGATTGGTGTATCTCGCGTCAGCTTTGGTGGGGACATAGAATCCCTGTCTATACGAATAAAGAGACTGGAGAGGTCATCTGTTCCGAGGAACCGCTTGATCCAAAACTTTACGATCAGGACCCCGATGTTCTTGATACATGGTTTTCAAGTGCCTTGGCTCCCTTTGCCTTTTTAGGCTGGCCTGAAAAGACTCCTCTGTTCAAACGTTTTTATCCGCTTGACGTCATGGTGACCGCTTATGACATCATCTTCTTCTGGGTCGAGAGAATGGCCCTTGACGGCGTTCATTTTACAGGGGAGATGCCGTTTAAAAAAGTCTATATCCATGGTCTTGTCCGTGATTCCCAGGGCAGGAAGATGAGCAAGTCCCTCGGCAATGGAATCGATCCTTTTGATGTCATCAAAAAATATGGTACGGATTCCCTTCGCTATGCCCTAGCTACTGGTGGAACACCTGGACTTGATATCAATTTTTCATTCAATAAAGTCGAATCCGCCCATAATTTCCTCAACAAGGTCTGGAATGCTTCCAGGTATATTCTTTCCATTCTTCCGGATGATTTCCAACCTAGGAAATTGGAAAAGACGGAGCTTTCCTATCTCGACCAGTGGATTTATTCCGAATTTGACAGACTGATTTTCAACGTCCGGTTGAATATGGATAAATATGAGCTTGGCCAGGCTGCCGATTACATCTATTCCTTTGTCTATGATGAATTCTGTTCTGACTATCTTGAATACACAAAGGTTACATTCGGAGGAGACGACGAGAAGGCCAAGGAAGTGACTCTTCAGGTTCTTTATGATGTTTTGAAGAAAGTCCTTGTCACGCTCTTCCCGTTTGCGCCTTTCATCACGGAAGAAATCTATGGAAAACTTCCTTGCTCCAAGAAATCAGTGTATGAAGAGGATTATCCTTCCCAGACGGGATTCGTCTATGATGAAGAGATGATTGGTCTTGCCAAATCCCTCATGGAAGCCGTCAAGGTCATCCGTAATCATAAATCCGAGCTTTCGATGGCTCCGAATGCACCGATCAAACTGAAATTCCTGGGTTCGGATGATGCTTTGCTGAAGGTTTCTCCATATCTAAAGAGGTTTTCATTTGCTGATTCCATCACAAAGATTGAAGATAAGAACGATGATTTGGTCTATTTCCACTCCTTTGCCTTGGAAATCGTCGAAGAGGAAACCGCCGAAAGCAAGCAAAGACGTGAGAAACGGATTGAGTTTTTGAAGAACGAGATTGCAAGAAGCGAAAAAATGCTTGCCAATGAGAACTTCCTTAAACGTGCCAAACCTGAAAAGGTTCAGCAGGAGCAGGAAAAGTATCAGAAGTACAAAGACGAACTTGCTAAATATTTAAAATAAAATAGATAAAAACCCTCCTTCGATGACAATATAAGGTTGAAGGAGGTTTTTTCATATGAGAAAACTAACAGTTGAAGAAGAAAGGCAGACCAAAGGTGGAGAAGCAATTACATTGAGTGCCATGATGGCTCTTTTGGCCATTGGCATAGTCACCGTCCTTTGCTACAAGCTGTTCTTTGCCAAGGATGGTGGAAAGGTTGCCCTGCCTGGCGGATTTACTTTCCAATGGGGAGACTAGAAGAGGACTGCTTCCCAGGAACTTGTATCCCAAAGCCGAGAAGCAAGGCTGCCAGGTATGGCTTTGCCAGCCTTGCTGATGAGGAACTTGTTGCCATACTGTTGAACACAGGCAACAGGCAGGAGAATGTCGTCTCCCTCTCTTCAAGGCTTCTTGAAGAGCAGGGAGGCCTTAAGGGATTGTTCCTGATGGATTTTCCTATTGAGACAAAAGGCGTACGGGAAGCGAAGAGCTTTCGCATTCTTGCGGTCAGGGAAATCATGCGCCGGATGCCTTTTTCCGGAAAAGTCACGATTATGGATGAAGTAGATGCCTTCAACTTGACAAAGAACTATTATCTGGGAAATCGTAAGGAAATTGCCGTTGTCATGTTTTTGGACCGCGACAAAGGATTGATTGAAAAGAAGGTCTTTGAGGCAGGGAACAGTTCCGAGGTGTATGTTCCGATTACGGAAATCGTCATGGAAGGAATGAAAAATTCTGCCGTGTTTGTTCTGATGGTACACAACCATCCTTCAGGAAGCCTGCTTCCGTCTAAGGAAGACATGAGATTTTGTCAAGAACTTGAATTCAGGCTTAGAGCCAACGGAATGGTTCTTTTGGACTTCCTTGTCGTAGATGAAAAAAGGAGTTTTTCTTTACGGAAGAACCATTGCGGCGATTTTTGGGATTGATTCTTTCATGATAGAAAATTCAGTTTTTTGATTGAATATGACAGGGTGGAATCTTATAATTATAACCAGCGACAAGCAAAAATGATTGGAGGAATACCCATATGTCATATACGATGGATACGGATTTGGAAGCTGGCATCCAATTGATTGAACAGAATACCAAAATCAATACGGCTCTCAAGTTGATCAATAAGTCTGCAAGATTTGGAAAAACACCTGGAAAATCCTATTTTGAAATCGGTGAAATTTTCCGCAAGGGTATTCCGGGTCTTGAGGCCAATCCTGAAGATGCAAGAAAATATTATGACATTGCCATGGTCAAGTTTGAGGAAGGCTCCAAAGACAGTCTCGATTATCGTGAAATGGGCGATTATTATTACTATGGCCTCGGAACCAAGAAAGCAGATAAGAATTCTGCCTTGGTTTACTATAGCAAGGCTGCCGAAGATGGTGACGAGGTAGCTGCCGAGAGAAAGGCTGAAATTCAGAATCAGCTGGACAAAGGCGATTCTTCCAGCACACCTACTTTGACTCCTGAAACCGTCGCCAAGGAAGAAAAGACGGATGAGGAAGAAAAAGCTGAACCCGCGAAAGAGACAACCCCTTTGGCTCCTGATCAGAACCAGGAAGAAAAAGAGGCTCCGAAAGACGATGCGACAGAAGAAACGACTAAAGATGAACCTGCAGTTCAGGTATCTCCTGTTGTCATCAAAGAGAACATGTCAGCTGACACAAGCGATAAGATTATTTCCGAAGAAATTGATTCGGATCAGGTCTTAATCAAGGCTCTTCGTATCCTTGATAGTGTCACGGCGACCAAAGCTGAAAAATTGGATGCGGTAGAACTTGTGAAGACGGCTAGTGAAGGTGGTTCTGTCCGTGCATCCGTTTTGATGGGATTTTTCTATGAGGGAGATAACTCCTTGGTTGATACCGATTTTGAAATGTCACGTCAATTCTATGAGAAAGCCATTGAACAGGGGTCAAGTTCTGCTAAGTATAGACTTGGTATCCTCTATACGGACAAAGAAGTTCCTTTCTTTGATTTGAAAAAAGGACATGACTTGATTATTGCATCTGCTCATGACGGATATTCTTTTGCTCTTTGCTATTTGGGTGATTGCTTCCGCTCCAAAGTCGATGATACAAGAAACCTTGAAGTAGCTTACCGTTACTATGCTCTTGCCGGTGAAAGAGGCCTTGGCCTTGGCTACCATTATATGGCTGAGATCGATGCTTCCCGTCAACAGCTGGACCTTGCCAAGAAGCATGAGAAATCCGCTGCCGAAAATGGGTTTGATGTCAATTTAGGATATCAGGATCCGTTGTTTTATTCGTTGCATATTTGATTATGTTGCGCCCTTCGGGGCGCTTTTTAAATCTTGTTTGCTTTGAAGTTTACGATGAAACAGTGGCTAAAAAATCATAATCATATTTTTCGCTATTCGGTTTAGGGAGTTAAGAGACATTTCATATTTCCGACTGAACTTCCAACCACATTTTTGTTTCAATTGGCATGCTTGCGACATTGCCTTGGATTTGTGTCCTTTGCGGTGCTTGAGAAATTTGGAAAATGGATTCCCTATTTGATTTGTCTGGCTGATTGGTACTTTTCCTTGATGATAATCACGTCAAAATTGTCGGCTATTGCTGGAACACCTTTTTATTTTTTTCAATGCACGTTGTATTTTTGACATACGGAAAAGTATCTTAAATAAATAAAAGATAAAATATTTCTTGCTATTTTAAAAAGCATGTAGTAGAATTCTAAACGCGCCAAAAATGAGGCGCAGATACGATCGCTCTTTGAAAACTGAACGGGATGACCAGTACATACATAGAAAAGAATAAATTCGAAACAAGGTAATACGTCAATCCAAGAGTATTGAAGTAGGACAGAGTACGAACAATGAT
>JBNMLQ010000020.1:0-23616 GCA_050874925.1 Candidatus Enterosoma sp. | reverse complement strand
TGCAGTCTTCACCTACATTCTGAGCAAGGAGCAGATATCAAAGACCATATATGACGATGCCTTCTCCATCGCAGATGTGGACCGTCTTTATTCCGATGACAAGCTTTCCATCATTCTCCTGTCCATCAGCGGAGCCTCTTTGGTCTTCCTGATTCTCTTCCCATTTTTCAGCCAGAAAGGACTGGAGACGTACCAGTCAGGCTTACAATCACTTCTGACTTCGCACAATAAGAAATCCTGCTTTGCAAGCTACCTTCTCTTCTACTTTGTCAGCATCACTTTGATATTGGCTCTCTTCTATCTTCTTCGTTCCACCTTGTTTTTAAGACTCGGAGACTACAACTTCATGATGAACCAATATGGAGACATGAAGCAGGAAGGATACTACTATTACTCCAAGCAGCCTGCCAACGACTATTTCGATTCCATGCTGCAGCCCATCCGTTGGCAGAGGATGAACCGATACGACTTCCTACCTTTGCTGGCATACCTGTTACCCGGTATCTATGCCTATTTCTTCTCCAAGAAGCCAAAGAAAAAAAAGAAATCAAAAACTGAAGAAACCATTCTTTTGAAACGGACCTATCCCAGTGTTTCCTTTTTTGCTAAAATAATAGAAAGAAAGGCAGACAATATGCACTATACCTACCAAGATTATATGGACATGGTCCAAGCAATCCGTCAGAAGACAGACTTCAAGCCTCTCATCGGTGCAACCTTGGGAAGCGGACTGGATGGTCTTTTGGATGATGTGGATATCATAGCAACCATCCCCTATAAGAATATACCGGGAATGAAGACAAGCACCAATGGTTCCCATAAAGGACAGTTCGTCTTTGGCTTGCTTCATCATATCCCATGTGTCTTCATGCAGGGAAGACTTCACTTCTATGAAGGATATACAAGTGAGGAATGTACAGTCCCAATCCGTCTGATGGGTCTTCTTGGCATTCAATATCTTCTCCTTACCAATGCAGCAGGAGGTATGGGAAAAGATTTCCATCCTGGGGATTTGATGGTGATCGAAGACCATATTTCCACCTTCGTTCCTTCACCGCTTCGAGGTGAAAACATAGAAGAATTCGGAACGAGATTTCCAGATATGAGCGATGTATACGATGAAAAGCTCACCAAAGAAATCTATCAGAAAGGAATGGAGATGTCTCTTCCTATGAAAAAAGGAGTCTATCTTCAGTTCCCCGGTCCGCAATTTGAAACAAAGGCCGAAATCCAAATGGCCATACAGATGGGTGCATCCGCTGCTGGTATGTCAACAGCCATCGAAGCCATCGTCAGCAACCATATGTCCATCAAGACCGTCGGAGTATCCCTAATCACCAACTATGCAGCCGGCATCAGCAAGGAAAAACTATCTGACGAAGATGTCATAAAAACCGCCGAGAAATCCGGCGATGATTTCAAACGCCTCTTTGTGGAAATCATCAACATACTCAGGAAGGATTACGATGATCGATAAACCGCTCGCTTTCAGAATGCGTCCTGAAACGCTTGACGAAGTTCTCGGACAGGAAAAAATCAAGGCTTTTCTTGCCAGGCTCATCGATTCCGGTTCTCTCTTGAGCATGGTTTTCTATGGCCCTCCGGGAACAGGAAAGACCACCATCGCCAGAGCCTTTGCCAAGACCTATGGCATCAATTCGATTTCCTTGAATGCCGTCCTTGACAACAAAGCCAAGATGGAACAGTCTTTTGAAGAAGCCATGCGCTTTGCTCCAAGCATTGTCATCATCGATGAAATCCATCGCATGGACAAGGGTAAGCAGGATATCCTTCTTCCACATCTGGAAAACGGAGATTTCTATCTCATCGGTTGTACGACGGCCAACCCGCTGATATCTTTGAATCCTGCCATCCGTTCCCGTTGCAGGCTCTTGGAGACCTCCTCTCTCAGCGAAGAAGATGTCTTCACCGGACTGAAGCGTGCTACGACAAGTCCCAAAGGCTTAGACGGAAAAAAGCAATTCGATGAAGAAGCCCTGCACTATCTCGCCCGGATTTCAGCCGGGGACATGCGTTTTGCATACAATCAGCTTGAAGCCGTTGCCTTAAGCTATTCCTCCGGTCATCTTATCAACCTAGAGGATACCAAGGAAATCGCCAGCATGCCCAACTACCTCAGCGACAAGGATGATGACGAACATTATGATACGGTCTCTGCCTTTCAGAAATCCATCCGTGGAAGTCAACCAGATGCAGCCATCTATTATCTTGCCAAGCTTCTGAAGTCCGGTGACCTGGAAGGCATCATCAGAAGGCTTACCGTCACCGCTTACGAAGATATCGGACTTGCCAATCCGGCTGCTGTCGATCGTTGCTACCATGCCTGCCAGGTCGCCAGGGAAGTCGGTCTTCCGGAAGCCTCCCTTCCCTTGAGCTTCACTGTCCTTGATTTGACTTTGTCACCAAAGTCCAAATCCGCGGCCACAGCCATCGAAGAGGCAAGTGCCATCATTGATGACAAACCGCTCCGGGTAAGAGATTACCTGAGACTGACAAGGGCAAACGTCAATCCTCAGGATGCCTATCCCTACACGGAATGGGATACTCAGGAATATCTGGAATACCTGCCCGAAGAAATGGTCGGGAAAAAGTTCTATCAGATGGACGAGAACAGGACCGGCAAATACGAAAGGAACCTCAACGACTATTGGAAGCAACGTTCCCATCCTCGCTATCCAAGCGTCAGACAGGCTAGAATCCATGCCAAGGAGAAGAAGAAATCATAAATATGCGATCGACATAGACCGCATTTTTGATTCCTTCAATAAATGACCTCAATCAAAAGCTGCTCAGGTCTCACTCTTTTTTCTTCTCGGCCTCATGCCTGAAATCCGAAAGACACTTGTGCAGACAGAAAAAGGCAGGCGTACCCTCTCATGGACCGAAGCCGTCTGTCTAGCCACCTTGTTCAAGGACAGCCCATCTTTGAAGGAACAACTGAAAGATGATCCGATAAAGGCAATTTCTGACATAGATTACCTGCCGAAGAACAAAGAAAGAATCGTCAGCAAGAAAAATTATTTCCAGGATGATGTCATCGTCAAAGACAACCTGGCACTCCAACAGAATATCATCAGCAAAGAATACCGCATTGCCGACAAAGACAACATTCGAATATATACATCATTTGATTATGATGAGATTTTGGATGTATTTCGATCCGAAGAAAAGAAAATCAGCCAAGCTGAAAGCAATGAGGAAAAGCTTAAGAACCAGTAGACATAAGAAAAATCCATATCTTCTTTCTACCGATATCCAAATTGCAGTTTTCCTAGAAATCAATCTGCAGTTTCTAATCGATGATAACAGTCTTAAAACAGATAATATAAATCCATTTCCCAAAAATGAAAAATATGTGATTTTGGGAAATGGACATTTCTCTTATTTGGTTTGCAAGGAATCCCTGATTTTCTTTAGTTCATCGACAGTGAACTTATATTTCTTCTCACAGAATGCACAGGTGGTTTCAACATCCTTATTTTCAGCGATCAAAGAATCCAGTTCCTCTTTCCCAAGGGTAGCAATGATGGAATCCTTTCTCTCCTGGCATCCACAATAGAACATAACATCCTTGTGACCGGTGAACTGAACATCAAATCCATCGAGAACTTCCCTAAGCAGTTCCTCAGGTGTCTTCCCCTGCTTGAGCACATCCGTGACGGAAGCAAAATGACTCAGATTTTCCTGAAGCTTATTGATGACTTCATCCTTGGTAAACGGCATGAGCTGGACGATGAATCCGCCGGCACAGTTGATGGTGCCGTCAGGATTGACCAACACCCCCAAGCCGACACTGGAAGGAGTCTGTTCAGACTGAGCAAAATAATAAGTCAAATCGTCGGCAATCTCACCGCTATGAAGCGGTATAGTCGATGAATAGGGTTCCTTCATATGGAAATCACGGATGACGGTAAGGTCTCCCTTTCCAATCCCTCTTCCGATATCCAGATGACCATCTTCACGAAGGGGAAGCTCTGCCGATGGAACAGAAACATATCCCTTGACTCTTCCCTGGTAGTCTGCCGTCACAAGGAGGTGTTTCAAAGGACCATCCCCCATCATCTGGATGGTAAGAAGATCTTCCTTGCTTTTGAGCATGTCTCCCATCATGAGGCCGGCAGACATGAGCCTGCCTAAGGCTGCACTGGCAAGATGAGAGAGATGGTGAATGTCCTTGGCATATTCGACAAGGTCACGGCTTGTTAAGGCAAAGGCACGAATCTGTTCATCAGCTGCCATGGCACGGACCATATAATCATGATATTCCTGTTTCATATCGTTCAATAAATCTCCTTCTATCTATATTATATATCGTATTTTTGTTCCCTAAAGGAAATGGGAAAAGAAAATAAAAAGTCGAAAGGGGTTTCACTTATCCCATGTCAATCCGTTGTCATATAATGACCAAAGTAATTCGGAGGCGAAATATGATTTCTTTAATTACTATCCCGCAGGACACAAGCCCGGAAGCTTATAAGATTCTTCTCCCGCTTGGTCTTCTTTTGCTGTTGAGCAAGGTTTTCTCTCTTCTGCTAGGAAAACTGAAGGTTCCCCAGGTCATCGGATACTTGGTCGCAGGCCTTGTCGTCGGCCTCATCTATCTGATTCCCGGACAGCAGATTCTGACCGATTACACACATAACGGCATCGAGTTCTTTGCCAAAATCGGTGTCATCCTCATCATGTTCTCCGCCGGTATCGAAACCGACATCAAGAAGGTGAAGAAGGTCGGTCCTGCCGCCTTTGCCGTCGCCACCTTCGGTGTCATCACTCCGATGCTGTTATGCTTCCTGATGGCATTCATCTTCGACAAAGTAGCCGGAAATGAAATCAACATCTATAGAGAGTTGTTCTATGGTGTTATTTTAACCGCAACCAGTGTCTCTGTCACTGTAGCAACCCTGAAGGAACTTGGCAAATTGGACAGCAAGGTAGGAAATTGTCTCGTCTCTGCTGCCATCATCGACGATGTCCTAGGTATCATCGTTCTTTCACTTGTCATCTCTTTAAGCGGCAGTTCGACAACCGGAAACGACCTGGCAACATTGACTTTGAACGCCATGGGTCAGTCCAGCAATGCATTCCTGAAGATTCTCTTCATCATCTTATATATGGTCGTCTACTTCGGCATCACCATCGGTGCTGGATACTTCATCAGAAAGCTGTTCAACTTCTTGGGAAGCAGATATCCGCACCACATCCGTATCGTCATCATCTCCCTGGCTCTTTGCCTCATCTGGTCCTATGTTTCCGAATACTTCAACATCGCCGATATCACGGGAGCCTATCTGATGGGTTTGATTCTTTCAAGCACCGTCGCACATGGTTATATCGACCACAGAGCCGAAACTACATGCAATTATCTCTTCGGTCCTATCTTCTTCGGTTCCATCGCCATGTCTCTCTATCAAGCCAATTTTGATTTCTCGGATCCTGCCTTCATCCAATTTCTGATTTTCGGACTTCTTTGGGTCGTCATAGGCATCATCGGAAAAATCGTCGGATGCACAGGTGCCGGCATGCTCTTCAAATTCAAGTTCCATGATGCCATCAAGTTAGGCTTTGGCATGATGGCTAGAGCCGAAGTCCTCATCGTCTGTGCACAGAAGGGTGTCGACTGCGGACTTGTCGATAGCAAGATCATGATGTTCTGCCTTCTTCTGATTCTCATATCCTCCTTCATCACTCCTATCTTCCTCAAGCTTTCCTACAAGAATGACCATGACGATTCAAGTCACCTTGACAATCCGAACAAGGATCTTGAAAAGATTGCTGACAATGTCGCTTCCGCCCAAATCGGTTCCGGAGACGTCAAATAATGTATCAAAGGACTTCCATTTCCAATCTGGAGATAGAAGTCAAAGGAAACGATGACGCTTCAGCCATCGTTTTTCTTTTGTCTTCCAATCCATTGGAACACGTCTACGACGAAATCCTTGAAGAACATTCCTTCCTTCTAGCCAACGTCATCATCGATGATTGGTTCTCCCTTCTTTCTCCCTATCCACATGAAAGAGTCTTCCATGGTGGAGTGGACTTCAAAGGAGACGGCCCCGCTTTCCTAAAGAGACTGACAGGTGAGATTCTTGTCAAGGTCGAGAGCCTCATGAAGAGGAAGCCAGAGAAAAGAATCCTCCTTGGGTATTCTCTGGCCGGGCTTTTCAGCATCTACGCTTCTACCATGGTCGATCTCTTTTCCTCCGTCGGAAGCATCTCGGGTTCCTTATGGTATCCTAACTTCATCGATTATCTCAAAGAACACGAAAGCTTTGCCAGGAACATCTATCTTTCCCTTGGAGACCAGGAATCAAAAGGAAACAACCGATATCTGTCCAAGGGCCTGACTTGCCAATTCGAAGCATTGGACATCTTCAACAGGCAATCAAAAAATGTCCTTTTTGAACTGAATCATGGAGGACATTTCATCGATGAGGAATATCGTATGCTGAAAGGCCTGGATTGGCTTTTGGAACAAGACTAAGGGCGTTCAACCCTTTTGATTTCGCCGTTGTAGTCTGCCTTCAAAGAAAGGGTAGTCGACATGGCTGTGGTGGAATTCTTGGCATTCTGCTCAAGAGATAATATCATGCCGAGCGAATCCATTCTGATCACTTCATTGATATATCCCTGTTCCGTCTGACTTTTATAGGGGTAGTTTTCCAAAGTATAGACAAGGACATCATCCTCAACCTTCATATAGGGATAGTAGGAACGGATGTCCGCAAAGAAATCTCCATAATAGAGTCCTCCGCTGTTTCCGATTCCGTCCGACTTGGAAGAGAAGATCGAATAGATGAGTTCTTCGCTGTTTTCCTTGAAATAGCTGACGCTGGAATACTTCACCTTTTCAAGAGAAGAGGCATCATCAAGCCGTCGATACTGATAGGTATCCACGACATACTTATCCTCGAGAGGATAGGTGAAGATTTCCTGCTTCATGACGTCATAGCCATCATATTTCAGGATGGAACTGCCTGTATAGTTCTCCACCTGATATTTATAGAAGTCATCTTCCTTGCGATCATAAAGGACATGCATCGAAGAAGAACCGACTTCCCCTTCCTTATCAAAAGTATGGGATTCATAACGATAGTCGATGCTATGAATCTCTTCCTTGGCCTTCTTTAGAGAACAGCCGTTGAGAAAAGAATTGATTTCCTCGGGAACATTGCCGTTGGCACAGGAACATAGGGCGATGACAAGAAGAAGGGAAGTCTTTTTCAGTTTCATGGGTATCAAAGATAACTGTAGGTGCAGCTCACATCAACATAATCACTTCTTGACTGATAGTCAACACTCTGGCAGCTTTCTTTTACAAGAAGTCCGTCAGAATCATAGGTAGCCGTAAAATCATATCTTCCATAGACGGAGACAGAGGCATCATCCGGTCCATCCGTGCAATAGTAATTGTTGATCATGCACATCTTGGAAGTACCCTTGGTATAGAATTCAAATCCGCCATCCTTGTTCGTCCTGAACTGAAGCTTGGTCACATAGTCATAGGAATAGCAGAACTGTTCAAGGAAGACACCATATCCAGATCCGGCATCATTGTCATCCTTGGAAAGGAAGTTCTCCTTCGATATGCGGATAGGAAGAAGAAAGAGATAGGATTTTCCATTATCGAAGCTATTCGTTGCCTCGTCATACTTTCCGGAAGGAAGAGCATAGGAATCCTCTGGCTTGAGGAAGGCAAAAGGAATCTTCTTTCCATCCTTGCTGGCGCTGATTTCACCGGCTGTACTTGGACAATACTTCGTATAATTCACTTCCTGATAGTCAGGAAGCCTGGAATTGACATCCTTCTTCCAGTCTCCTTCGTTCCGTGAAGAACAGGACGCGAGAAGCAAAAGACACAGACCAGGAATCATCCAATGTTTTTTCATAGGAATCCTCCTTAGTAAAGACGGATGTTCATATCCGTTTCAGTGATCTGGCTGCGGCTCAGATCAAGAGTCACATGAAGCTTGCTACCCTTCTCATAGGCCTTGTCAGACTTCAGATAGAGGAATCTGCTTTCTCCTGAATACTGATAGGAGCAACGGACAAAGAAGACGTTACCATAGTCAAGATTGTTCTCGACAACGACTTCGATGCCACCGTTTTCAACGACCTGATAGGCGTCATGAGGCATATCGACACGGAACTCCTTAGAAAAGACTCTCGTCCCAAGGCCTTGGACAAGCTTATTGGAGATGATGTCAGAGCAAAGCGCGTAATAGTCGGAGACAAACTGGAGGAAGAAGACAAAGCCAGCCTTGCTGACCGCCTGCTGCTTCTCCTTGGAAAGTCTGGAAAGGTTCATGCGGTGTTCCTTGTCCAGATATCCGTAAGGATTGCTGGCCTGATCCAGTTCGTTCTTGCAATCCTTGATTTCCTTCTTCAAGACATCGACAAGACGGCGGCGGCTCGCCTTTAAGGAAGAGACCTTCGACTCATAGTCCATGGTCAGGCCATTGAAGGCAAGATTGAAGGCATTCTCCTTATCCGTCTGATAATTATCCTTGAAGATATGATATTCATCGACCCTGCGCTTGAGAGCTTCCTTGTCGGTGTTGTTCTCCTTGAATTCCTTGAATTCCCTCTCTTCCTTATCCTTCTTCTCTTTGAAGAGAGCGTCATTCTTCGCCTTCAGCTCAGCCTTGTCATTCTTCAGCTTCAAGGTGAGTTCCTTGATTTTCTTATCCGTCTCTTCCTTGGTTTCTCTGATTTTCTTGTTGTTGTCAAGGACGAGCTCATCATACTTCTTCTGAGCTTCGTTTTTGAAGGCTTGGAAATCCCGGTTGTCAATTTCCAGCTTCTTCTTGTCATAGTCCTGGTTTTCAAGCATGATCTTGGCATCCATGTAGTCGTTGGCAGCCTTGATCTTGTTGTCACGATATTCCTTGAAGGAACCTTCACCTAGCTTGCTGATGACAGACTGATAGTTATAGAAGCTTGCATGGAAGCTGTCAAAAGGAGCAATCGGTTTGAACAGAACGGTATCTTCCTTGGCATTGATAAGCGTCAGCCTGGTAAAGTCAAACGCGACTTCGATTTCCTGATTGACAGAAACATCATCCTTATCAGAAGCCAAGGCAAAGAAGATACGATTATCCAGAAGAAGATGGACAAGCCTGTTATTTCCGATGGTCTCGATATCCTTGACAAGGCATTTGATCCCAGGCTTGTTTAAGATGATGGCATCGCTTGGAACACGGAGCTCGCAGTGTTCGATATCAGGTGTCTCTAAGATTTCGGGAAGCCTGATCCTGCTTGAAAGCAACATAAGTGTATTGTTCTTGACAGAAACATCAAACGAATTATAATTTGGGATTCTAGGAAGAATCGTTTCTTCCGTCTTTTCATCAAAGAAATAGGTTTTCCCCATGTCAAGCCTGACATTGATGACATCACCTGGCTTGATGGAGTCGATTTCCTTGACCTTGATGATGATTTGGCCTTTGGAAGAATCAATCTCCTCGTCATTGGTGATGTTGCCATAGATGAGGCACTCGCTTCCAAGCTCCTCAAAGTGGCTGATCTTACAAGAGAGTCCACTCTCTCCTGGCTTGCAAAGGGAGACGGCTTCACAGCGGATTCCCAGAATGATGTCATGCTTTCCGTCAAGATATTCAGGAAGCACCTTGATAAGCTGATTATAATCACACTCCAAATCACTGTCATTGTCCTTGAAATGGACCTTGACCTTGTCCTGCTCACGAAGAAGCGTGACCGGGAAGAAGTTCATCTGCGGAGTTCCGATGAAACCGGCGACGAACTTGTTGGAAGGATAGTTGTATAAGTTCTTCGGAGTATCGACCTGTTGGATTCTTCCACCTTTCATGACGACGACCCTGTCTCCGAGCGTCATGGCTTCCGTCTGATCGTGGGTGACATAGATGAAGGTCGTCTTCAGCTTCTGATGAAGCTTGGCGATCTCCGTCCTCATCTGTGTACGTAGCTTTGCATCAAGGTTACTCAGAGGCTCGTCAAGAAGCATGACCTTCGGATCACGGAGAATGGAACGGCCCAAGGCAACACGCTGTCTCTGACCACCGGACATGTTCCTCGGCTTCCTGTCAAGATAATCCTTGATGCCGAGGATGTCGGCAGCCCAAAGGACCTTTTCCTGAATGACATCATCCGGGACATGTCTCAGTTTCAGACCGAATGCCATGTTCTCATAGACGGTCATATGCGGATACAAGGCATAGTTTTGGAAAACCATGGCGATATCCCTGTCCTTCGGCTCGACATCATTGACGATGTTGTTGTCGATATAAAGTTCACCGGCAGTGATATCCTCAAGTCCGGCAATCATTCTCAAAGTCGTGGATTTGCCGCACCCGCTGGGGCCGACAAAGACGATGAACTCACCATTCTGGATATCCAGGGAAATGTCGTTGACGGCCTTGGTACCGTTTGGATAGACCTTATATATGTGTTCTAGTTTCAGACTGGCCATAATCAATCTCCTTTATTTCAGTAGAGCAATGCCATACGGAGGAAGAGTCAACATGTTCCCTTCGACCGAAGGCTGAGTCGTCACATCGACAAGAAGGATGTCTGCCATCTTCTTGTCTTTCATATCGTAGGTATAGGATTGCGTATCAGAGAAATTGAAGAGCATCCGTATCGTATCGGATTCATAGGTCTTATCGAAGGCAAGGATAAGGTTGTCCTGACTATCCTGATTGAGTGCTTCATCCTCAGATGTCTGAGAGACTTCGCCTCTTGCGATAGAAGGATAGGTATTTCTCATCCGCAAGGCATGCTTTTCATAGTTCAGAATCGAATTGTCATCCTCAAGCTGACTTTTGCTATCAGGATAATACTGCGTCTGAGCATTGGCATGAGGGACATCCTTGGTCTCATAGGCATGGCTGACATCATCCCAGTAGTAATGGGTGCGATAGTTGCTGTCAGCGTAATCCCCCTGACTGACCTTGCTTGAACTCATGCCGATTTCATCTCCGTAATAGTTGAAGACGGAACCGTTAAGCATATCCCTGAGGCCTAGGAGGAACTTCGTCTGTCTGATATTTCCGCCTCTGGCCACCCTCGGAACGTCGTGGTTGTCCAGAAACGGTGCCGGAATATGTCCAGATGCAGCTTCTATCATATCAAGCATGCCATCAAGGTACTTTTTCTTGAATCCTCCTGACATTCCCAAAGAGTCAGCCATGAAGCCATTGTTTCCCTGACCCGGAAAATAGAAGAAGGAATCACATTCGCTTTGGTAATACTTCTTGATGGTAGAAAGAGAATCAAAGCATTCACCGACGACGTAGCCATGATTGTCATGAACCATCTTGGCAATCCTGTCAAGAATCCTTACATTGCTTTCCGTGTCATGGAAATCGTAATACAAGACGGCATCAAGACGGAATCCATCAATACCGATTTCATCTGACATATAGTAGTCGATGACAGACTTGATCTTCGTGAAGGTGAATTCGCTTTTGAAGTTGAACTCAGGCATATCACTCGAGAAATTGCATTCATAGTAGAAATCATTGGCACCTGCTTTGGCATAGGTCTTTCCATCCTGAGGGATGGAACCATCCTTGATGACATAGAGTGATTCATAGTCTTTTTCTTCCTCATCAAGGTTTTCACTAAGAAGGAGTTTCCTATGTGCCAGGATACATTTCTCAAACCATGGATTGTAGTAGGAGGAATGATTGAAGACTCCATCCATGATGACCTTCATCTTCTTCTCATGGGCATGACGGACAAGGTTCTTCAAGTCATCCATGCTTCCGAAGGAAGAATCGATGGAGAAATAATCCTTGATGTCATACTTGTGATAGCTTGGAGAGGAATTGATAGGAGTCAGCCAGATACCGTTATATCCGATATCGGCAAGGTAGTCGATCTTATCATCGATGCCCTTTAAGTCACCTACGCCATCATTGTCGGAATCGGCAAAGGAAGGAACGAAGATTTCATAATAATTCCTGTAATCATCTTCGATACGATTTTCCTTGATTTCGTCAAGGGCAGAGGAATTCCCGGCATTGCTACAGGAACAAAGCAGGGATGCAAAAAGGAGAACAGGAATCTTTTTCATTTTTTCTATCCTTTGACGGCGCCACCGGTGACACCTTCGACATAGTATTTCTGAAGCCAGAAGAAGAGAATCATAATCGGAACGGAAGTCACGACACCACCTGCACAGAAGACGGGGAAATAGGCCTGCTGATCCGTGAGCGTGGTGATCATGGCTCTCAAGCCTACGGCGACCGTCCACATGGAGTTATCTCCTCCGGCAAGGATGCTTGCCATCATGAAGTCGCCCCATGGAGCGATGAACGTGATCAAGAACGTATAGACGACAATCGGTTTGCTAAGCGGCATGATGACCTTGAAGAAGATTGTGTTTTTGTTGGCACCATCGATCATGGCAGCCTCATCCAAGGACTTTGGAATCGTATCGAAGAAACCCTTGGCAATGTAATACTGCATGGCCGAGCCACCGATGTAGATGAGAATCAAGGAGTAGATGTTTCCGCTCAATCCGATCAGCTTCAGGATGAAGTAGATGATCATCATGCTAAGGAAGCCAGGGAACATGCCGAGAACCAGGATCAGCTTCATGATTCCTTTTCTTCCACGGAAGCGAAGCCTGGATAGGGCATAGGATGTTCCTAGAATCAGAACAGTTTCACAGACAGAGGCGATACAGGCAATGATAAGGGTGTTGAAATACCATTTTCCAAAAGTATATCTCGTATCCGTAAACAACGTCTCATAGTTCTTGAACGTCATGACGTTGACACCATTAGCGATGTTCTCGGCTGTCGGAAGGGCAGGGACGAACATAGAAGGGTTATAGGAAGAAGACAAAGACTGGAAGACGAGATAGACAAAAGGTATCAGCCAAATGATGGAAAGCACCACAAGGAAGACATAGACACAGATGTTTCTGGTCAGGATTTTCCTCTTATGGGAACGATAATGTGTCTTGGAATCACTCATTACTGGAATGCCTCCTCATTGTTGACGCTGGAAGAATGGCCATAGAAGATGAGAGAGAAGAAGGCGATGATGACAAAGACCAGGATGCCTAAGACGCTGGCTAGGCCATAGTCGAAACTCCTGTTGGTCGTAAGCTTGTAGATCCATGTGATCAGAAGGTCCGTCTTTCCGATTCCCGAAGAAATCAGGGATGTCGGAACATTCTCACTTGATAAGTCAAAGGTGAAGCCAGGTCCGCCACCGGAAAGAAGGTAGATGACGTTGAAGTTGTTGATATTTCCGATGAACTGGGAAAGAAGATACGGTCCGGTGACAAAGAGCATGTACGGAAGGGTGATCTTGAAATACATCTTGATGGGGGAAGCACCATCGATCCTGGCAGACTCATATAAGTCATCCGGAATGTTCATCAGAAGGCCGGTGCAGATCAACATGGTATAAGGGATACCGACCCAGGTGTTGATAAGGATGATGATGACCTTGGGAAGCAAGGCACCATAGGAAGAATCCGCAAGCCATCCAATCGGAGACTCAATCCATCCCCAGTTGAGAAGAAGGGCGTTGACGATGGAGAAGCTGGAATTGCCGAACATGAAGGAGACAAGCATCAAAGAGATGAACTGAGGAACGGCGATGGTCGTGATGAGAATGGTCCTCCACACCTTCTTGAGCTTGATACCCTTGATATTGATGATCATAGCGACAATCATGCCAAGGAAATAGTTGGAGAAGGTAGCAAAGAAGGCCCAGAGCAAAGTCCAGAGAAGAACCTGGAAGAAAGTCCTGACAAAGGCAGTTCCAGAAGCCATGCCTGTAGAAGAGAAGACCTGGGAAAGATTGTAGAAGCCGACCCAATCGAATAGCTTCGTCGGAGTGATATGCATGTAATCATAGTCCGTGAAGGCAATGGCAATCATCATGACGATAGGAATGATGGTAAAGATGGCCAAGCCTGCCATCGGAATGAAGAGAAGAGTCTTGTCATAAGACTTGTCAAGGACGTTTTTCAGCGTTTCCTTGTCGGAAGCATATTTTCCGATGTATCCCTTTTCCTGGAGATTGAGGGAATCCCTGAGTTGGTTATACCATAAAAAGACAAGGATTCCGATGAAGACAAACGAAAGAATGGAATATAAAAGTATGGTAAACGAATTATCGACATAAACAGAAGTTGTCAAATCAAGGATGCCTGTGTCATCAAAAATCTTGTATTCGACCTGACCGAGCGTGCCTAGAGTCGGAAGCTGACTTAAGGCGCTTCCTCCAATCATGACCATAAACAAGATAAAGAAGACTTCATATAAAAAATAGAGGGCACCACGGATGATCTGATTCCTTGTTACAAGACCAGCTCCCATGAAAAGGAACGAAAGCCTTGTAAAGATGTCACCTCTTTCTCCCGCTCTCTTGATGTTGCGGAAGACATTGGTTATGGCAAGGCCCTTTTTTCTTGCCTTCGAAGGAATGGCAGAAATCTTTTTTGTCGTATTCTTTGGGATGTCGCCAAAAAAGTGGGAAATCTTATATCCGATTCTTTGGAAACGGTTCAAAGACAGATATTCCAAGCTGTTCTGAAGTGTGTACTGTTGGCTGTCCATATTTCCTCCTTATGAAGCAGAATAATCAACAAATGTGATGTGGGCTTTCAGCCCACATCACATATACGGCATGACTTTATTTGTTTAATTCTTGTTTGTGACAGTGGCGTTGTAGGAATCCATGTAACTCTGGAGTTCGGCATCCGTGATGGTTTTGCTACCCTTGGCAAGGATAGAAGTATACGGATTGGCGGCTTCGTTCCAGACACCATCGGGAACGATCGTCTGGGCAACGGCGAACTGGGCCTGATCGGCAAGAGCCTTGACGTGCGGAGTATTCTGGACCTTGTCCAAGGCCTTGACCGTCTTATCGGTAGGAGCGATGGTCAGATCATCGAATCTCTTTTCCTGAACAGAAGAAGAGACAAGGTAGTTGGCAAGTTTATGAAGGACAGCAAGCTTTTCGGAAGACTGGGATTTCTGCTTGTTGACGCCATAGAGCTTATAGCCTAAGAAGGCAGAGAGGTTCTTGGTTTCACCATCGACAGTGACGGTAGGAAGCTTGACGCATCCATAGTCAGCGCCCATGGCCGTAGAATAGGTGGAAGCATTCCAGGAGCCATCGACACAGGCACCCAGACCATTTGCGGTCGTCGGAGCCTTCTGGCCATCCTTGGTCGTATCGATGGTCGTATTCTGAACGATGCTTCTCATGGCCTTGGCAGCCTTGAGTCCCTTTTCCGTATTGAAGTCTGCGGTGATGTTGGCGATGCTGGTCTCATCGGTAGAAAGAGTGACCTTATATCTTGCACCGAAGGTGAAGAGAAGACCGACGGAGAAGAAGGGTTCGGCAATCTTATAGGAGAACTTCAGGTTGCTGGCCTTGCAGACTTCAACGATGCCATCGACGGTGTTAAGCTTATCTTCCTTACCATTGAAGACGCTCTTGTTGTAATAAAGGAAGTATCCGTTGTCTCCGGCATAAGGATAACCATACATCTTGGTGCCGACCTTGGCAGCAGCGATAGCTTCATCAGCCATGTTGGTCTTCATGGTGTTGGCAAAGGTAGACGGAACTTCGCCAAGGATACCTTTCTGAACAAGTCCGAGAGTCTGATCGGAAGCATAGGCGAAGAGGTCCGGTCCGACGGTCCAGTCAGAAATCTTGTCGGCGTTATTGACATCGCTTTCACCCAACGTATAGTTCTCGACGGTGTACTTGTCGGAAAGATTGTTCTGAGTAAGGAAAGTCTCGACTTCACTCTTGATCCAATCTTGCTGAAGTGACGGACCACCGATCACCAGTTTTTCCTTCTGTGTCGGAGTTGCAGAATTGCTTGCACCGCCTGCAGAACTGCTTGTGCCTCCGCGAGTGCATCCGACCAAAGAAAGAACAGACAACGCAACCAAACCGAATAATTTAGAGTGTTTCATAAATTTTTGATCCCCCTTTATGTTCTCTAACAAAACGTACCATACCGACTATTTCCATGAGGCTTAAGATTCTAATGCCCCATTGAAACCGATGTTTCAACAGCGTCCGTATCGCTTGTTCAGTGCGAGCAGATGCCTCATCAAGGAACTCGACAGATCATCCTTGGTGATTCGATATACCCAGTTGTTTCCAACCGTAGAGGGCGTATTGATACGTCCTTCCTTGCCCTGGCCGAGCAGATCGTTCATCGACTGGATGGCGACGCTCGAAAGCGATGCAAGGTTGAGCTGAAGCAACGCTTCTACCTGAGCTGACGTATCCCCAGGTGCCACACAGTCGACACCGAAGTGACGACAGTCCTTATTGATCTGTGCTTCGGCAAACTTCCTGTCCGAGGAATTGAGGCTGTCAAGATACTGCCTTAGAGGCTGGCAGTCATGTGTGGAGGAAAAGGAAATATTGTTGAAAGTATAATTGGATGGCTGGTTGTTGTTTCCCATCTCTCTTGGATAGCCGAATTCGATGACTCTCTCATCCTTGATCCTGAACTCCTGCAGGACCTCGTCCATCTCATCGGAATGGAAGTCGACGTCTTCGGCAATCACCCTGCTCATATCAGGAATGAAGCTCTTCAGAACCGTCTTTCCTTCCGTCTTCTCCCATCTGCCGTTGAGACCATCCTGGCTTCCATAAGGAAGGATATAATTCTCAAGGTATCCCCGGAAATGGTCCAGGATGACGAAATCGAAGAGATTCATATAGAAGTTCAGCCTGTCCCTGAATAGACGATATCCGTTTCTTTTGAGATAATCGAAGTCATATAGAGGCATTCCCCAGACCTGTCCTTTGGAATAGAAGACATCCGGAGGATAGCCTGCGACATATTCCATCTTTCCATCTTCATCGAGAAGAAAATTCCGATGATGCTTATACACATCGATGGAATCATAGGAGATATGCATGGGCAGGATACCGACAAGCTGAATGCCTTTCTGCCTGGCATAGGAATGAAGCTGCTCCCACTGACGAAGGAAGATATACTGCGTCCAGATGTAGAACTCGACATCATCCTTGTGTTCGTGGCGGAACTTCTCAAAGGAATCCAGGGAATACTCATGATAGATGGAACTGAACTCATTCCAGGGCTTTCCCTGATTCTCTTCCTTGAGACACATGAAGCAGGCATAATCCAGGAACCTGTTCTTTCTCAAGAAGGTAGTGTAGCCTCTTTGATAGGTACTATAGCCTTTCTTGAAACGTTTGAAGGCAATCTTGAGAATCCTGGACTTGTTCCTGTAAATCCGGGAATAATCGATCCTTCGAGGATCATCTCCCCATTCGACATCCGTGAAATCCTTCTTTTTGAGAAGGCCTTTGTCAATCAGATCATTGAAATCGATAAGATAATGATTCAGTGCACGGTTGGAGAAGGCCTGGTAAGGGGAATCCGCAAATCCCGTCGAACCGACAGGAAGGACGACCCAATAGGAGAATCCGCATCCAGCAAGGAAGTCGATGAACTCATGTGCACTCTTTCCGATGGTACCGATTCCATACTCTCCGGGAAGGGAGAATATCGGTAGGAAGATGCCGCTTTTGCGAAGATTGTTGTTCATGTTTTCTGTTTCGAACCGCTTACAATTTTAGGAATTGAATTAAATTTAAGAAAAATCTTGACGAAACGTAATTTTACCATTTTCATCATGAAAAGTATGAGATAAAAATGCCTGTTTCATCGACATATTTCATAAAAATAAAATTACAATCCATAAAAAATAGAAATGTAATTTTACCATATTTGTTTTATAGGCTTTTTGAAAAATCAATATAAAACTATTTTTTGCAATCTTCAAAAAGCTCGCATTCTTCATGCTTTTTTACAAATAATAAATTTTTTATACTATTTTTTTGACAATCTATTTTGATTGTTGAGTTTCATCCTGAAAATAGAGCATGTTCTCATGACATTAAATAAAATCTGTCATTTTTCGCCTCAGATATTCATCGACTTTACATGTAACACAAAATAGGCTGTGGAAAGGCAATCTAAGGGTTTTCATGGCTCTGATAAAGAAAAATCAATCCACCACAACATCCAGGTTTCCAAGATGATATTTCATCAACGGTGCATAGGTTCCACGAAGCATTTCCTCTTCAGGAGGAAGCTCATCAAAAGAATAGAACTTCAAAAGACTGGATTCTCCGTCTGCGATTCTCATATGGATTTCATCGCTTCTCACATGGCTTACAAAGATGAGGTCGACATAGTCTGTGACATCTCCGTTAGGATAGATAAGTTCCTGTTTCTTGCCAGAGCTGATCATCAAAAGCCTTGCTTCTTTGATTTCAATATTGGTCTCTTCTTTGATTTCCCGCTTCAATCCTTCCAGGACAGTCTCATCAAAATTGATGCTTCCACCGGGAAGACAGTATTTTCCGTTGTCCGTCCTCTTTTCTAGCAGCACCCTTTCCTTCTCATCGATGATGAGACAGCCAAGGCCTACGGACATCATCCTCTTATGTCCGATCATCTTTCTCATATAGGATATATATTCTTTTTCGTTTTCCATGGGTTCGCTTCCTTTTCATATATTGTATAATCTTAGGCATGGAAAATGAATCCTTGGAAATCGATACAGCCATAAAATATCTTCAGGCTGGATATCATCTCTATGCCATCATCGACAAAAAGGAAGAGCGGTTCTATAAGAAGGAGAACAGAATCCTGATATCTTCTCTCAACAAGAACGTCTTTTTGGATGTCTATGCCTTCAAAAGCCTGTATGATGAAGCGAAATTCCATATCCTGGACGATTCAGCAGAAGACGCTGTCGACATGAAAAAAGACGAAGAATATTATTCCTGGCGCCAATAACACTTGAAAATCATGAAAAACCTTGTATAATAGACAAGCATTGCAATTTCGAGGTATATACTATGGGAAAGAAAAAGTATGAAGCCAGAGGCTTCGCTGATGAATGGAGAGTCAGAAGAGAAAAGAAGTTAGCCAAGGAAGCTAAGCAGAAGGCTGCCAGAAAGGCTGCCAAGGCTGCCAGCGCTACTACTGAAGCTAACAAGTAATCTCTTTAACAGATTCAACAGAAAAAATGTGAGCCACCCCAAAAGGGTGACTCTTTTTTTAGCAATAAAAAAAGGCCAGAGCGAATCTGACCTTGCTATCGATAGATTACTTCGTCTCTTCCTTCTTGCTGGCTTCCTGTTCCTCGGAATCCAAATCCATAAGGATCTTGAGTCTTTCAGCCTTTCTTCTCTCGGTGGCAGCCTGGTTGGTAGCCTTGGCCGAATAGGCAAAGATGGCAATCAGGAAGGCAATCATGGCAACAGCCATGACCAAGGTACCCCAGAGACGGAAGTCCATGACACCGCTCATGTTGAAGAAGGAAGCAAAGTTCTTCTGCATGGTATAGAACGGATTCAAAGACAGCTTTCCGACATTGTAGGCAAGGACACCGAAGATGGCGAAGACGAAACCGAAGAGCCAGATGGCTCCGAAGATGGAATATAAGACGATTTCAGAAGTATAGAGTTTTCTTTTCTGTTTGTTATTGACGGTATTTTCCATAGATAGACTCCTTTACTTGGCTTCTTCAGCGTTGGCTGCAGGAGCTTCCTCCTTCATCTTCCTTCCGAAGGTGGCGAACATGTTGTTGAGCTGACCCTGGGTAGAATCGATGATGCGGTCGAAATAGGAAGTGAAGATATTGAAGAAGGCATTGATGTCCGTCGTCTGCTTCTTTCCGGAAAAGATGTCGCAATCGGCATAGACACTTTCCCTGGCAAACTTGAATTCCTCATCTTCACCATCGTTTCCATAGGTATTCAAGACGGCATTCATGTTGGAATTGATCTGATGGAATTCGTTCTCAAGCATACGGAAGCTCGGATCGTTGTGGACATTGAATTCCGGATCGTTGTTCGGATTCTGTCCGTTGTGAGACTTGACATAGTTCTCGGTGAGAGTCCTGGCCATCTGGTTGAGCTCCATGAACTTGTTGGCAATCAGGATGCAGCTGACCTTGCCGGCAAAGGCATGGAAATAGCGGATGTCGGTATGGATGAGTTCTTCAAAGTCACTCTCCATCGTCTTGCGTTCCTTCAATGCGGCAATGGCAGACTTGAGGAAGCTTTCAAGGAAGCCTCTGAGCTTCACGATGCTGTCAAAGAGTTCCAGATTCAAGGAAGATTCAACCCTGACAGAACCATCGAGATTGACGCTCACCATTCTTCCGGGATCTCCATAGACATCCTCGATGAAATACTGCATATCTTCCTTGAGTTGCTTTCCAAGGTCACCATTGTTGTCACAGTTCATGGCAAAAGGAGAACCTTCGGCAGTCAAAGCAGTGAGAGCCTTGAAACGGGCAGCTCTTTCCTCAAGAGCAAAGCTTCCGTTTCTCGGAGGCAGGCAATACCAGAGACTGGATTCGACGATACGGGCGATCGTGACGATCGTCATCACATTCTTTTCTTCATTATTCATAATTTAAAACCTCGAATAATTTGCACACAGCTTTGTTTATTATACCTAAAAAAACTAGATATCCAAAGCTTTTTCATAATTGATATCCTTTATCCTGTCATTTTCAATCAGGGATGGATTGTCGATGTACTCCTGGAGGGAGGATACCTTCTTGATTCTGTGATTGGCCTGGCTCTTGAAATGTTCCGGAGAATGTTCCATGGCAAACGTATGGGGAAACTTCGCAAACATGTATAAATCGTTTCCGCTGTCTCCGCAGACAGCGACTTCCTCCGGGGCATAGCCATTGTCAAGGCAGTACTTGGACAGACTGATTCCCTTGTTGACGCCTTTAGCCGTGATTTCGATGACGTTGGAAGAGACGGCGATTTCAAAATAATCGCCGAACCTGCTCTTCAAGGCAGGAGCAATCTGTTCTGCCTTGTTCTTCCCATCCTGCTTGAGACCGAGACAGACCATCAGCTTGTAGCTGTCTGCCGTAGCAAGACGGCTGACGAAGTCCGCATCGCTTCCGATCAGGGTTTCGGCAAAGAAGTTGTTGAACCTGTTTCCGATACGAAAGACCGAATCCACCCACTGTGGAACATTGGACGTATTGCTGTGAAGGGCATTGCTCTCATCAAAAAGCATCCATACCCATGGGCAAAACACCCTGTGGGTATAGGCAAAGAGCTCGACGATCTTCTTTCTGTCCATCGGAATGGGATTATGGAACTTTCCTTCCTCGTCGATATAATAGCCACCATTGCATCCGATCAAGGCAACCTTGTGATGAAGCTGTCTTTCCACCTTGGGCAGAATCTTCGGATTCCTTCCGCTGATGAGAAGAAGCTTCCCACCCTTGTCAAGATATCTTCTGAGGAATCTCTTGTTGGTAAGCGGAATTCCGGTGACACGGTTTTTTGGATAGAACAGGGTTCCATCCAAATCAGTAGCAATCAGTTTGATCATAGTAGGAATATTTTAGTATATGCAGTCAGGGATTTGTACAATATTTCATCAAAAAAGGGGCAGCTGTGACTTGCCAACCCCTTTTTAAACATTACTTTTCGATTTCGATGATGCCGTAGCCGTGGTCTTCTCTTTCGTAGATGACATTGACAAGCCCGGTTGCCGAATCGAGATAGATGAAGAAGGAATGACCTAAGGCATCCATTCTGGCAAGAGCTTCTTCCTCATCCATGGGAGTCAGGTTGAGAGACTTCCTTCTGACGATTTCCAAGGCATCTGCTTCGGCTTCGTCAGCATGGATCTGGTCGAGATAGAAATTCTCGCTGACAGAATTCTTCTTTGTCGTCTTGGCAATCTGCGTCTTCATCTTGCGGAGCTGACCTTCAAGCTTCTCAACGACCATATCGACGGCGTTGTAGAAATCCTCATCTTTGGCTTTGGCACGGATGTAGACACCGTTGATGGTGTTCAAAGCGATTTCGACAACCTTCACCTTATTCGGACGGATCTGAATCGTAACGACACAATCGACTTCACCTGTGGAACGGAAGTAGCGCTCGAATTTGGCGAGCTTTTCCTCGCATGCCTCTTTCATAGCAGGGGTCAGAGAGACGTCTTTGCATACAAACTGGAATTTCATGATGATTATCTCCTTTCTGTTCCTACTTTGATTATAGGCTATTTCGACCATAAATTAAAGCTCTTTCAACGAATAATTCAAATGTACTTAAATAAAGCACTTTCTGCTTTGAAAGTGCTTTCAATCAATGTGCTCCTACACACCTTTTCCAAGCGGCAAATCTTCATTCAGATACCAGTTCTTACGATCGATGATTTTGATATATCCATACTCCGTATCCTTGAGGACTTCACCTCCTTCGTCATGATAGAAGGAGATGAGTCTGACGGCATCGCCGGAGATGATTTCTCCCGGAATGACAAGAGGAATTCCAGGTGGATAGGCCATGACGGTCTCGGCTGAAATCTCCCCTACGGAATCCTCTATCTTCACCACGCGATGCGGAGCATCATAGGCGATTCTTGGTGAGACAAGATTCTCCGGATATGAATAATGATAGTGAGGAATCTCCTTGACTTTGCCTGCATCATAGAATCTTTCGGAAAGAAAGGCAAATGCCTTGATGAGGCAATCGACATGTTCCTTTGTCGTTCCCGGTCCGATGATGGCAAGGACGACAGAAACTTCTCCAAGTTCAAGTTGGATATTCGACTGTTTCCTGATTTCCTTATAGACTTCATATCCATAGAGACCTAGTCCCGTCGTGTCGATGACAAGCTTCGTTCCATCGAGAGCATATACGCCGGAGTTGTTTCGCTTTTGGACATATTCTTCTCCATAGACATGGATTCCAGGAATCTGATTGAGACGTTTTCTTGCATAGTCCGCAAGGAGAAGGTCTTCATGGATGATGTCTCTTCCATGAAGGGCCATCTCCTTTCTTGCTGCATCCAAGGAAGCAAGAAGGATGGGATTGGGAGAAGTCGAAGAGAACATGCCAAAAGCCCTCTTGACCTCATAATAGTCGACCCTGTCTCCCTGCATCAGAATCATGGATGTCTGGGTCAGGGAACCGGAATTCTTGTGCATGCTCATCGCTGTGATGTCAGCACCGGCTTCCATTGCCGAAAGTGGCAGTTCGTCACTGAAGTAAAAATTGGATCCATGGGCTTCATCACATATGACGATCATATCACGCCTATGGGCTTCCTCTACGATTCTCTTCAAGTCAGAGACAACGCCGAAGTAAGTCGGATTGATGACAAAGACGGCCTTGGCCGTGGGATTCTCATCCATGGCCAAAACGACATCTTCATATCTCATACCACATGCCACACCAAGCTCTTCATCGATGTCAGGATTGACAAAGATGGGGATGGCACCGGTGATGATAAGGGCATTGACGACGGACTTGTGAATATTTCTAGGAAGGATGATCTTGTCCTTGGAATACAGACATGCCTGAAGGACACTCAGGATTCCGCCGGTCGTTCCATTGACAGAAAAGAAGCAATGTTCTGCCTTACAACAACGTGCGGCAAGGTCCTCTGCTTCCTTGAGAACGCCTTTGGCATTATAAAGATTGTCAAGGCCAATCGGGGCATTGGCATCATAAAGAAAGGAAGCCTGATCGATGGTCCTGAACAAGTCCGTATGGAAAGACCCGAGCTTGTGTCCGGGAACATCA